>JAISTS010000002.1 GCA_031272455.1 Tannerella sp. | reverse complement strand
TAATCGCGGATATCCCAGTCGGTACCCATCCACAAAGTCATCGTGTAGAGCGGCGAACTCTGACCGTTGCCGTCGTCGTCGAAGTTAGGCACGATACGGCGGGTATAGTTCATCGAAGCGTCCAAGTCGAGGCGCCCGAGGTGAATATCGCCTCCCAAGTTCATACTGAAGCGGTTAGCGTATTGGTTCGGATAATAACCTTTCTGGTGAATCTGTGTCAGCGAAGAGCGGAAACTGCCGTTCTGCGCCTTGTAAGCGAGGGATACGTTGTTATTGAGCGTATAGCCCGGAACGGTGAAATTTTTCAGGTTGTTTTTTCCAACCGATTTCAGTTCGCGCATTTCGTATTCATACGTATAAGGGTTGTATTGGCTACCCATACGTCCGATGTCGAGCAAATCGCCCCATACATCATCGTAGTCGTCGTAAATGCCGTTGTTACCGGCGCTGTAGTGGGTTTGTGGCTGCGGGAAAACCAAAAATCCCGCATGAAACATGTTGCTGGAATTGAAGGAAATATCCAAACCATCTTTTGTGGCGCGTTTAGTGGTGATCATGATAGCGCCGCTCGAACCGCGCGAACCGTAAAGAGCCGATGCGGTCGGACCTTTCAGGACGGTGATGGATTCGATGTCGTCGGCGGCGATTTCACGCATGTTGGCGTGATAAACCGGCATACCGTCAATGACTAACAGCGCCGTCTCGCCGCGCAGCTGCAACAGGTTAGGCTTGTTGTCGTCTTCAAACTCGGCGGTGTTAATGACTTTCAAACCGGAAATCTTACCCGTCAGCGAAGTAGCGACTTCCGCGCCTTTAACCGCCGTAATAGCTTCGCTTTTAACGGTTTGAGTGGAATAAGCTAGCGCTTTTTGGTCGCGTTTAATACCGAGCGCTGTAACAACCACATCATCAAAAGTCTGTGAATCATCCTGAAGCACAATGTTCAAAAAGGTCTGATTGCCAACCGCGACCTCCTGAGGCACATATCCAATGAATGATACTCTTATAACAGCATTATTACCGACTGTCAGCGTAAATTCACCCTCCAGATCGGTGCTGCTACCATTCGTAGTCCCTTTCTCGACTACGTTTGCCCCGACGACAGTTTCGCCGGTAGCATCAATAACTCGTCCTTTAACAACTTTCTGCCCAAAAGCAATTAGAGAACTGCAACAAAGGATGCACAATAAACTCAAGCATTTACGCAATGCATCCCGATTAATAAACAAAAATTCTTTTTTCTTAACGTTTCTTTTCATAGATTTTAATTTATGTTTCGTAATAGAATACTGCAAAGGTAATCAAGTCTTAATAAAATGCAAAATAAATGAAATATGTTCTAAAACATAATCACTGATATACCTCTTAATATCAGGTGGTTAGTTGCAGGAATTTTTTTCAAAAAAAAAGAAATGCCATTTCTTTACGAGATGGCATTTCTAATAACGTTTAATGCTATGATAACTTTTTACCAGTTCAAATCCTCTGCGGGTCTTGACGACTCAAGAGACCAGCCCGGATTTTGGTAGATGGATGACTGGGTGATATCGCCATCAACCGGCGAGGCGTCGAGCATACGACCCAAGCCTATTGGATAGAGATACCAAGCCATCTTCCACATCATACCCTGATACATATTGAAGCCTGTCGATAACTGGAACGGGCGGAGGTATTGGCTCTTATCGGGACTTGATACTGAGCCGGTTTCGCCGTAGGTCAGTTCGGCATAGTTGGCGTTTGCGCCCGTCAGTTGCAGTTCCAACGCGCGAGCTGCATAATATGCCTCGTGATTCTTGCCCGGCTTGCCGTCGGCAGTCCACAGTTTGATACCTTCGGGCTGATAGCCGAAGCCGTTTTTATCCTTATAGTTAATCAACTGGTCCATAGCACGCCAGCGACGTATATCGAACTTGCGGCAGTCTTCACCCCACATCTCGCTGTTGCGCTCGCGGCGGATATTGAACAGAGTCGGGTCAACAAGTTTGCCGCCCGAATAGCAAGCCCAGTTGCCTGTGGCTGCTTCTTTCTGCATATCGGTAGCGGCGATTGTCTTGTTGTAATCCTCGTCAACATTAGCGCGACGACGCAGAGCGCGCCAGTACTGGTCTGCCTTGCCGCCTATCGCGCCGTTCTTTTCGTAATATGCCTCGATATAGTTGAGCATAGCCTCGGCAGAGCGGAACATTGGGCTGGGCAGCCATGCAACGTGCGATTTGGGCGACATCTGAGCGCCATCCTGCGATGCGCCCTTACGCGAAGTGTAACCTGTGTTATACCTCATCCAGTCGCCAAGAGTAAGCAGCGGGAAAGGAGGCTCGTTAACCTGACCCGTAGCCATTGCACTCAGATTAAACAGCACGTTAACCTGATTGGGCAGTTTGAGCCAGAGGCGCAGGCGGTCGTCGCGGTCAACGGGTACATCTTCAATATAATCGTCGCCTTTGTAGCCGGAGTTTGTCGCATAGATAGGAAGACCGTTTTTCATAACGAAACTCTCGACCAATGCGCGGGTCATGCCTGCCTGGTCGTTAGCGAGGTTTGCCGACTGAACGCCGTTATGCGTCAACCCAAGCGCCTGACTGTATTCGCGATAGGCAAGAACTTCCGAATAATTAGTGTAATCGGTAGCGTTGCAAAGCATATCGAAATACGGATTTTTGGGGTCTGCAGCATCTTGAGGCAGCAATCCCGTATTTTCCATCAGCGGATAGTTGTCGGCAACCTGTTCGGCAGCCGCCATAGCCTGGTCGAGGAACCAGTTGATCTCATTATCAATACTTCCTGCGGGGAACTGATAGTTAGGATGTGTTGCAGCGCCGGGCCATCCCGGACCGTTAGGCACAAACGGGGTATTCTTGAAATATTTCAGCCAAGTAGCCTCGAAGAGCGCTATGCGCGATTTGATATGCAGCGCCACATATTTACCCGGCAGTTGTTTGCCTGCGGGCGTAGAACCGTTATCGGGCATATACATTATAGCCGAATCGAGGTCAGCCAGCATCCAGCGCGCAACCTCATTGCGGGGCTGACGCTTGCTCGCTTCTATCAGCACTTCTTTGTCGTCAGGCAAAGTTCTGGTAATAATGGGCAGGTCGCCGTAACTGATCTGTGCATACCACGTAATCCATGCACGCAGCATATAAATCTCTCCGATATAATAGCTGCAGTTCGTCTGATTGCCGCTCAGCGTACCTTCCTTAAGGCGCGGAAGAGTGGTCTGCAGGAACCAGTTCATGGCATACAATCTTGAAAAGAAGTTGTCTAACTGGTCGTCGCCGGTCATGTGGTCGGAATGTTCGGTGAAGTACCTTTGGGTAGTCTGGAAATTAGCCTGATTGTCGGTGTAGATGTCGGAGACATAGAAATAATAGAGGTCGCGCGACAGCGGACGGCAAACGTTAATATCCGTAAAATACGACTGCGAAGGAAGCGACCGAAGATAATAGTTGCCAAACGAAGCCAGCTGACTTTCTTCGGTATAGAATACTTCGGGGGTAAGAACAGACAGTGGTTCGCGGTCAAGAAAACTATCTGTACACGACAATATAGTGCCAACCGCAAATACCAAAAGTGATGTTTTGAAAATATTTATCTTATTCATATCGTTTTATTTTTAAAAGTTAATACTGCAACCTACCGAATAAGTTTTCAACATCGGGTATCCGGAGCCTTGTGAGTTACTGGTATAATTTATGGTACCATCGCTGTTAGGAACGCGATAATCAACTCCTTCGGGGTCAAATTCTTCAAACATCTTGGTGAATGTGAGCAGGTTTTCGCCCGACACATAGATGCGGAAGTTCTGAACTGCAAATTTCTTTGTCAGTGAAGCCGGCAATGTGTAGCCAATCTGAAGGTTCTTCAGACGCAAGTAGGCAGCGTTCTGAATGAAACGGTCGATAATCTTGTCGCCGGACTGGGCTTCAGCAATATTGTTGAAGCGGTCGTTATACGGGCGTCCGAAGTAGGAATCCGTATTAAGTCCGAGAGGATGATTGGGGTCGTCGCGGAAATAATCCAAGTGCGATTTGAATACCGCGATATAGTTCTGACTGTTGTACATCACGGTAAACATATTCAGACCTTCAACCCTCACCTGACGTTTGCCAACTCCTTGGAAGAAAGCGCGTACATCGAAGCCTTTATAATCGGCTAACAGGTTGAAACTGTAGAGGTAACGCGGAGTGTTATTGCCAACCTTAACGAGGTCGCCATGGTCGTTGGTCGTGTTCAGACCCGGACCTATCGTGCCGTCGCCGTTGACGTCAACGAACATCAGGTCGCCGCCTTGCCAGCCTGTACCTAAGAGGTTTTGACCGCCATTGGGCAAGGTCGCTAAATGCGCTTCCATTTCAGCATCCGTTTTCGCAATGCCTTTGGTCTTGTATCCGTAGATGTCGCCTATCACCCAGCCATCCTGATAATATCTGCCATAGCCGTTGTCAAGATAGCCGTTAGGGTTATTGGTATAATGCGTTACTACCGCCTGTGCATCGCTCAGACGGACGTCAATACCGTATCCCAAGCCGTTGCTCAGGCGGTCGTTCCAGCTGATATTGAGGTCGAAGCCGTAAGTTTTCATGTCGGTATTGTTAGTGTAAGGCACTCCAACGCCGAGTGTTTGCGGCAGCGACATACCCGGACCAACCATATCGAGAGTGTAACGGGTGAATAGCTCAAACGAACCGGTAAGACGGTTGTTTAATGCGCCGAAATCGAAACCGTAGTTGATGCTGCGTATGCGTTCCCATGTGAGGGTCGAAGAAATCAGACCCGGAGCTTCCGCAGTGTTTTGTTTGGCGCCGTTGATAAGCCAGTTGCCGTTAGCCATTCCCGTACCGATTGTCAGATAGGTAGGATAATAATTTGACGTGTTCTGGTTGGCAAGGTCGCCGTACGATGCACGCAGCTTGAAGCTGTTGACGTAGGGACGAAGCGGCTCCCAGAAATCCTCAAAAGCGATGTTCCAGCCTCCCGAAACCGATGGCAGCCATATCCAGCGATTGTCGGCGCGGAAACGTGAAGAGCCGTCGTAACGAAGGTTGCCTTCCAGCATATATTTCTGTTTGTAGTCCCAGTTGACACGTCCGAAATAGCCTGCAGTAGCCCAGTGGTCGCGATAACCTGCCACACTTGGATTTATATAGTTGCCGGTAGGATCGTAACCGTTGGTGATGTTGATATCCTGCATACCCGGAACCATGATGCCTACTCTGCCGGCGCTGAAATAACGGTTTTGCCAGAGTTCTGACTGCATACCTACCATCCCTTTCAGCGTGTGGTCGCCTATCTGACGGGTATATTCCGAATAAACATTGGTATTCAGGAAATTAGTCTTACTGAAACCTTCCGAAACCCCGTTGTCGTTTATCAGAGGTATTTCTTCACCGCTTACGTTGTGATCGAAAACGCGGTTGTAAACCGATTTCGAGTTGTTGTAGTTGATGCGGTAGTTGAACTCGCCGTAGGTCTTCCAGTTCTTAATCGGCTCGATAACAAACTGTTGCTGAAGGCTTAAAGCGTCGTTCTGATTGTAAATGTTACCGCCGTCGCGAATCTGAAGTATATACGGACCGTTGTTGGTCAGATAACCGTTGTCGTCGTACATCGGGATATTTGCCCAGCCCGACATTGCAAGATACTGCATATTAGGCATATAGTACGGTCTCTTGTAATCTTCGCGAACGAAACGGAAACTGGTGTTCGACTGCAGCCAGTCGGTTACCTGAATATCCAATTTAGCCGAGCCTGAGTAGCGCTGCTTCTGGTCGGTGTTGAAGGTCAGAAGTCCTTGATAATCCATATATTGCAGCGAAGAGTAGTACTTGTATTTTTCTTCACCGCCCGATATGCTCAGGTTGTGCTCCTGCGACATTACCATCTCGTTGAACGTGTTCTTGAACCAGTTCTCATTAGCGTTAGAGTACGTTTTGCCTGCCCAGATTGAAGAGTTCTGGGGACTGGGAATGTTAACCGTGGAGATTCTTCCCGCCTGATAGTCCTGAATGCGCTGCATAGTCTCGTCCGAAATCAACGGAGCGCCGCCCGCATTGCTCTGCATATCGTTCAGATAGAGCGCAAGTGTGTATGAATCAACCGGTTCTGGCATACGTATCGGGGTGTTCCAGCGGAAACTGTTGTTATAGTTAAGGGTCGGTTTGCCCGATTTACCGCGCTTGGTGGTGATAAGCATCACTCCGAAAGGCGCCCGCGAACCGTAAATTGATGATGCGGCAGCGTCTTTGAGGACTGAAATGCTCTCGATGTCCTGCGGATTGATGGTGTTGATGTCGCCCTCCATACCGTCGATCAGGATAAGAGCGCCGTCCTGCGAGCCTTGACCTATCGTACCTTTTCCGCGAATCTGAATCGAGGAATTGTATGACGGACCACCCTCGTTTTGGGTGATAAGCAAGCCCGGAACCATACCCTGCAATGCCTGTGCAGCCGTTGCTACGGGTCTGTCTTTGAATACTTTGGCATCGGCTACGCTGACCGAACCTGTCAGGTTCACTTTCTTTTGCGTACCGAAACCGACAACAACAATCTCTTCAAGCGCTTGCGTGTCCTCCATAAGCCTGATTAACAGCGAACCGGTCGTCGCTGATATGCTGACTTCCTGCGTAATATAGCCAATGTAAGAAATTTGCAACGTGGCGTTGTCGCTGACTGTCAGGGCGAAATTGCCCTCCACATCCGTAATGATCCCGTTCGACGTGCCTTTTTCAACAACATTTGCGCCAATGACGGGTTCGTCGAATTGGTCAACTACTCGTCCGGTGATATGTTTGGCGGTTTGTTGCAACGTGTTAAGCAACTCTTTCTTTGCAAGGATAATGACTTTGTCTTTCACCTGATATGCGATGTCGCTGCCTTTAAGAGCCTGATCCAGAATGTCGGTAATTGTTTTGTTCCTTACGTTCACGCTGACTTTCATTCCCTTATCCACTTCGTCATTACTGTAGAAAAAGAAAAACTCCGTTTGAGCTTCGATTTTGCTAAGTAATTTGTCCAATTCGATACTCTGCTCATTCACAGTCAGTTTGGTTTCCTGAGCATAGCTGTCGGCGAATGCAGGAACGAGACCGAGTATCAGAAGTATCACAATCATTTTCATGATAACTAAAATTTTTTGCGGGAAAAATCCCTTGATTCTTATTAAATTCATAAATTTGTATGTTTTTTGGTTACGCCTTCATCCGCTTGTTCGATTTTACGGGATGTCGGCAAAAATAGATAATTAAAAAACTCACTTTGAGCCGGATGAAGTCGCAATTCGTCCGGCTCAACTCTTTGGCAACAAAGAGTTTAACGTCGGTATTGATTAAACTGTGTCCATAGGCATTTCAGGTTTTAAGTGTTTGACATTATGTTATTTACTCACTAATAATTACGGTTGAATTGGCAATCCTGTATTTGACCGCGCTGCTTTTGCGCAGTATGTCGAGCACGTCGCTGACGCTGTGGTCGGGTGTGATAAGTCCCGTAAAGCGCCGTGCAGCAGTGCGTTTCGACATTTTTATTTTCACTCCGAAATGGTATTCCATCTGTCGGGCGATGTTGGCGAATGGCTCTTCCGCGAAACGGTATGTGCCATCTTTCCACAGGGCGTAATAGTCTGTTTCGACGGATGTTACGGCTATCGTTTGCGTTTGCGGGTCATAGACGGCTTGCTGTCCGGCGTCTAATTGTGTCGTCGCCGCGAGCTGTCCTTTGGCGTCGAGGCTGCTGATGCTCAACTTTCCGGTTACGAGAGTGATAAGTGTGTGATTATCATCGTCGTGCCTCACATCAAACGAGGTGCCCTTTACCTGTATTTGCAGTTCGTTCATCTTGACTACAAACGGGCGGGCAGCGTCTTTTTCCACTTCAAAATAAGCCTGTCCTTCGAGCGCTACTGTGCGTCCGTCGGCATCAAAACCCTCATTATAAGTCAATTTACCCTTGCCGTTAAGCCATACCAACGAACTGTCGGGCAGCTCGACTTGCCGGAAGCCGCCGTTGTTATATATCTCGTTGCGGACAACGAGTTTTTCCTGTATCGTACGCGGCTGAATGACGAGCCAAGCTGTCGAGGCGACGACCGCGCCTATAAGAATTGCAGCGGCATAGCTTATCCATCGCGGTATGTGCGGCTGTTTGTCATTCGGTTCGGGTGATGTAAGGCGGCTGACAGGCGTCGATTGCCGCTCGGCGATGCGCTTCTGCAAGTTCTGCCATCCCAATGCTGTTTCGCTGTCGGATATGGCGTTACGCGATGTCCAGATTTCGCGCATCTCGGCAAACATCACTGCGTTACGGCTGTCTGCTTTCAGCCAGTCGTTCAGCTTTCGCTCATCTTCGGCGCCGGCAGTCCCCTGCAACGACCTGATGATGATATTTTCGGGTACATTTTCCATTATCATATATTAATACAATCGTAAGACGTGATTTACTTAAGACGGGCGCAATTTTTTTCTGAGATTTTTCAATCCGAGATAAAGCTGATGCTCGACAGTACGTACCGAAAGGTTGAAAATTTTGGCTATTTCGGCGCTTTTTTTGCCCTCATTGTACGCCAATTTGAAAATATTTTGGCACTTTTCGGGCAGCCGGTCGATTTGTTGGCTTATTTGCTGCAGGTTTTCGTCGTTGATAAGCAGCGTTTCGGGCGAGTCGTAGAGGTCGAGTTCGAGCAGGCGATTTTCTGTTTGGATTTGAGCCAGCGCGTCTTCCTCTATCTGTATGTGTTTAAGGATATTAAGACAGCGATTGCGGACGCAGGCAAATAGATAGGCTCTGACTGACGGGTCGTCGCAGCGCGCGCGTCCGTTTTCCCATAGCTCCGTAAAAACGTCTTGTACAGCATCTTTTGCCGCTTCGTCGTCGATGAAACGTCGGGCAAAGCGCAGCAACGCTGCATAATTCGATTCGTACAGGCGGTTCAAATCGTTTGTGTCTTCATTTTCAGGCATTATTTTTTTAGCGTTCATTTTTATACTTTAAGTCCATCCAACAGTCTGATATACACCTCTATAGCTTCCCTGATATCGCACAGGGGAATAAATTCGTCGGCGGTATGCGAGCGCGAGGGGCTGCCCGGTCCGATTTTGACCGTCGGAAACGGCATCAGCGCCTGATCGCTCATTGTCGGCGAGCCAAACGGCGTCTTGCCCAGCATCGTAGCCCGCTGCACAAACTGATGCTCGCGGTCGATCTGCGAGGAGTTAAGGCGCAGACTGCGCGCGACGACTTCGCAACCTACATTGCGTTTTATCTCATCTAAAGCTGACTGGTTGGAATACAGCTCGTTAGTGCGTATGTCAACCGTAAAGCGACATTCGTCCGGGATGACGTTGTGCTGTGTGCCGGCGCTGATCATCGTAACGGTCATCTTCACGTCGCCGAGCAGCTCGCTTTTAAGCGGAAAAACATAGCTGCTGAACCATTCTATATCTTTGATAGCCAGCAGTATGGCATTTATTCCTTCGTCGCGGGCGGCATGTCCGGCGCGACCGCGGCAGGTGCAGTCGAGCACCATCAATCCTTTCTCGGCTATCGCGGGGTGCATCCCCGTCGGCTCGCCTACCACGCCAAACTTCATCGGCGGCAGCAATGGCAGTGCGCTGGCGACACCTCCCTGACCCGAAATCTCCTCTTCAGCCGATGCTAACAGAAACAGATTATACGGTTGCGGACGCTTGACAAGCACGGTAAACGCCTCATACATAGACACAAGGCTTGCGCCGGCGTCGTTGCTTCCCAGCCCGTAAAGCAGGTCGTCGTCTTCGTCGGGCGCAAACGGGTCGAGCGTCCATCCGGCGACGGGTTTGACGGTGTCGATATGCGAATTGAGCAGGATATTCGGCTTCGCAGCGTCGTACGAAGGCGGCATCAGCCACAAATTATTGCCCGAACGCTGCACCTCATAGCCCGCACTGCGCCATTTATCTTCCAGAAAATCGGCTACCAAGCCCTCCTCGCGGCTATACGAAGGTCGCGATATCATCCCCTTGAGCAAATCAATTGCGTCGTAAAACTGTTCCATTTTATACCGTTCTTTTGCATCGCAAATATAAAAAATTCTTGCGACACAGCAAAAAATATTGATTTTTTTATCGTTGGTGTTTATTTTATTCTTATTTTTGTCCCCGAATAGAGAAATTAAACAGTATGAAGTACTCGGATAAGCGAACATATTCACGCGAACAGGGACGGGGAAGTCTTGTTTTGCTGTTGATAATCGCCTTATTTACAGCTGTTTCGGTCGCGGCGGAGGATAACGTTAAATATATCGACGCCGACGGCAGCGTGAAGATTTGCCCGACCGCCATCAATTTTAATCCGGCGGTCAAAGACTGGGGCAGCGGCTGGTATTATGCTCACGGAAGCGTGAAAGATACCGACGGCAGGGTTTTTCTCAGCGGCAATGTGCATCTGATTCTTGCCGACAGTTGCGATTTTGTAATTTACGGCGGTATAGGCGTTTACGAAGGCAGCAGCCTGACAATTTACGCCCAGTCGAAAGGCGCAAATACCGGCAAACTGAAAATTTATCCCTCAAACGATTATATTAATGGCACCGACACCATCACATATCACTATTCGGGTCTGGGCGGCGGCGGCTCTGTAACCATTAATGGCGGCAATATAGCGGCACGAGGCGATATTTTTGGCGCCGGTATAGGCGGAGGGCTGTTTAGCAATGGCGGCAATATCACCATCAACGACGGGACGGTCGAAGCTGTCGCCGGCAACAATGCGGCAGCCATAGGCGGCGGAGTTAACGGCAATGGCGGTAATATCATCATACGTGGCGGAACAGTTACAGCCACAGGACGTTACAACGGCGCAGGCATAGGCGGCGGTTTCGGCGATGCAGGCGGTGGCAGCGGTGGCAATATCATCATTACCGGCGGCAAAGTTACTGCCACCGGCGGCACTTTCAGCGCAGGCATAGGCGGCGGCAATTATGGCAAAAGCGGCTCGATTGTCATTATTAACGACAATGTGAGTGCAAAGCGCGGCAATGGCATCGGTTCGCAAATGGACATCGGACACGGCAACAATTACGAAGAAACGTCCCTCAGCCGGCTGCTGCTAACCAAAGACTCAAACAATTTGACAGGCAACTGTATCCTGCCCTGCGACCTCACTATACCGGCGGGTAAAACGCTTACTGTCAGCGAAGAAGATACACTGACCATACCGAAGGGGCTGACGCTGAACATAGCTACGGGAGCGGTATTAATCAACGAAGGCTTGATTCGGAACGACGGCGATTTAGTCATTATCGAAGGCGGAGCGTTCAGCGGCTTCGAGCCTGAAGGCGAAGGCGAAGTTCAATTCGGCTCGCTGTTTACAACCGACTATGCTTTCAGGACACATTTTCTCAATGCAGGGATATATATAACAAAGCTCGATACCGTTGGTTTTGCCGCCGACGCAGCCACTTTTGCCAAAGGCGAGGCGTTCGATATCGTAGGCTGGAACAAACTCGGCGACTCGGTGTTTGTCAGCCCACGCGAAGGGCTTGCTGCCGGAATTTATACCGATACATTGAAGATAACCAAAGGAATAGGTCATATTCACATAGCCTTGCAGTTCAAGGTCAGCAATAAAGCGCAACTGATAACGCTACAAATACCGAGCTGGATAGAGTCCTTGCCGACGGCAGGCAGCTCGTTGATCGACTATGGCGAAAATTTTGCGTTCAACCTTAGTCTTGCGGGCGACTCCATACCCGTCGTAAAGACCTCACAGCCTTACGAAACAACGATTACCCGACGTGCCGACGGCAGTTTCCATATCGTCGTCAGCAATATCAAGACTAACGTCGTCATCAGCGTTTCGACCGAATATGCTGCTGCGACCGGCAAAGTTGAGACAATCGACTTGCGTACAGGCGACAACACTCTGTATATCAACACCGCATCGCCCGAAACCCTGCGGATTTACAATCTGTCCGGCGCCTTGGTCAAGACCTTGCGCGTGGCGGCAGGCGAAACATCCGTCGCGCTTCCGCCCGGCATATATATAATTAATGTACGCGAACGAAACGAGAAAATAATAGTAAAATAACTAACAGCAAAATTACAATGCTCAAACAATTAAACAGTGATGAAGAAAAAAGTTTTATGTATTCTATGCTTAGCAATGCTGACATCGCTTACGGTCGTGGGGCAGACGCGCAAAGACGTCGCGCCCGACAGCGAAAATGACAGCATAGAACTGAGAGACTGGTATGTACAGGGACCTGCACCCGGTACGTATTATACCCGCTCTGCTACGCCGGCGCCCGGCAGTATCCACGTCAATCGCGACGCCACAATCAGCGCATATTCGCCTACCGATTATGTGCGCAAGATTTTCTTGAAAGCCCATACCCCCGAAGACCAGCAACGTATTCAAAACGTGCGCTTTGTCGGCTGGGACTGGGACCCCGTTACTCAAACTCCGCAAAATACCTCCCCGTTGTATCCGGGTAACAATGCGACCGGAGCAGGCGGTATGAACTGGAGTCCGGCTAACGCGCAAATAAATGTGACAAACCCATTCGATCCTAACGAAAGTTCGCTTTTGCACTTTACTCAGGGCGACGCCGACCCCGACAAGTTCGAACTTGAAAAGGGCTTGCTGCTTACAACCGGACCCGGACTGCGTGCCGAAGGACCTAACAGGACGCATCACGGCATGAGCGACGGATCCAACAACAAGGGGCAACATCAGGTCAACAGTCCCCAACCTATTGGCAATTCGTTTTTGTATTACGCTGCGGATTACTCATCAGGTAAGCATAAACACCATCCCGGAATGGCGTGGAACGACAATTACTCCTTCGACCGCGACCTTGACGCGTTGACAAGCGACTCTATAACTTGGACAACCTGCGGCTCTGTGCTCGAATTTGATTTTCAGCCTGCTATCGGACGGGCGACCTTCAATTATATCTTCGCCAGCGACGAATATCCCGAAGGCGTTTATCTGACTAACGACGTGTTCGGTTTCTTCGTTTCCGGTCCGTTTGAGACGCCTCCGGGCGACGATATCGAAAATACGACTGCGCAATGGTCAATTGTCAACCCGACAAATTCGCCTTATAATCGCGTCCTGACCGAGCATACACGTTTGAACAACGACAGCGTGTATTATCGCTATAATATAGCCCGCCTGCCCGACGGCAATCCGGTGGGAATCAACTATGTAAACTGGGGATCTATAGAAAAGTACTGGTATCAAATTCTTCCGTACGCAAATCCGTATTCTATTGCATGGAACGTGTTTTATCAGGATAACCCGGCTCTTTCGCCTCCGTTCACATATACACTTCCGTCACAGCTGATTGCCAATCCGTCATATCCTCTTACTCCGGCAGAGGCGGCAGCCTGGGGTTACAAACAGTTTAGTTTGCCCAGCAACTGGTACACCACTAATCCGACTCCTAATAGCTCAGCGCCAGCGGATGGCTCCGGGCATTATTATGCCGTACCGACAAATCCCCATCTTTTTCGCTACAATTATCAGGGTGACCCGACTATGGAATACGACGGCTACACCGTCAAACTGCAAGCCGTCGCCGACAAACTTATCCCGGGTAAATGGTATCACCTGAAATTGGCAGTCGCAAATACGGCGCAAAAAAACAGTTATACACCTAATGTGTTTCCCGTATCGTTTGATAACGACCGCAATCACGGTTCCGGAGTGTTTCTTGCCGACCTTGACTTGGGCGCTGTCGAAGGCGACCTGCACTATCCCTATCTGTATGACTCTTTTGACTATCTTGGTCAGGATGAGGACGGCAACTATAATCTGTTTTCGCACGAAGAAGACGTGGACGATCATCTTGCCGATTGCGACGAATATGTGATGAATCTGCATTTCGACACCGTCGCATCGCTCAATCATGCAATTATTTACATCAGCTATATCAATATCCCGTCCGAAGCTGTTCTGGCGCCCGACGGATCCAAGCTGTTCAGCTACAGCGCCGCCCTGAAAATGGACACGCTACAGTTGACCGGGCTTGCAGATACGCTCAGGAATTACGAGTTCAAATTCACGACCGATTTCCCCGGATTTGTAAACGGACAGTATGTCGGCATCGTCGTCTCGATTCCGGGCGGCTCGACGGATACGGT
This sequence comes from Tannerella sp., assembly GCA_031272455.1. Taxonomy (GTDB): domain Bacteria; phylum Bacteroidota; class Bacteroidia; order Bacteroidales; family Tannerellaceae; genus Tannerella. The sequence goes on along the minus strand of JAISTS010000002.1, from coordinate 30,211 downwards.
CTTTTACGGACCGCTGTACCGTCACGCAAGCTACGCCCCGGTGTATATCCCGCCCGGACCGGGCTACAACGGCAAATTGGAGCTGAATATCACCGACGGCTCGCCGCAACTGTATCGCAGCGTCAACGGCGGCTTAAGCTGGACGCTGGCGTCAACACCTGTCAATCAATGGGAAATAGACTGGATAGGCGACTTGGGCTTTATCCTGTTTCGCGAGCCTAATTCGGGCTATGCCATCGACACTATTTGGCTGCGGCACGAAGAGCTGATACCCGAACTCCTGCGACAGGTCATTGTGCCTTCGGTCGAAGGTCTTAAGACCGAACCGCCCGCCGGCAGTTACTATGTGATGAGCCGCGACAATTTTGTACTGACGATAGAGCCTGAACTCGCGCGTGCGAATATCCCGCTGACTATCAGCACAAACCGACAGCTGATACCCGACGAGCGGGGTTTGGTCGTTGTCAAAACCGCCAATGTCAACCGTGCCTTGCCCGACGTTTATGTCGTTACGGTTTACAGCGTGCAGGAACCGACAGTGTTTGATATAAAATTCAATCCGATAGATGCTGTTGACAGCTCGACGGCGGACGAGGTCTGGGTGTCCGACAACAGGATACATATCCACGCCTCCAAGCAGGGAACGGCAACGATTTATACCCTTTCCGGTGCTGTTGCTAAGACAATTGCGCTCTATCAGGGCGATTCGACCGTCGTCTCGTTGCCTTCAGGATTATATATTGCGATATTTAACGGTAAAAATTATAAAATAGCCATCAGATAAGGTAAAATAGCTGATCGTTACTTTATCACGCTAAATATTTTTGTACAAAAAACCAGTGGATTTGTACAAAAAGAGTTTTTTTATTTTTTTTACTGATATATTTCTAAAAAAATATTTTTAAATTTGCAGCAATTTTCGGTCCGACAATGATCACAATGTTATAACAATGAAATCAAAATGAGAAGAAGGTTTTTATTTATCACGATTATCAGCGTGTTAGCATCAGCAATGTTTATACACGCTTCCGTGCCCGTCAAGAAGGACACGACGTCGCGCAAGCAGGGCGACAAAGTTGAAACGCGAATGGCGTACGACGACCCCGTTTCGGGCGGTCCGTCGGCTGCTTATATGGCGGCGCGTCCGGGTGCGCCGCTGGGTAACAGTATATGGGTTGACCGCGATGCGGCGATCCATAGCTACACGCCCACAGACCTTGTGCGGCGGATTTTACTTAACTCGCATACGCCCAGCGACCAGCTGCGTATCCAGAACGTCGAACATTCGGGCTGGAACTGGAACCCCGCTACCGGATGGTTGACAGTGCCCCGAATACCCGACGATAACGTTTGGGGGCAGGCAGGACATCCGGGTGCGCCCTACAATGGCGTGGTAACTCAGTATGACGCCAACGAACGCTCGCTTGCCTATTTCGAGAATGGCGATAACGCCGGTTTCGAGTTCGACAAAGGCTTGCTGATGGGTACCGGTCCAATCCTGATGGCGGAAGGTCCGAACAAGACCAATCACGGTTTGAACGACGGTATGACCAATAACAAGGCGACGCATCCCACTCTCGCCGGTGTGAACACTATGCACGGTGTGGAGGAATTTGGCTACGGTTCGTTCAATCCCACCGGATTGCCTGCCGGCGGCGCGTTCTACCGCAAACATCAGCCTAACGGTCCGTGGAATCCCGACCAGTCGTTCGACCGCGACCTCGACAATCTCACGCAGGATAATATTATGTGGACGACGGTTGGCTCGACGCTCGAATTTGACTTCCAGCCCGCCATATCCAAAGCTACTTTCGACTATGTTTTCGCCAGCGATGAATATCCCGAAGGCGTGTATCAGGCAAACGACATTTTCGGATTCTTCGTTACCGGTCCCTACGATTCGCCTCCGGGCAGCGATCTGGAAAATACGACAGCAACATTTCCACTGACCGACCCGACAGCGCAAACGGAGCATACGAAGGCAAACGGCGTTTACTATCGCTATAACATTGCCCGCCTGCCCGACGGCAAACCTGTTGGTATCGACTATGTTAACTGGGGTATCACCAACGCAATGTACACACTGACGATGACAACCAATCCTTACAGTGTAACGACTTCGGCAGATTACGACATTGCATTTGCAGATACGATGCATCTATCTCATGCTGCTCTAACTTACAGATTTTCTACCGGTTATGATGCCACTCCGGGAATTGCTACCTGGCTTAACGCCAATGCGCCCGATGCGCCCGGCTCTTTCCCGACGCGGTATTATTTTGTCCCGACCAATCCTCAACTGTTTCGCTACAACCACGTCGGGCAGGATATGATGGAATATGACGGATTTACACATAAACTGCAGGCTGTGGCTGACTCGCTGATGCCCGGCAAATGGTATCACCTGAAATTAGCTGTAGCTCAGACAGTTCAGAAAAACAGTACGACAAACTATGTGCTCGACAACAACCACGGCTCGGCAGTGTTCCTGACCAATCTCGACCTTGGCGAAGTGGAAGGCGACCTCAATACGCCGTATATGCTGACCACATTCGACAATATGGGCGTTGACAAGGACGGCAACCAGTTCCTGTACGAGGGTTGCGACGAATATGTGATGACAATGAGGTTCGACACGATAGCCGCTCAAAACCAGTCGTGCATACATATAACATATATCAATATCGACGGCGCCGCCGTGCAGGATCTGGAAGGCAATCGCCTGTTCTCGCCCTTTACGGCAACCGAAGACTCGATAATGCTGACGGGCTACAGCGATACGATCCGCCATTACCGCTTCAAGCTCTCAGCCGATTACCTCGGATTTGAGAACGGACAGTATGTCGGCATTGTGATAAGCATACCGGCAGGCGGCTCGGACACGATATTCTATTCGCCTCTGTATAAGCACGCTACCTACGACCCTGTTTACGATATGGGAACTGACTACTACGGAGCTACAGCCGACCTTGGCGTAACCAATGGCTCGCCGATGCTGCACCGAAGCGTCAACGGACAGGATTACTGGCGTCTCAACACACTGCCATTCACGCAATGGGAGCTTGACGAGATAGGCGAAGAGGGCTTTGTGCTGTTGCGCGAACCGAATACCTGCTTCCCGATAGATACGGTTTGGCTCAGGGATGGCATAGTAATCCCGCCGCTCATCAGGACGGTAACGCTGCCGGAGATCGAAGGCGTCGTTATCAATCCCGCGCCCGGCGTCTATCGTATCAATAGCCGCGATAATTTCACATTTACGATAACTCCGCTTGGCAGAAACGCTGATCTGCAGCTCGTTGTCGCCACCAATCGCAAATTAGTCAGCGACACCGAAGGAATAAAAATCACTGCGCCAAATACGCGCGACGGATCCTATACGATAACGATTTACGAGATACAGGAGCCTGTCGATGTGCAGATAACGTTCACCACGGCGGACGAAGCTGTCGAGAACGGCAAGGTCTGGGCTGACGGACGGCGTCTGTATGTCGGATCTGCAACAAGCGGCATAGCGACAGTCTATGCCGAAACAGGCTTGAAAGTGATGACCATACCCGTCCTGAAAGGCGAAACAGTATCGACACCGCTGCCCGCAGGATTTTATATCGTCAAGACAGGCGACGGCGCAAGTTACAAAATTGTCATCAAGTAAATAGAAGAACAAATTTTGATTTTTTTTACACGAAATTAAACCCGGAGTCCGCGAGGATACCGGGTTTTTTATTAAAACAAGTCAAATCCTGAAAAAAAACCGTAAATACGTCATTTTTTCAAAAAAAAGCTGTAATTTTGTATCGCGAAAGCGAAGGTTATTTTTAATAGGTCAAAAACCGCTGAAGAGTATAAATAAAAATATTATAAACGATTAATTTTTAATAAAATGGCAAAATTGGATTTAAGTAAGTACGGAATTTCAGGCGTAACTGAAATCGTTCACAATCCTTCGTATGAAGTATTGTTTGCAGAAGAGATGAAACCGGGTCTTGAAGGCTTTGAAAAAGGCCAACTGACTGAACTCGATGCAGTTAATGTGATGACGGGCGTTTACACAGGTCGCTCGCCGAAAGACAAATTTTTTGTTTACGATGACACAACCAAAGACACTATCTGGTGGACATCGGACGCATACAAGAACGACAATAAACCCGTAACCACTGAGGCGTGGAAAGCCCTCAAAGCAATAGCTACCAAAGAGTTATCGGACAAGAAACTGTATGTTGTCGATGCTTTTTGCGGCGCAAACGAGAACTCGCGGCTCAAAATCCGCTTCATCATGGAAGTGGCATGGCAGGCGCATTTCGTTACCAATATGTTTATCCGCCCGTCGGCTGCCGAGCTGGCAAACTTCGGCGAACCCGATTTCGTGGTGATGAACGCATCGAAAGCCAAGGTCGAGAACTACAAAGAGCTGGGTCTCAACTCGGAAACGGCTGTCGTCTTCAACCTGACCGAGAAAATACAGGTCATCCTGAACACATGGTACGGCGGCGAAATGAAGAAAGGTATGTTCTCGTATATGAACTATCTGCTGCCGTTGCAGGGAATGGCGTCGATGCACTGCTCCGCCAACACCAACTTGCAGGGCAAAGAAACGGCTGTGTTCTTCGGACTGTCGGGCACAGGCAAGACAACGCTCTCGACCGACCCGAAACGCCTCCTCATCGGCGACGACGAGCACGGCTGGGACAACGACGGCGTGTTCAACTTTGAAGGCGGCTGCTATGCCAAGGTCATCAACCTCTCGAAAGAAGCTGAGCCTGACATCTACAACGCTATCCGCCGCGATGCACTGCTCGAAAACGTAACCGTTGACAAAGACGGCAAAATTGATTTCTCAGACAAGAGCGTAACCGAAAATACGCGCGTGTCGTACCCGATAAACCATATCGTGAACATCGTTAAGCCGGTATCGAAAGGCGACCACGCCAAGAAAGTCATCTTCCTTTCGGCTGACGCATTCGGCGTGCTGCCTCCCGTATCCATCCTGACACCTGAACAGACGCAGTATTACTTCCTGTCGGGCTTCACGGCAAAATTGGCAGGTACGGAACGCGGTATCACCGAGCCTACGCCCACCTTCTCGGCTTGCTTCGGCGCAGCATTCCTGTCGCTCCACCCGACGAAATACGGCGAAGAGCTGGTAAAGAAAATGAAAATCTCAGGCGCAACGGCATATCTCGTGAACACAGGCTGGAACGGCTCGGGCAAACGTATCTCAATCAAAGATACGCGCGGCATCATCGACGCCATCCTCGACGGCTCGATCGACAAAGCCCCGACGAAAACCATCCCGTACTTCAACTTCGTTGTACCGACAGCGCTGCCGGGCGTTGACCCGAAAATCCTCGACCCGCGCGACACCTACGCCTCGCCTGCACAGTGGGAAGAAAAGGCAAAAGACCTCGCAGGACGGTTTATCAAGAACTTCGACAAATTCACCGGCAACGACCTCGGCAAATCGCTCGTCGCCGCCGGACCGAAATTATAACTAATTTAGTAATCATACATATTCTGTAATTGTTTAAATTAGAACTTGTTAAACGCGGGACCGTGAGGTTCCGCGTTTTTCATTTGCGACCGACCGCCTGCAAATTTTATTACAAAAATAAATTTATTTTAATTTTTTTATATATCTTTACCGCCTGAAAAATCGGTTAAATCCTGATGTTAAAGAATATTATTTTTCCGGCTTTGATCGTTGCATTGCTTGTTTCGTGCGGCGACAGAATGGCTTACAGGGTAAAGGTGAACCTCAGCAATTTGCCCGAACAGACCGTTTATGCCGTTTTTGAGGCGTCGGATATGAAGATAATCGATACTTTGGCATACAGCGGTCAGGGCGAATTTACGCTCAATCAACAGTCCGAAGGTTTCAACTCGATGACGCTCTACTACAATGACTATTCGAGCTGGATTACGGTTTGGCTTGAGCCATACGCCAAAATGAGCGTTACAGGCGACGCCCGCTATCCCGAACTTGCCGAAATACGCGGGGGCGAGATAAACGAGACGCTGACACAGTTTAGCCACGATGCCGCTACGCTGCTGAAAGAAAGCGCCGAATTTGCTATGCGCAACGATGAACGGACGTTTAGCAACGGCGATGAGCAACGACTGTTTAACCTCGGAAACGAATTACGCCGCCGCGCCGAACAGTTTATCCGCAAACATCCCGACAAACGAGGCTCGGCTGTCATACTGAAGAAATATTTTTCCGATACGGAAAGCCTGCAACTGACTGATACACTGCTTTCTGTGCTCGATCCCCGCTTGAGCGACTTTTTTGTTGTCCGCGAGATGAAATCGTTTGTCGAGAAGGCTAAAAAGACTGAAACGGGAGCGCAGGCGCCCGACTTTACTGTCCGCGATATTTTCGGAAAGACTTATAACACAAGCTCTTTAAGTCGTCGTTACACTATTCTGGCATTCGTCTCGATGTGGGGCGATTTGTGCCATACGAAGGATTTGTTTCTCGACGAGACGGTGAATGTTTTTCCTCGCGATTCGGTCAATGTGCTGCTGTTCTGTCTCGACGAGAACTCGGCGGAAATCCGCAGCGCCGTCAGCGCCGACCCTATCCGCTGGAATGTCGTTACCGATTCAGCCGGTCAGACGATAGAAATGATTGATACATACAATGTTGGTTCCATTCCCCTGTGCTATCTGATCGACAAAGAGGGGAAGATAGTTTTGAAAACAGATAACGGGATAGAGCTGAGGCAGAAACTCGGCGAATTGCTTCCCGCAAAAGAATAAAATATTATGCTGGTAAAGACGTATGCTGCTGCCGTTCAAGGCATTTCGGCAACGCTGATAACCATAGAAGTCAGCTGCACGAAAGGTATCCAGTTCTTCCTTGTAGGACTGCCGGATATAGCTGTGCGCGAGAGCCACGAGCGGATAATTTCTGCCCTGCAGGTCAACGGGCTGAATTTTCCCCGCAACCGCATTGTCGTCAATATGGCGCCTGCCGATATTCGCAAGGAAGGCTCGGCGTATGATTTGCCTTTAGCGATAGGTATCCTCGCGGCAGCCAATGAGTTAGGCGCCGATGCCCCCTCGAAATTGGAAAAAATAATGCTGATGGGGGAGTTGTCGCTCGACGGCAGCCTGCAAGCTGTCAAAGGCGCCCTGCCAATAGCTATCAAGGCTCGCGAAGACGGGTTTGAAGGTTTGATTGTGCCGAAACAGAATGTCCGCGAAGCCGCTGTAGTCAATAATATCGACGTTTATGGAGCCGAAAATATCAAGGAAGTGATAGATTTTTTCAGCGGCAAGGGCGAACTGGAAAAGACGGTCGTCAATACGCGTGAAGAGTTTTACGCACGTCAGCAGATGTTCGATTTCGACTTTTCGGAAGTGCGCGGGCAGGAAAATGTTAAACGCGCTCTCGAAGTGGCGGCTGCCGGCGGGCACAACCTGATAATGATAGGTCCTCCGGGTAGCGGTAAGTCAATGATGGCTAAGCGTTTACCATCCATACTCCCGCCGTTTACTCTGCAGGAAGCTCTCGAAACGACAAAAATCCATTCCGTAGCCGGAAAAGTTGACCGCAACACATCCTTGCTGGCTCAGCGTCCGTTTCGTTCGCCTCATCACACGATCTCGGACGTGGCGATGGTTGGCGGTGGCGCCTTTCCGCAACCCGGCGAAATAAGCCTTGCGCACAACGGGGTGCTGTTTCTCGATGAGCTGCCGGAGTTCAATCGCAGCGTGCTCGAAGTGCTGCGTCAGCCGCTCGAAGACAGACGGATAGGCATCTCGCGGGCGCGGTTTGCAGTCGATTATCCGGCAAGTTTTATGCTCGTCGCCTCGATGAATCCCTGTCCCTGCGGCTATTACAATCATCCTGACCGTCAGTGTCTTTGCGTTCCGGGCAGCGTGCAGAAATATATGAATCGCATATCAGGTCCGTTGTTGGATCGCATTGATATTCAGATAGAAATCGTCCCCGTCCCGTTTGAGAAAATTTCGGAACAGCGCCCTGCCGAGCCAAGTGCAGCTATCCGCGAAAGGGTCATCCACGCCCGCGAGATACAGAACAAACGCTTTGAAAATGACGAAGGTACGCATTGTAACGCGCAGATGTCGTCGAAGCAACTGCACAAATATGCCGTTCCAGATGAGGCTGGATTGCAAATGCTGAAAAACGCAATGTTGCAGTTGAGCCTGTCAGCCAGGGCTTACGACAGAATTTTGAAGGTGTCGCGAACGATTGCCGACCTCGAAGGCGCCCCCGATATCCGCTCTAACCATCTTGCCGAAGCTATTCATTATCGAAATCTGGATCGGGAAACTTGGGGAACTTAATTAATTGAGAATTGAGAATTAAGAATTGAGAATTAAAATATAATATGATGAAAAATATTTGGTTGAATTTGATGGCGTTGGCTTTGTGCTTCTGTTTTTCTTGCGCTAAAGTACAGAAAACCGAAGTTGTTTATTTGGACGAATATGCAGATAATCAGTATTATGTAGCTGCGTATATCTGGCCCTCGTGCCACGACGATCCTCTTGGACATAAGATGCTATGGGACGAAGGCATAGGCGAATGGGAAGTGATAAAAAAGGGCAATCCCCGTTTTGAAGGGCATTATCAGCCGCGTCAGCCGTTTTGGGGCTACGAATTGGACAATGACCCGAAAGTGGTTGAACGGTGGATTGACGTGGCGACCGACCATGGCGTGAACGTGTTCGTGTACGACTGGTACTGGTACGAGAACGGTCCCTACCTCGAAAGCGCTCTCAACGACGGCTTCCTCAAGGCGTCGAACAACAGCAAAATGCAGTTTTATATTATGTGGGCAAACCACGACGTGAAATATAATTACTGGAATGTGCACCGCTATAAAGACCGCGAAGACATTCTTTGGAACTCGAAAGTCGATTGGGAAAACTATAAAATAATCGTCGAGCGCGTTATACAGCAATATTTTAAGCAGCCAAACTATTTCAAAATCAATGGCGAACCGGTGTTTTCGATCTTCAGCATCGACAAACTGAAAGAGAGCTTCGGCGGTAGCCTTGACGAGACACGCAAAGCGCTTGATTATTTTCGCGAGGAGGTGCAGAAAGCCGGATTTCCGGGGCTTCATATCCAGTGGAATCAGGGCGGCGGCTCGCTGATGTCGGCTGAGAGTGCCCAACGATTTGCCGAAAATGTTAATGCTATGGGGTTCAACAGTGTAGCAATGTATAATATGGGTGGGATCAGCGAGGATTATCTTGTTTACGGCGCCAATTCGAGAGCGATACGCGAGCAGATGGATGCTATTCTTGACGTGCCTCTATTTCCGTGTGTATCAATAGGATGGGACGACACGCCGCGCTTTCCGGCTAAGGGCGTTCACGACGTCGTACATTATAATAATACACCCGAAAGTTTTGCCCTGCTGTTGCAGAAAGCAAAAGAATATGCCGACAGCCATCCCGAACAACCCCGCCTGATTACCATCAATGCGTGGAACGAGTGGGTCGAAGGCAGCTATCTGTTGCCCGATATGAAGAACGGTTTCGGCTATCTCGAAGCGGTTAAAGACGTCATAATTAATGGGAAATACGATAAATACAAAAAACGATAAAACAATGAAAAAGACAATTTTATGCTTATTTACGGTCTGCTTCTGCGCGTTGGCAACTATGGCGCAAACACGGACTTCGTTCACACTTGAGAAAAACTGGAAATTCACCAAAGGCGATGTTCCTGAAGCTGTACAGACGGCTTTTGACGACGCAAAATGGCAGTCGGTTACGGTGCCTCACGACTGGGCTATTTACGGTCCGTTCGATGGCGAAGCTGATGCTCAGATGGTTGCAATCACGCAGGATGGTGAGACCAAGGCTTCGATGAAGTCGGGGCGTACGGGCGGTTTGCCGTTTGTCGGTGTCGGCTGGTACAGGTTGCATTTCGACGCCTCGGCGTTTGGTGCGGGAAAGAAAGCGTCCATCCTGTTCGACGGCGCGATGAGCAACGCCCGCGTTTATCTGAACGGCACGGAGGTCGGTCATTGGGCTTATGGCTACAACAGTTTCCATTTCGACATCACTCCGTATCTGAAAGCTACGGGCAATGTTCTGGCTGTCAGGCTCGAAAACTATCCCGAGTCGGCGCGTTGGTATCCGGGCGCAGGCTTGTACCGCAACGTGCATATCATCATAACCGACGATGTGCATATTCCGGTCTGGGGAACGTATCTGATAACTCCCACAGTACGAAGCGATTATGCCAAAGTAAACCTGAAAACCAAAGTCGAATACACAGGCGCTATGCCGTCAGACCTGCGCTTGGTTACGGAGATTCAGGATGCGGGTAAAAAGGTCGTAAGTCGCACGGAATCAACGCTCGGACGGTTCGACGACAACACTTTCGACCAGACAATGACGGTTGAGCAACCCGCTTTGTGGTCGCCCGAAACCCCGTCGTTATATACCGCCGTATCAAAACTTTACGTCGGAGGAACGCTGAAAGACGAGTATTCGACGCGCTTTGGCATCCGTACGCTCGAAATCATTCCCGACAAAGGTATGTTCCTGAACGGCAAAACGATAAAGTTTCGTGGCGTATGCAATCATCACGACCTTGGTCCGCTCGGCGCGGCTGTTAATGTCAGCGCTTTACGTCGGCAGTTGACTATACTTAAAGATATGGGTTGCAATGCGATACGCACTTCGCACAATATGCCTGCACCGGAGCTTGTCGAGTTGTGCGACGAGATGGGATTCATGATGATGGTTGAGTCGTTCGACGAATGGCAATTCCCGAAAATGCGTAACGGATACAACAAATACTTCGCCGAATGGGCTGAAAAAGACCTTGTTAATATGATTCACAATTATCGCAACAATGCGTCTGTCGTAATGTGGAGCATCGGTAACGAGGTGCCCGGGCAGGAAAATGCGGAAGGCGTCCGCACGGCGCGTTTCCTGCAGGATATTTGCCATCGCGAAGATCCGACACGCAAGGTAACTATGGGTATCGACCGCGCTGAAGCTGCGATGAAGAGCCATTTCGCCTCGACAATGGATGTGGTGGGCTTCAACTATCGCCTGCAATTCTATCAGCAGGCGTATAAAGAGCTGGCACAGAGGATAGTAATGGGCAGCGAAACGGCTTCGACAATCAGCTCCCGTGGAGTGTATTACTTCCCCGTTCAACGCACTACGCGCCCGATGCACGACGACGGGCAGTGCAACAGCTACGATATGGAAGAGCCGGGCTGGTCGAATCTGCCGGACGATGATTTTGTACAACACGATGATTATCCGTGGTGTATCGGCGAGTTTGTGTGGACGGGATTTGATTATCTCGGCGAGCCGACGCCTTATTATAGCCGTTGGCCCAACCACAGCTCGATGTTTGGGATAATCGACCTTGCAGGTATCCCTAAAGACCGTTTTTATCTCTACCGCAGCCATTGGAATCCCGATGAAGAGACGTTGCATATCCTGCCACACTGGACCTGGCACGGGCGTGAAGGGCAGGTTACGCCGGTGTTCGTTTACACCAATTATCCCTCTGCCGAGCTGTTTATCAACGGCAAAAGTCAGGGGCGGATGACGAAAGACGAGAGTATGACGGCGGCGGCGACCGACAATAAGGAGGCGCAGGATAATCTTTCGCGCCAGCGTCGTTATCGCCTGATGTGGCTCGATGCGAAATATGAGCCGGGCGTGATAAAGGTAGTGGCGTATGATAAAGACGGCAAAGCTGTTGCGGAAAAAGAAGTGCGCACAGCCGGTAAACCGCATCATTTGGAATTGTCAACCGACCGCAACGTCTTGGACGCCAACGGTAAAGACCTGTCGTTCATCACCGTCAGGGTCGTCGATAAAGACGGCAATCTCTGTCCGGATGCCGACAACAGCATCAGTTTCAAGGTGTCGGGTGCAGGCAGCTACCGCGCTGCGGCTAACGGCGACGCTACAAATACGGAACAGTTCCACCTGCCGAAGATGAGCGTTTTCAAAGGACAGCTTGTCGCCATCGTTCAGTCAGCCGAAAAAGCAGGGGATATACGGTTTGAAGCCTCAGCAAAAGGACTGCAGAAAGCCGCGCTGACCATCCAAAGCAAATAACTTAACATCTTGATTTCTATGCAAAAAAAAAGCGGAAGAGTCAACACGACTACTCCGCTTTAATATGAAAAAATTAAACAAATTAATAATACAAGAAGAAGTTATTTATGCGGTGTAAGAATTATTTTTGTGATTCAGATGTTTCTTCTTCGCTTGCTTTAACGGCTTCTTCAGCAGGCTTTTCCGTCTCCTCCTTTGCAGGCGCCGCAGCTTTTTTAGCTTTAGGTTTTGCCGGAGCTTTCGGTTTCTGCTCTTCCGTCATCTTCTCTTTCAGGGCTGCAAGTTCCTCGATATCGCCAAGGGTCGTTTTTTCAACAGCCGACGTTGCGATGCTGTCATCTTTCTTTGACGTTTTCGATGATTTCTTTTCCGTACTCTTCGCCGGTTTCTGTTCGTCTTCAAACACTCGGCTGTGAGACAGGATAATACGTTTTGCTTCCTTATTAAATTCGATGACCTTGAAAGGCAGCGTTTCGTTGAGAGCCGCTGTCGTACCGTCCTCTTTTACAAGATGTTTCGGCGTAGCAAAGCCTTCAACTCCGTAGGGCAGAGACACCACAGCGCCCTTGTCCATCAGGTCGATGATTTTGCCTTCGTGGATAGAGCCGACGTTGAACAGCGTCTCGAATACATCCCATGGATTGTCTTCCAACTGTTTGTGTCCCAGACTCAAACGACGGTTGTCCTTGTCGATTTCGAGCACCTGTACTTCAATATCGGCGCCGATGTGCGTAAATTCGCTCGGATGCTTGATTTTCTTCGTCCACGAGAGGTCGGAGATATGTATCAGTCCGTCAACGCCTTCCTCAAGCTCGACAAAGACGCCGAAGTTGGTGAAGTTACGCACTTTGGCAGTATGGCGCGAGCCAATCGGGAAACGATCCTCGATATGTACCCACGGATCTTCTTTCAATTGCTTGATACCCAGCGACATCTTGCGCTCGTCGCGGTCTAATGTCAGGATTACGGCTTCTACGTCGTCGCCAACTTTCATAAAGTCCTGAGCGCTGCGGAGATGCTGTGTCCAGCTCATTTCCGAGACGTGTATCAGTCCTTCGACGCCCGGCTCGATTTCGATAAATGCACCGTAATCAGCCATAACGACGACTTTGCCTTTAACGATGTCGCCCACTTTGAGGTCTTTCGCCAAAGCATCCCACGGGTGCGGGGTCAACTGCTTCAGACCCAGCGCTATGCGGCGTTTCTCGTCGTCGAAATCTAATATAACGACATTGACTTTCTCGTCGAGATGAACTATCTCTTCGGGATGCGAAACGCGACCCCACGACAAATCGGTGATATGGATAAGTCCATCCACGCCGCCAAGGTCGATGAATACGCCGTAAGATGTTATGTTCTTGACAGTTCCTTCCAGCACCTGACCTTTTTCGAGGCGCGAGATGATTTCTTTCTTTTGCAGTTCGAGTTCGGCTTCGATTAGCGCCTTGTGCGATACGACAACGTTCTTGAAGTCGTTGTTGATCTTTACAATCTTAAATTCCATCGTTTTACCGACAAAGACGTCGTAGTCGCGAATGGGCTTGACGTCGATCTGCGAGCCGGGCAGGAAAGCCTCGATGCCGAATACATCGACAATCATACCGCCCTTAGTGCGACATTTGACGAAGCCCTTGATGATTTCGTCTGTTTCGAGCGCTTCGGTTACGCGGTCCCACGAACGGGCTGCGCGCGCTTTCTTATGTGAAAGGATAAGTTGTCCCTTTTTATCTTCCTGATTTTCAATATAAACCTCAACCTCGTCGCCAATTTTAAGGTCAGGATTATATCTAAATTCCGACATCGGCACGACGCCGTCGGATTTGAAACCAATATTGACCACCACTTCGCGTTTGTTCAAAGCCGTAACTTTTCCAATCACAACTTCCTTATCGCGCATAGTGCTCAAGGTCTCGTCATAAGTTTTTACAAGCTCTTCCTTGTTTTGTTCGTCATACGTGTCCCCCTTTTCAAATGAATCCCAATTGAAATCCTCTACGGGTACAACGTTTTTAAAATCTTCCATTAAAGTTAATACTCTCGTTTTTAAGTTAATAAGTTAAACATTCAGTTACAATTCTCAAAAGTTCGGCAAAGGTAATCATTTTCCCGCAAATATGATGCTTTAATTGCAAAAAAAATTTATATGCTAAAATCGCAATGTGAACAAATGTTAAAAATGCAGGGTTTAAATGTTAAAGTCAGAAACGATTTGCCGGATTACGCCGATTGGAGTAGAGGCGTTTAACGAGTATGTCGCCGCTCTGCAGGATTATGTTCGTAAGCGGGATTAGGAATTGTCTCGTTTGCTGGCGATTAAGTATTCGGCTACAGCGAGGTCTGCCGGCGAAGTGATCTTGATATTTTCGCGATTGCTTTCTACAAGGCTGACCGTTATGCCCGACGCTTCGACTACCGATGCGTCGTCGGTAAAGTCGGGTGTGTAAGGGCGGTTGTAGGCGTCAAGCAGGATTTCGGCGCGAAAGACCTGAGGCGTCTGAACGATGCAGTAGTCGGCGCGATTAACGGCGTGGTTGCCCCTTCCGTCGCAAAAACGGATAGATTCCTCCACCGGAACGACGGGCGCCACCGCCCCGCGCCTCTCCGCCATATCAAAACAAGCCTCGACGACTTCGGCAGAAACAAACGGACGTACACCGTCGTGAACGCCAATAATCTCACAGTCAGTCATCTGCCGCAAGCCGTTGCGTACGGAATGAAAGCGCGTCTCACCACCGGCGACGACCTGATGCGCAATCCGGCAATCCAGCTCGCGGCACAGCATATCCCAGTACTCGCGATGCGCCTCAGGCAATACGACGACGAGTTTAGCCTGCGCATCCCAGCGGTTGAACGTCTCGATGGTGTGCATCAGAACGGGCTTGCCGCAGACGGGGATAAACTGCTTCGGCAAATCGCCGCCCATACGCACGCCGCGTCCGCCTGCGACTATGATTACGCCGCGCGTCATTGCAGTTCCTCCAGTATTTTTTTTACTTCTTCGTCTGCCTTGAACAGCTTGTCCTTGCAAACTTTTATCAGGCGGCTGGCTTCCTTGACCTTTTCCGAAAGGATATCGACGTCGAGTTCGCCTTGTTCAATGTCGGCTACTATCTCGCGCAGCTTTGTAATCGACTCATTATAAGATTCTTGCTTTTCCATTATTCTGATTGATGCTAATCGTTTCTTGCTACAAATTTACTTATTTTTTCCGAAAAAAACGGACATTTATTCTCATTCTTGTTCATTTGATGACAGCTGCCCGCTCGCCGTCAGAATAGCGAATTGCGATTTCGTCGCCCGCCGACAGTTCTGCCGCGCGTTTTATGATTTGTCCATTTCTGACAGTCAGCGAATAACCGCGTTGCAGGATGTATTCGGGCGATGCCATTTTCAGGAATTGAGCTGTCAGTTCGAGTTCTTTATCCTGTTTGGCGATCAGCAGATGGGCGGCTGATAGCTGGTTGCTGAGCGTGATAAGTTGCGTTTTACGGCGTTCGAGCAATTGCGTTACCATCGAAGGGAAACGGGCGGCGAGCAGTCGCAGTTGAGTGTCGTAAACAGTCAGTAATCCGGCTGTTCTCTCGCAAATATATTCCTGAATATCAACCAATTCTCCTGCCTGCTCGTGCATTTTTTCTATCAGGAAAGCGGCGACGGCGGTTGGCGTTTTCATCCGAGTATTAGCCACCATATCGACGATAGTGTCGTCGCGCTCATGCCCTATTCCGGTTATTATCGGCAGCGGAAACTGCGCGCAATGCGATGCTAAAGGATACGAATCGAAGCAGTTAAGTTCCGATGCCGAGCCGCCGCCGCGGATAATCACAACGACGTCAAACATTTCCGTATAGCGACTGACATTGCCAAGCGCCTCGATGACAGACTCTTCCGTCTTGTCGCCCTGCATTACGGCAGGAAACAGTTTGATATAGAATTGATAGCTAAAAGCGTTATTTATCAGCTGATTAACGAAGTCTTCGTAACCGGCTGCCGTAGGCGAAGTGATTACGGCAATCCGCTGTGGCAGGTCGGGAAATGGCAACTCACGGTTCATATCATAAACGCCGTCTGCCTTAAGCCGGTTGATCGTTTCGAGACGCTTTTTAATTATGTCGCCAAGCGTGTAAGATGGTTCTATGTCGTTGATTGTGAGGCTGTATCCATAGACGCGATGAAATTCTACCGTTACGTTCACGAGCACTTTAAGTCCGGATTTAAACTCTTGACCCGTGATGTCTTCAAAATAAGGTTGCAGTCGTTTGAATGTCCGCGCCCAGATCGAACCTCGCGCCTTGGCTGTGAACTGACCCGTAAGTTCGTCTTTTTCAATAAATTCCAAATAGCAATGTCCGGATGAAGCGTTAACGCGGACATCGCTCGTTTCAGCCCGTACCCAGCAGGTCTCCGGAAACGAAGCGTGAATAGCCATCTCAACTCGACTGTTTAAGTCGCTTAATGATAGCGGATTATCTTTTTCGGATATGTCATTGAACAGGTCCATTGAGTTCTTTCTGGTAGGCTTTGTAAAAATCGGGAACACCATAGCCCTGCTCCACGTCAGGACGATCAGCCTGTGAAGCAGTAGATCGGATTAACTGGATGATTTCCTTGTTGTTAAGCCACGAACAAGCCTGCCAGAGGCAAGCCCCAAGTCCGGCAGCTATCGGCGTGGCAAACGAGGTGCCGTTAGAATGTGCGATATTTCCCGAAGAGTCAATCACAGTAGTATAGCTCCCAAGCGCCACAATATCAGGCTTTACGCGCAAATCGGCAGTAAATCCGGTTGAGCTGAACGACGAATGTTCACCCTGCCCGTTTATAGAGCCAACTGTCAGTATATCAGCTGCATCGGCAGGAAATGTTATCTTTTGCCAAGTCTGGTTGCCCTCGTTTCCGGCGCTGACAAAGAGCAGCATACCTTTTTCTTCGGCAATATCAGCCACTTGCGAGATAAACGCCGTCTTGCCGTCGAGGTCGGCAGTGCGGTAAATGGTGTCGATGAGGTCGAATTTGCTATATCCGAGCGACGAGCTGACGATGTCAACCCCCACACTGTCAGCATATTCGAGCGCGGCAGCCCAGAAATCTTCCTCAATAGGATATTCGGCTCGCGGGTCTTCGCTTTTGATAAGCAGATACGAGGCTTCGGGCGCCGTCCCGACCATCAGTCCAGGCAGATTGGCGGCAAGGCACGACAGCACTTTGGTGCCGTGCTCGTCGTCGCAATAAACGTCGCCGTCGGGAAAGACAACATTGTGCGTCCCGATAAGATTTAACGATGAAAAAGCTGCTATCTTATTGACATTCAGAAATCCCGCGTCGATAACGGCTATCCTCATTCCCTGTCCGCGCTTGCCGAGGTCGTGCAGCCTGATGCCGTTAAGCATCTCGATTTGTTCGCGGCTGTATCCGTAGTCGTCGGACATTTTTTCGGAAGAAGGTGTCAGCTGCACAGTGTTTTCGGTGCAGTTGCGGCTTTTCAGCCTGTCTTCGCCGCGCCAGACAAGCAACACGGAATCAACTGTCGGTAGCGCTTTTAATCTATTGAATATCAGACTGTCAGAGCTTTCAACAACAACCGTTCCCATCCATTTGCTTTGCGTAACTATGCGTACATTTTCAGCTGCTATGGCGGCGATTTGCGAGGCAGCTATCGGGACGTCGGTTAATGTGATGTCGGTCAGCCTCTTTTCGCGTCGCGCTATAGCTTCGGCGGAAAGAAATTGCGAAGGGTCGGCAAGCGATGCATCTGTTACTCCTTTGTCTTTCAGATAGATACGAAAACAGTAGCTTGGGTCGGCGTCGGCAGTGCAAATCCCAAATGCCAAAACGACGGCAAACAGCAGGCTGAACTGTTTCTTGCGTTTCATCCCAAGAAAGAAATAAGTACTCCTGCAGCTACGGCAGAACCGATTACGCCGGAGATGTTGCTCGACATACAATACTGAAGCACATGATTTTTGGGGTCGTACTTCAGGGCTATTTCGTTGGCGACGCGCGAAGCCATCGGCACGGCGCTTAAGCCCGTTGCGCCAACTAACGGATTGATTTTCTGCGTAGAAAACAGGTTTACGAGTTTCACAAACAGGATACCGCCCGAAATCGACAGCGCAAAGGCAAGAAATCCGCCTATCACAATGCCAATTGTCTGAAAATTAAGGAATGCTTCGGCAGTCATTGTGGCGCCGACCGACAGTCCGAGGAAGATAGTGGCGGCGTTCATTATGCTGTTGGCTGCCGCATCAAGCAGGCGCGATGTGTTTGAGCCGATTTCCTTTACAAGATTGCCGAACATCAACATCCCGACAAGCGGCACTGCCGTCGGTACAAACAGAGCTACAATCGTAGTTACAGCTATCGGGAAAATGATCTTCAGCGCTCGCAAATTCTTGATTTCCACAGCTCCGCCCGCTTTACGCTCTTCTTCCTTCATATTGATGCTTAATTCTCGTTTTGTGCATAACAGCTTGGTAACGAGCGGAATAATTACAGGCACAAGCGCCATATACGAATATGCAGCGATGGCGATAGCTCCCAGCAGATGTGGCGCTAATTTTATCGTCGTGAAGATAGCTGTCGGACCGTCGGCGCCCCCGATAATGCCAAGCGAAGCCGCTTCTTTCGGCGTGAAGCCCATCAGGACAGCAGCTATCAGCACCGTGAAGATGCCCAACTGGGCGGCAGCGCCAAAGATGGACAGCCTCAGGTTGCGCAACATCGGACCGAAATCGGTCAGCGCCCCGACGCCCATAAAGATGATTGGCGGCAGGAAGCCCGTCTTAATCAGCATATAATAGATGAAATTCATCAGCCCCAGCTCGTGGGCAATGTCGTGCAACGGCATATCCCAGATGTTTTTTTCGATACCGTTCACCATCACCATCCCGTGCTCATCGGCTTGTATCACGCCCATATCGCCACCGGGGAAATTGGCTATCAGCACGCCAAACGCTATGGGAATCAGCAACAAAGGCTCATATTCCTTCACTATGCCGAGGTAGAGCAGCGTGAACGCCAGCGCGTACATTATTAATATCTGCGGCTCGGCAATGATATTGCTGAAAGCCGTCATACTGTACAGGTTTTGAAATATCTCGTTCATTCCCGCGTCCTTATTTAATCATCATCAGTGGTTTATCTTCCTCGACGGAATCGCCCTGTTTCAGACATATTTGCGTAATGACGCCGTCTTTTTCGGCAGCTACGGCATTGTAAACTTTCATCGCCTCGATATAGCATACGGTTTGACCTTTGACTACCGTATCGCCCTCTTTTACAGGCGTATCCGATGCGTTCTTGACAAGGAAAAACTTGCCTTCGAGCGGTGCAAGCAGCGGTTCACCCTCGCCTGCCACAATCGGCGCACTTTCGACTTTCTTTTCCTCTTCTTTCTCTTTCGGCTCGTCCGTTACGGTCGAGTTACCAAACGAAACCACGACTTTGTAGAGTTTGCCATCAACGTCAACCGACAGTGATTGAGGCTTTTGTGGCAGATTGTTAGCCGCATTTTTCTCTTCGATGCGCTTGGCGACGTCAGCCGTGAAATCGGCTTTGGCTTTGCCGGAACGATATGCTTCATACTGCGCCGGATGCATGGCATATTCAAACAGCTCTTCGTCGTTTTCGCCTGTGTCCCAATGCTTTTCCTTCATCAGGGCGCGATATTTATCCAGCGCATCGGGATAGTTGTCTTGCGGATTGCCCTCGAAGAAGACGCGGTTTTCTTCCTGAGCCTTCTCAATCAGTTCGGGCGCCAACTTGCCGGGCAGACGTCCGGCTTTGCCGAGCAGCATATCCCAAATATCGTCGGCGATGATGCTCCAGCGCTCCTTGCCTTTGAGCATCTGAGTTACGTTCATAAGCGCTAAGTTCTTGACATACTGACTGAAAGGTGTAACGAGCGGCGGATAGCCGACGCGGGGCCAGACGTATGCCACCTCGTCGAACAGCTTGATCAGCAGCTCGTCCTGCGACATATCCTTTTCGCCTTTCTTCTTGCGGTTCTTATTGATGGATTCGAGATTGGTCTCAAGGTCTGCCATCAAACTGCCCATCATACCGCCGGGAAGCCCCGGAGCGATAAGCAACGAGTTCATCAGGCGGTTGCGCGGACTGATGTAGAGACCGAGAAAATCGTCCATAAACTCCTGAACGAGAGTGCGTACCCGCATATATGCTTCCATGTTGACTTCCGGCACCTTGAAGCCGGCATCTTTCAACATAGCCTGTACGGTCAGCAGGTCGGCATGCCCGGTGCCCCACGAGAGCGGTTCCATTCCCACGTCGATATAATCGCAACCTGCCTGACAGACTTCAAGTATCGATGCAACGCTGAAGCCCGGACCCGCATGACTGTGATACTGAATGGGAATGTCGGGATATTTCTTTTTGATGTTGGCGACAATCTGTCCGAGCGAATACGGACGTCCGATGCCTGCCATATCCTTGATACATATCTCGTTAGCTCCGGCTTTTATCAGCTCGACAGCCATATTAGTATAATATTCAACGGTATGAATGGGCGAATGTGTTATCGACAGGGCGCATTGCGAAATCATACCGGCATCTTTAGCGTAAGTGATTGACGGGATGATATTTCTGACATCGTTCAGCCCGCAGAATGTGCGGGTGATATCCGTTCCCTGAACTTTTTTTACCTTGTAGAACAACTTGCGTACATCGGCAGGAACGGGACTCATTCTCAGTCCGTTAAGCGCACGGTCGAGCATCTGCGTCTGTATGCCGGCATCGTGAAACGGCTTTGTCCAGGCGCGTACCGCTTTATTGGGATTTTCGCCGAACAACAAATTAACTTGCTCAAAACCACCGCCATTCGTCTCTACACGGGCAAAACAGCCCATATCAATTATGGCAGGAGCGACCTGTACCAACTGGTCAACGCGAGGGACATATTTTCCGGCTGACTGCCACATATCCCTGAATACCAAACAAAATTTTACCTCGTGACTCATTGTGAAGCTATCTATTTAATTATTACTTATCTGTGTTACTTTTAATTGATTTGACTTTGCCTTTTCCGTCGGTTGCAATGCTGACTGCCGCAACTATCGCCGCGACCACCTGCGAAGGAATGTCGGATGGCTTTTGCGATACTAACGGCGACGGCGATGACACGCCAACAGCTTCGGGAATGTAGCGGTTGACTATCAAAATCAACAACTTGCCAAGTCCGATCACTATCAACAGGATTAGAAACACCGTCGTCATCCCTACCGCCATCAAAACCAAAACCTCATCTAAATTATCCATTTTATTACTGAATTAAAAAATGTAAGTACCTAAACCACACGATTTTCCGCCTTTCCGAAAAAAATAAAAAAATCGGCTCAAAATTAGTAAAAATTTTTGACATTATCATCGGTCAAATGTTAAAATATATGGCGCTAATGTTAATAAATGAATAAAAATGTTCAATTATTCGGCGTCTTTTCCCGCAAATTCCATCAGGTAAGCCTTGATGAAGTCGTCTATCTTGCCGTCCATCACCCCGTTGACATCCGAAGTCTGGTAGTTGGTGCGATGGTCTTTGACGCGGCGGTCGTCGAACACATAACTGCGTATCTGCGACCCCCATTCGATCTTTTTCTTGCCCGCTTCGACCTTGGCTTTTTCTGCCAGACGGTGCTGCATCTCCTTGTCGTAGAGGATAGAACGCAGCTGACGCATAGCGTTTTCGCGGTTTTTGGGCTGGTCGCGCGTCTCGGTATTTTCGATCAGGATTTCCTCCTCTTCGCCCGTGTAGGGGTCTTTGTACTGATAGCGCAGGCGGACGCCCGATTCCACCTTGTTGACGTTCTGCCCGCCGGCGCCCGACGAACGGAAGGTGTCCCACGAAATGTTTGCAGGACTGATGTTTACGTCTATCGAGTCGTCAACGAGCGGGGTTACAAACACCGAGGCAAACGAGGTCATACGCTTGCCCTGAGCATTGAACGGCGAGACGCGCACAAGGCGGTGAACGCCATTTTCGCCTTTGAGATAGCCGTAAGCGTAATCGCCCTCAATATTCATAGTTACGGTCTTGATACCGGCTTCGTCGCCTTCAAGCAAGTTGCTGATTGTCAGCTTGTAATCGTTAGCTTCGGCATAGCGCATATACATACGCATCAGCATCGACGCCCAGTCCTGGCTCTCGGTGCCGCCCGCGCCCGAATTGATTTTGAGCACGCAGTTCATCTGGTCGGCTTCCTCGCGCAGCATATTGCGAAATTCAAGACTTTCAAGCAGTTGCAGCGCGTGGGCATAAACCTTATCCAGCTCCGCCTCCGTGATCACCTCCTCTTTCACATACTCGTATGCCAGCGCCAACTCTTCGGTCGCGCTGTGCAGCTCGCGATATAGCTCAATCCACTTTTTCAGATCCTTGACGATTTTCATCTGCGCCTCAGCGCGTTTCGGATCGTCCCAAAATCCCGGATCCTGAGTCCTTAACTCTTCTTCTTCGAGACGTATTGTTTTGCTTTCGACGTCAAAGATACCTCCTCAACGCATCCTCGCGTTCCAATACATCGTGTAATTGGTCTGTCGTTATCATTCTTTTTTAGTAGTTAGTAGTGAGTAGCAAGTAGTTAGTAATTTGTCTCTGTTTACTCGTCAACTCGTTTACTTTTTTAATTTTTAATTTTCAATTCTCAATTATTCATTTCCCCTCAAACATATTTCAACGCCTTCTCCATCGCCTCATTAATATTCGGACAGATATTGTCGGCGCCTATGCGTTTGTCTATCCCGTTCTTAATCAGCATCTCCGACACTTTCGGGTTGACGCCCGACAGGATGATGCGGATATTGTCCTTCTCCGACAGGCGGCACAGGCTTTCGAGGTTGTGCAGCCCCGTAGAGTCCATAAACGGCACTTTGCGCATTCGTATTATGCGGACGAGCGGACGATCAGACGTGCGACGCTTGCGCATCATCTCGTCGAACTTGTTCGCCACGCCAAAAAAGAACGGACCGTTAATCTCGTAAACCTCAACGCCTTGGGGCACTTTCAACGGGTCTTCCTGAACGTGCGTCTCCGCATCTGCCGACAGGTCGATCGCCTCGGTTGTAACGGATACTTTTGTCGTTTCGGCTATACGCCTCATAAACAGCAGCATAGCCAGCAGCAATCCTATTTCTATCGCTATGGTCAGGTCGAAGATGACCGTCAGCAAAAACGTCGTAATCAGCACTGCCACATCGCTTTTCGGGTTTTTGAGCAGCGAGCGGAACGTGCGCCATTCGCTCATATTGTACGACACGACGACTAAAACGCCCGCCAGACACGCCATCGGGATATGCTTCGTCAGCGGTCCGAGAAACAACAGGATGAGCGACAGCACAATAGCGTGGATTATACCCGCTACGGGCGTACGTCCGCCGTTGTTGATGTTCGTCATCGTCCGCGCTATGGCTCCGGTAACGGGGATGCCCCCGAACAGCGGCGTAACGATGTTGGCTGCCCCCTGCGCAATAAGCTCTGTATTAGAGTTATGACGATCGCTTATCACACCGTCGGCTACGGTTGCCGACAGCAGCGACTCGATAGCGCCGAGCATCGCAATGGTGAACGCCGACGGCAGTAACATATTGACAGTCTCCATATTAACCGAAAAGCCTTCGGGATGTGGCAGCGAGGCGTTTATCACAAAACGGTCGCCGATGGTTTCAATGCCCTCAATACCTGCATATTCGCGCAGCAGCCAGACGACAACCGTCATCACAATGATGGCGACGAGCGAGCCGGGTATCCTGCGGATAAGGCGCGGCGTCAGGACGATGACGGCAATGCTCGCCACGCCAATCAGCAGCGACCAAAGCGACACACTGTCAAGATGTTGCGCATAGACTATCCACTTCGACACGAAATCTGCCGGCAGCTTCTCGACCGTCATCCCCGTCAAATCCTTGATCTGGGTAGTGAAAATCGTCAGCGCAATGCCGCTCGTGAAGCCCACCACTATCGGAAACGGGATAAACTGTATTATCGTGCCGAGGCGCAGTAATCCTAACAAAATCAGGAAGATACCCGCTATGACCGTCGCCACGGCAAGCCCTTCGACGCCATAGTTCTGGATGATGCCGTAAACGATGACGATAAACGCGCCCGTCGGACCGCCTATCTGCACCTTGCTGCCGCCCAGAAACGAGACGATAAACCCGCCTATGATAGCCGTTATCAAACCTTTTTCGGGCGAGACGCCCGACGCGATACCGAACGCAATTGCCAGCGGCAAAGCGACTATCCCGACAATAATACCTGCCATTAAGTCGCTGAAAAACCGCTCCTTGGAGTATGATTTCAACGTTGACCACAGCCGCGGATGAAAATCAATTGTCAGCTTCATTCCCTATATTTTCTTCTTGTTAAACCGCCGCAAAGATACGTGATTTTTTTGTTATGGCAAAACTGACGCGCATGCAGTACGTGGTCTGTTTTGGAATATTGCCACTAAAGGAACGGATAAACAACAGTCAGCGTCCTTTCGATGACCATATTATGCTGTAAGTCTTCGGTATAGAGCGTGCGACAACCGGCTTCGAGGGCGGAGGCTATAATGATAGCGTCGAAAATCTGAAAATCGTATTTGGAAACTAAGCGCTCAGCCAAACGAACAGTGTTACCGTCAACCGATTTGATTTTACATTCCTGCATCCATTCGGCGCACAATTTCAAAATCTCTGCCTTACTGATTGGTAGCAGTCGCTTCATCACATTCAGGTATTCCGACACGGCTTGAGTGGATACAACAGGATTGTGCGTCAGCAGTTCGTGTGCGATGGAGCGCTTGCCTACATCGTCCAACAGGTGGTTGTAGATCAGGATGTTAGTATCCAGAGCATACCTAATCATAGTTATTAGCTTCATCTCTGTTGAACTTAAATCCTGACAAATCGATCAGATACGGGTCGAAAATCTTATCAATCCGCTGTTGCTTCGCCGACCTCGTCTCTTTTTGAACGACGCCGTTCGTATGCACCCTGAACAGCCCCAACGACTGGATATATTCCAGCGCCTTGCGTGCCTGAATGTTGCGGGCATTATAGTCCAATGTTACCGTTGCCATAATCTTTCGAGTTTGATTTATGGTGCAAAGATAAGGGATTTTTTTGTTATGGCAAAGAAGAATTTAGACTTGATTGCCTTAGTTGCCTTTGTGGTTAAAAGAAATCTGCGAATAGGTCTTAGTCGTCTGCGTGCCCCCCTACGCGCGCGTACATATTATTATATAGCATATTACAGAGCACATAAGGCGAAAAATCGCCGCTAAAGACGAAAAATTAGGTGTTTTTGTAATATACTGAAAATTAGTAAATTAACAAAATTTAAGTTAAATCGCCTCAGATTTTAATTTTTTTTTTTTTTATCTCTTAAAATATGTTTATCTTTGCGACAAATTAGAAAAATAACAGATAAAAACGTTAAAAATATTAGTAGTATGGTGAAAAAATTAATTCTTTTTGTTTGCTCTTTTGCGCTCGCAGTTTCGGCTTTCGCGCAAGATAATGAGTTCTGGTTCGTGGCGCCGGATGTAGTGCATGCTCATTCAGATGGGCCTGTGTTTTTTGTTTTTTCTAATCCGGGCACAACTGACGCAACTGTAACTTTAGAATTTTACGGTGGGTCAATGGGATCAACCAATTATACAGTTCCTGCAGGGGGATTTAAAAGAATACCTTTTCCTGCAAACGAAAGCGACCCCACTGGGAGTGCTTGTCAACTGCCAATAGGTATTGAAAATCCTATGTCAGGTGCAGGAACTGTAACTAATTTTGGGATACATATTGTATCAGACCAAAAAATATTGGCTTATTACATGATAAACGGACTTTCGCAGCGAGATGTATTTTCGTTAAAAGGTAAACCCGCATTAGGAACAAAATTTATAACGCCATTTCAAGAAAATGGTTCGATTACGTATGAAAACAATACAGGAAGCAGTTACGATCCCGGTGTTGACCAGATTGACATTGTCGCTACAGAAGACAATACTCTTGTCAAAGTAACTGCATCTAAAGCATGTGTGGGTATTTCAGCAAATACCGAAACACCTTTCACGTTAATGAAAGGTCAAACATTAAAAGTGGCAGAAATTCAAGCAAGTAAGCAAACCAATTCATTAGCAGGATCGACTATAACAGCGGACAAACCTATTGCTGTTACAATGACAGAGGACTGCATTCATATTTCTGGTAATGGAAGTACTGACGTTGCAGGTGACCAGATAGTCCCGGTTGAAGCAGCAGGTACACGATATGTTATAATTCGTGGGGAATCCTCCATAGGCGAACGCATTGATTTTACAGCAACTAAATCAGGCACAACAGTTACGGTATATTATACCGGATCAGGTGGAGCAACCCAAAGTATTTCTCATACTATAACAAGTGCAGATAGTACTTGGCATATTGATATGACTACATTATCTGGTATTACCGATGATAAACGAATTTATGTACAGGCATCGGCTCCTGTATATGCGTATCAACATTCAGCAATTGGCGGTGAATTAGGAGCAGCGATTATACCGTCTATGTTTTCAATTAGTCAGAAACAGATTGCTTTTTATGCTTCGTCGGGTACCAATTATATATTTTTAGTATTTAAGACTGGTAAAGCATCGTCGTTCCAGTTCCAATATTATAATGACGCCGGTGCTTTGCTAACGGCTACGGCTCCTACGGTTACTGGGTTGAGCATCCCTTTCCCAAGTGGTTTGCCCGGTAGTGATTGGGAATATGCAAAAGTGCACTTAAATAATGATAATGCAGGAAAAATGGTGATGGTAACTAATAACGACTCTCCGTTTTCGCTCGGGTATTTTAATACTGCAAGTGGAACGGCAGGCTATGGTTATCTATCAGGTTTTGGCAGTTCTACGTTCTTGTTGGATACTGTTTGGCGCTGTCCATCGTGTGCTCCGATTTGCTATCCTATAAAGCTTGTTTCGCCGGTTCCTATGGCTATGCAATGGGATTGGTATATGAATCCAAATTTTGTCGCAGATATTAGTGATCTTGATACTCGAAGTGTACTTACAAGTAATACTGGTAATGATACGCTTGATATTAATACAGTTTCTCCACCAATT
The DNA here is from genome assembly GCA_031272455.1 of Tannerella sp. Taxonomy (GTDB): domain Bacteria; phylum Bacteroidota; class Bacteroidia; order Bacteroidales; family Tannerellaceae; genus Tannerella. The sequence goes on along the minus strand of JAISTS010000002.1, from coordinate 3,038 downwards.
GGTCAAGGTGTTTACTGGTATATTGTTGACAAAGACGGTACACAGGAAACCGATACGTGCTATATTGTTGATATGGTTTTCGATGCCAATCTTAACCCACGCATACCGGCAAAACCGGCAAAAGTTACTGTTCCACAGGTCTTTACTGTGGATTATGGCGCAGGATCAAAACTGCCGTCCGGAATAACTGCTGTCTGGAATCCGGATGGCGGGCAAATTGTATCCAGTGATAAAGACCATGCAAAAATAATTTGGAGCACAACAGGTCTAAAACACGTTCAATTAACTCTCAGCGCAACAGGTCCTGGCGATTTGCAATGGACGCCAGATCCGGTTGTTGGTCCGATTACTTGCGACACCGTCCTCGTCTATGATGTCCTCGTTCACGAAAAGAACATAGGATTCTTTGTAGATCAGAATGTGCCATACGAGAATGAGCATAACGGCACGTCGTGGGATAACGCTTTCCCGACGCTTCAGCAGGCATTGGCGCTGGCATCGCAGGGCGATTTTATCTGGGTTGCCGACGGGGTTTACAGTCCTCACGACAGCCTGCCTGCGGGCGACAGCGCTATGGTCTATACGGGCTATTATATGAAAGACAATCCGCAAGGGATGCTGGTTTACGACAGTCTGAGCGTCTTTACCGGTTCGTATGTGATGGACTGGGACAGCGTGCAGGTGTTTGGCGGCTTCAGCGGCTATGGCGACACGGCGGAAGACAATCTTGCCGAGCGCAATACGGTTGATAATCCGACCATTCTGCTTGGCGACGGTCAACATTCGGTTGTCAAGATCGACGGCTCGACGGCGTATCTGCATCTCGGTCCGTATCCGTTCAATGCGGCGTTAAGTCCGAGTGGCGTAGGTCGCGAAGCCCGCTGGGATGGTTTGACTATCACCGGCGGCGTGGCTGACTATGGCGCAGGCGTGCTGTTCGAGAATGGTGCGTCGGGGACGATCTCGAACGCGATAATCAAAGGAAATGCAGCGAATTACGATGGTGGCGGAGTGTATTTCGACACCGGCGCATCGCCCCTGATTTATGGCGTTGAGGTGAGCGGCAACACGGCAAAATATGGCGCCGGACTGTACAACAGCGGCAGCAATGCGCTCTTAGTCAACGTTACGGTGAGTGGCAATCTGGCTTCGGAGTCGGGTGGTGGCTGGTACAATGCCGGTGGCGATCCCAATATCCGCAACACGATAATTTATGGCAACCGCGCATCGAAAACGCCTCAAGGCTCGCAGGACGTGGCGATATCCTACGGCACACCCTTGTATAACAACAGCGATATCGGCAGCAGCTTCGACAGCTCGGTCTCGCCTGCGGTGTGGAACTCGAACCTCGGCACCGACGGCGGCGGTAATGTCGATGCCAGCCCCTCGTTCTACAAAGACGGCTTCTCGGAGAAAGGTTATATGGTCGAGGGCGACTACAGGCTAAAGAGCGTTACGCGACTTGTGGTCAACACGGGTTACAACTATTATATACGCATACCTTATCCCTCGGCTATCGTGCTCAACCGTCCGACGCCGGCAAACACTTCGTATGCCGATGTGCTGACACACGATCTTGCGGGCGGCGGGCGTGTCTATTACGATTATGTGGATATGGGCGCTTACGAGTGCTTGGGCGAGACCGGTATCCCCGACCTGACATATTCGGTCATCGTGCCGAGCAGCTCGGAGGTGATATTCTTCCCGCCGACGGGCGTCTATCGCGTACCGGCAGGCTACGATTTCACGTTGACAATCACGCCGCGTGAGGATTACGACCTTGATGGTATGCGCGTCTCGTCGGGATCGCAGAAGATCGACCAGAACAACGGTATGGAGGTGATAGCCAATGCCGACGGTTCGCAGACGGTGATAGTGCATCGTGTGGTCGATCAGGTGAAGTTTGCTATCGGCGGAGTGCGCAAGATCACCTCGTCGGAGGCTGTTGTGGTGCCGTCGGTGTGGACTTCGGGCAGTCTGCTCTATGTCAGTACGCCGACAGAGGGCGAGCTGAGCGTTTATACCGTTACCGGCAGCCTGTTTACCCGCCGTACGGTTGGTGCGGGCACTACGTCGGTCGCGCTGCCTGCCGGAGTTTATGTCGTTACCTTTGGTGGTGGCGAACGGGTTAAGGTGGTAGTTCAGTAGAGACGGAAGACAAAAGATATAAGACAAATAGAATCATTTTAAATAAAAAAGCGTGGAGGCAGGTAGCGCGTGAGCGTTGGCTGCCTTTTTTTGTGCACTCACTCCGATTTGTTTGGACTGTAAGTCAGGGAAAAGCGCACAAAAAATCCCCTGCACATCAGAGCGCGGGGGATTTTTGCTTACTAATTGGAAAAACCTCTTCTATTAACAAAATTTCATTTAGCAACAATTGCTTCGCTGAGGACGCGATTGTTGTTGTTCGTAACGTTGATGAGGGTTACATACTTGCGGTACTGTTCGGGAGTAAGAGCCTCCTTCATCAGTTTCAGATTGCCGTAAACGGCAGCCCTCATCCGTTTGTCTTTGAATTTGCTGTTGCCGTTCAGGCTTTCAGACTGCATATCAATGAAGTAGTCATTGATTTTCTGAACTTTGTCTAACTGATAGGGAGCAAGTCCAAGATACGTTTTTAACTTGGGAAAGCTGACTTCAAAAGGAGCCCTTTCACCGTTTTCTGCTAAACACACTGTTGCGCTTGCTAAAATGAGCGCTACGCTAATAAATACTCTTTTCATAACCTAAAACTAAAAAATTAAATTGTTAAAACTAAACATTTTGTGATTTTTTCGCATTGTCTAATGACATTTTGATTAAATTCACGGCACAAAGGTAAGCATTTTATCAGATACGTTGTTCACCCGTTTACAATCTTTAACACAAAAATAGCGATTTTTAGCAAACTATAACAGTTGACGTGGCTATTTTCGGGCGTATTTCCATCGTTTATGCGACCAGAACCAGTATGCCGGATCGCGCATTACAGTACGCTCCATCAGACGTGCATAGCGCTCTGTAACAGTGTATTCGGGCAGTTCGCTCGGTTTGTCGGC
>JAISTS010000089.1 GCA_031272455.1 Tannerella sp. | reverse complement strand
TTTATACTGTGGATAAACAAAATGGTCGCAACTGTAAACATCGCCATTGAACTCCATTACTCCGGCGTGACCGCAGGTTTGAGCCATTGTGCATACGCCCGGCTGCTCGCCAACCCAGTTGGCAAGTGTAGCATCGAAATATTGCACATAATAACTCCCAACATCTGTCTTAATCCATTCGTCGAAGACAGCTATCAGGAAATCTCCCCATTTCTTTGCCGACACGTTCCATGGTGCAGGCTGATTGTCAACGGTTTCAACTATCGGGGCGAATTGTATGTAATGACAGTCCATGTCTTTGAAAAAGTTGTAAAATTCCAAAGGATAATCGGCATTGTAGTCATTTACAACGCCCATAATGTTAAAATCTACTCCATGTTTTTTAAGCAATGAAATACCTTTCATCACTTTCAAAAACGAAGGTCGCCCTTCACGATCGCGTCTGTAATGGTCGTGGCAATGACAGGGACCATCAACCGAAATTCCTATCAAGAAATTGTTTTCTTTGAAAAACCGACACCATTCATCGGTCAACAAAGTCCCGTTTGTTTGAAGCGTGTTGTCGATGTGTCTGCCGCGTCCGTATTTTTTTTGCAAGTCGAGCGCTCTTTTATAGAAACCGATATTGCGCATCAACGGCTCGCCGCCATGCCATGTAAACAAAACCTCTGTCATTGTTTGCGATTCGAGGTACTGCCGTGTAAACTCTTCCAACAGATCCTCGCTCATAACGCAATTATTTACAGCCGGATACAGGGCTTTCTTTTCAAGATAATAACAGTATCGACAACGTAAGTTACACAATGCGCCGACAGGTTTTAGCATCACGTAAAGTGGTGATGCGAAAGGAGCGGCGTGTGATAATGGCTTGTTTGTCATAGCGTTAACCTGTTATTCCTGCACTGTCCCGATTGCCCTTCGTCCCTCGCCTTTGTGTCCGGTCAGGTCGTCGCCGAGGTCTTGGCGAGCAGCTTCGGCAATGGCAGTCAGCCGTTTAACCACTTCGGGATATTGCTCGATGACATTGTAGCGTTCGCCCGGGTCGCGTCGAAGGTCATACAGCGCCGCTCCGGTTTCCGTGCGTCCCACTTTTCCCGGGTAGCCATCCATCCCCGGCGGCTCCTGATATGTGTTATGCTGATGCGGGAAAACCAACTTGAATTGTGCATCGCGAACGGCTTCCAGATTGTTCGTTTCGTAGTAATAGAGGAAATATTCGCGTGGTGATGAGTGAGTTGCGCCTTTCAGCAAGGGCAGGATGTTTATGCCGTCGATGCGGTTTGCCGGCAGCGGCGCTTTGGCGATTTCGGCAAGCGTCGGCAGTATATCTATCGCAGAAGCGAGCTGGTTGCAGACCGTCCCTTCGGGGATGACGCCCTGCCATCGCATAATGCAGGGCACGCGCTGTCCGCCCTCAAATGTTGTAGCTTTTGCTTCGCGCAAGCCGCCTGCGCTGCCTGCGTGATTGCCGAAATTAGCCCAGGGTCCATTGTCGGATGTAAAGATTATCAGCGTATTGTCGTCCAATCCGTTACGTTTTAATGCCTGCATAATCTCGTTCACGCTCCAATCAATTTCCATCAGCACATCGCCATACAGACCCTGCTCGCTTTTGCCTTTGAACTTCGACGAAACGGCAAGCGGGACATGCGGCATCGAGTGCGCAACATACAGAAAGAAAGGCTGTTCGCTGTGGCGATCAATAAACTGCACAGCCCGTTCGGTATAGAGCGTCGTCAGTTCTGCCTGCTCATCCAAAGTCCACAATTCGCGGACGACCTGATTGCCGTCAATCAGCGGCAAGGCAGGATGACGCAGCTTGTTAGGAAGATTCGACGCCTCCGTAACACGCTGACCTGCATAGTCAACAGGCCACATATCATTGGAGTAGGGCAGTCCGAGATAATCATCAAACCCGTTTTGCAGCGGCAGAAACGGCTCGGGACGCCCCAGATGCCATTTTCCGACTATCCCGCAGGCATATCCTTTCTGTTTGAGAACTTCGGCGATGGTCATTTCAGACTCGTTGATGCCGATTTTTTGCATAGGCGACAAGGCGCCCGAAAAGCCTACGCGGTTGGGATAACAGCCTGTCATCAAGCCCGCTCGCGATGCGCTGCTGATAGGCTGAGCGGCATAAAACTGCGAGAAAAACATACCTTCGCAAGCCAGACGGTCGATAGCAGGCGTCCGGTAGCCCTGGGCGCCGGTAATTCCCAAGTCGCCGTAACCCATATCGTCAATAAAAAACAGGACGATATTCGGCGGCAATGTCTCTGCCCTGACGCCGAAAGCAGCGCCGAGCAGAGACCCACCAATAATCATTTTACTTAAATAATCCATAATCTGCTAATAATTACCCATATTACGATGGTCGTTGGAATACGGTTCATAAAGCCCATATAATCGTAGCGGTGGTCGTCCGAAAGGATAAAGACCACATTGAGCGGTTTGGCAGACGACGGCTGCGTCTGCGCCTGTTTTCCCCCGTCCGTACAAGCCGTCAAACAGCCTGCCACGCCTGCGGAAATAACTAAGGGATTGATGATGTTTGGGTTCATAGTTTTGTTTTCGTTACTTTACATATATACTGTCGCGGGGCAAAAATGGTGGGCTTGCATGATAAAAAATTCACTTTGTTAGTTCATTTTCAATCTGTTCGAGGGATTTCTCTAATAATTTCACCTGACTGTCAAACTTTTCCGGATTCATCGTTTTCAGTTTTTCCTGATTCATCAACTTCCATCGGATGGGCGGATACTGCGAAAAATTGTAGTTTTCAGTCCATTTCGGTTTGCCTTTTAGAAAAGAAACCAAAAACTCCTTATCGGAATCGGTCAGCGATTTATTGATTGAGTCAATGTTTTCCTGCCTTGCCTGCTCGTAATCTTCATAAGAAAACGGCGTATCCGACATCCCGATAAACTGATTTAGCAATACACCGCGTTGGTCAATGGGTTGAGGGCGCAATACCTCGTGTATCGGGCGTTTGCTGCAAAGCAGGAAATACAGAAAACCGCGTTTTATTTCATCGGTTATTGTGTGGATTTGATAAAAATTGTGCATATCAAACAAATCTCTGGGGTGCTGCCTGTCTAACGCCGCATTCATTTTGCCACCCCATAACTGCCCCAACGAAACGGCATTTACCTTGCAATAAGTATCGAAAAATTCCTGCGCTTTGGTTGATAAAGTCAGCACTCTTGCGTCCGCAATCAGCCCCCTGTTTAGTTGATTGACTTCAATTTTTACAACAGATGTTTCCCTCAAACAGAAGAGTTTAAGTTCTTCGTCGGCTCGCTTGGCATCAGGAAAAGTTATTCCATTTAAAGCGGCTTTTATACCCTCTTTAATATTCAACAATCCCCGTCTGATTTGCGAAAAATCGTCTTCGCGGTCTTCGGTAAACGTGATAAAAGTCAAGTCAATATCAACCGAAAGTCGCGGCATATCCATCTCAAAGAGGTTTATTGCCGTGCCACCGTGAATGGCAAACTGCGGCTCTTTGGCGATTATCGGCAAAATGTCGAGCAAGAGCGATACTTGCTGTTTGTAACTTTCCTTTATCATACTAATTCCTCCGGCAACATCAATTCGTATTTCGACACATATTTCCCGTTCGGCACGATACGGCGAACGCCTTTGCCGAGGTTTATTTTGGAAGTATCCAAATCGGAAAACCAACTGTGTCCGACTTTTTCGGCAAAGAATAAAAACAATCGCTTGATTTTTATGGATTTACACTGTTCCAATAATGTCTGAACAACCACAGGGCGCAGCGACAGCAAATTTTCCATTATCTCAAAACCTTCCACGAGCGGAAATTTATCGGGACACTGCGACAAACATTCCATCAAGGCGCGTGCAGGATTTGATATTTTGAGCGTAAGTCCGTTGGCTTCATAATCTTTGTATCCAACTGATTTATCGTGGAATAGCGAAACGTTTGTTACCTCAAATCCATAATCCCATTGATTGGACAAAAACCATTTGGGCAAGTCCTCTTTTGGCTCTTTGAAAAGTGATACGGTTTGCATATTTATTTGCAGATAATGCGCCTGCCCAGACAGCGCCAACGCGGTACGACCGCCGATATGAACGCTGTGATTGGACTGTTGCTGCAAAGAAGATAACGCTCCGAATATCAAATGATTGTCATCACTTTTGAGCATTGCACCTTTGCCTATCAACTTCAACAGTCCGCTTTTTCGGTAATGCTGTTGCAGGACATACGAATAGCCCTCCCGCTCTAAAAAAGCCGATTGCAGCACCAATCCGTTAGGATATTTCGTCAGTATGTTTTTTATTTTATCCTGCACAGTTATAGTTTTACTGTATTTACGGCTGCAAAATTACAAAGAATATTTGAATTGACAAAAACAATTTACTAATTGAACTTGCGTGTTTTTTGCACGCTTATTGCCTCGAAATCGTTCGGTTATGTTTCAAAAACGAACAATGTTTTCAGTTCCGATTAATGTAATACTGTCGTTTGCGGCTGTCATTATCTTTCCGTTAAGCTCGTAACTATTTCCAGAAAGCCCTTTTATCATTAGCACATTATTCCAGTCGTTTTCTTTTGATTTTATGATATATGTCATCTTGCCATTTGCCTTTTTAACTTGTATGTCATAGCTGTTGGTTCCAACCTTCTGGTTTTCCAAACTGATATTATCCCATGCCGACGGCAAAGAAGGGGATAGAATCACCGTTTTATGATAAGCATCCGGATTGACCCCGAAAATATGCGTAATCAGCGGTACTGCAAGCCCATAAATAGTCCATGCTTGCACCGGACAGCCGTAATCAGGCATCATTTCATTAATAGAACCGGGCAGGGTCTGGTTCAGTGTTGACGCAATCAGATTCATGTACCATAAACATTCGTCGGTGCGTCCATATTGAGCTTCGCTGACAGCTTGAACGCCTGTTGAAATTGTCATCATGCTTTTTCTTTCTACGGCAGACAGATATGGTCCGTATTCGCCGCAATGTTCATTGCGGATCTTATTAAGGCTGCGAATTGCTTTCTCTTCAGGCGCAATGGCTGTTTCCATTGGAGTAGTAATAACCCAGTTTTTATTTGTAAACCACCCTCGCTGTACACCATCCGGAATAGCTTTAAAATCAGCCATTAATGATTTATAAAAACTAATTATGCTCTTATAGGCAGATGTTTCAGACTCGAGTTGTTGTATGGCTCCTGTTGTTACCGATACTGCCTGTTCTTTTGAACCATAAAAATCACAATAAATGCTTTCTCTGTCATCCCAAAATTCGCTATTAATTTTATCTTTCAAAGTTGCTGCACGTATAGCATAATCAGTTGACAACTCTCTTTCGTCAAAAATTTCAGCCATCGAAGAGGCGGCTGCCAGTGCCTGTTGTGTATAGACAGCGACATCAATTAACTCTGCATTTAATCCGCGCACTTCCATGATTCCGTATCCTTCGGGAAATAGATTTCTGTTAGTATCCATATCTATTGTCAACCAGTTGATTCCTTTCTTGACGTATGGGTACATTTTACGCAGAAATGTCATATCTCCAGTCCATAAAAAGGTTTTCCACGTAGCAATAATAAAGTGAGCGGTTTCCTGCGTGTTTCCTTTATTATATACATAGCCATTAGAGGACATTTCGTGTATAATTCTCCCGTTTCCATTAACTTGTTCGGATATATTTTTTAGCGAAGTGAGTGTGGATTTTGCCAGTTCAAAATCGCCGATGGCTAATACCCCCTGTTGAGCATAAGAATTGTCGCAACCAAACAGCCATGGATATTCTATTGCACCCGCGCCTAAAAAGTGTCCAAAATTGTCAAGATCTAATTCGAGCCAGCGAGTATTAATTTTCACCCAATTATAAGCTGTTTCCAACTGTTTGTCAGGCAGCATAATTTTTGATGTGTTCAATAAACTGTCGAAAGATTTTAGTTTGTTTGATAGAAGTTGGTTTTTTTGGCTGAACAGCGTTTGATAGCATGAAACAGCACCTGTATGACTGTTTTCAGACCCACTTATAACAAATGACAGGGTCTTATTTTTTCCGGGATCGATAGTTAAAGATGTCCGTATTAATCCGTTTCTGCCTTGTCCTGCAGTCTCCACGGGTCCGGAAAAATCGGTTTCATAAGAAATTATCGGATTATTTGTCCCCCACACCATACACCATGATTGAAGCGAATCATGTGCGTAAAACATTTCATTGCTGTCATCCCATGTCAACTGGTCGGGATAATCAATAATACCGTTTTCTTTTGAGAACCAAACAGGGCTTAAATCGGTTTTCAAAACAAAATCGAATAATATTTTCCGCGTTTGAGCAGTGCGATTTTCAACAGTATAATCAATAATAACGCCTTTTTCATGATTGGGAACAAACTGAAATCGCTTGACATCAAGTCCATTCAGTGCGTTGTGATAGCAGAACTCACTTCCGTGAGGATACGTTATAAATTCATCGGCAGACATTAGCCAAACGCCATTAGGTTGCGTATCATCACTTATCTTTAGCCAATACCCGTCTGCCAGTTTTATGGGATGTGTCCATACTCCTCCCATCTCACGGGGAACATGACCGCCCATATCGGGAAAAAGTCCATCTTGTGTTCCTATAACATTTGCTTTATCCCCTGCCGTAAGATAAGGTTTGTCTTTCGTTTTGCCTTCATTACTGATTTCTTTTATATAAGAACTCTGTTCTGTCTGATTTTGTTTTAATCTCAAGACGAGAAAGCAACCACCAATCACAATAATTGCTAAAATGCATAAATATACTTTTTTCATTTTATTAATAATTAAAGGGGTAGGGAGATATCCTGTCTCCCTACCCCGAGTGAGACAATATAGTAAATTCTATGAGCTAATATCCCGGATTTTGCGTCAAAGTCGGTTTGCCGTCTTTGTAACTTCTGTCAATTTCGATGAGTGGTATGGCAAAATACCGATGATTTTTGGTAAATGTTGTTCCTTCCAAATACCCGATATATTTCTTTTCCCGTGCGATATATGCGTTCAGATAATCTTCGGCAATATCCCAACGGACAAGATCGAAAAACCAATGACCTTCCAGAGCAAATTCAAGGCGATGCTCAAATCTCACGCGTTCGCGCATCCATTCTTTGCTCTTACCTGCCCAGGATTCTTTGTATGCATCAATTTTATAATTGGCTGCTACTTGTCCGTTGCCAAAAGGAGCGTCTTCGCCAAATCTCACATAATAACCATCCCGTGCTCTTTCACGAATCATATTGACGTATGTTCGCGCTTTTTCGGGATCGCCTATTTCGACTTCACATTCAGCAGCCCATAATAATACTTGTGCATAGCGAATGATATTGAAATTCATAGCATTAAATTTTGCTGTACGATTGTATGAATATTTATCGAGCTGACTTTTCAATATCACATACTTTTTCTGATTGTACGGACCTGCACTGATTTGGTCTCTGATCCAGTCTTTTCCCGGATGTAGCCCCCAGTCGTGATAGGGTATCCCTCGGCGACCAACAACCCAATCCAGACGCGGGTCAACAGGAGTTACCATATCAGGTGAGTATTCCTCGTTCGATTCGATGCCCATATCATTTTTGAAATCCGGATAGTCTATTATAGGCAGTCCGTTTTCATCTGTTTGATAGGCATTTACTAAATCAAATGTGGGTTGATTAAATCCTGCGCCGCTAAGTTCGGGCTGATCAGGTGCATTGGGGAATGATAAATCGCCTCCACGCTGACTGCGATTGTATCCTGCTCCTGCCACGTTTACAGCCACTTGATTTTGCCAAACAGCTTCAATACCATTATTTTGCGCAGGGTCGAAATTGTCGTAGTAATTCTTGAACAGTTGATATTTGCCACTTGCAATCACTGCGTCCAATAAAGTTTTTGCCTGACTGTAATTTTGCTGAAACAGGTATGCCTTAGCTAAAAAAGCCTGTGCAGCAGTTTTTGTTGGTCTGCCGGGTTCTGCTTGATTATCAGGGAGATTGTTTGCCGCAAACGCAAAATCGGCTTCTATGTCAGGAAAAATATCTCTGTCGTTCGGTACTCGTCTTTGTGGGTCTTCTACCGTTTCGTCAATATATGGTACCATATTCCAAAACTTTTTGGCTTCAAAATGATAATATGCCCTTAAGAATCGGATTTCTGCTGTAATGCTGATTTTATCCGCTTCAGTCAGATCTTTAATCTGAGTCTCGTTCATAACACGTAAAACATCGTTACAGCGCTCGATTGCCCCATATACAAGAATCCATTTCTCTCTGACACGAGCGTTTTCGGATGTGGCATTATAGCGTTCAAGTTGCAGAAGTTCTCCCAAGTCTCCGGTAGTACTTCCTTTATGAACATTTCCCGCACATAAGTCCCCATAAAAACAGTTGTCAGGACCGCTCGAAATACCCCATAATCCATTCATATAGCCATTAAGTGGACTATAACAGGCAATGACCAGCTTGTCGAGGGCATCTTTAGTGGTAAAAACAGATTCATTTAATTTACCCAAAGGGTTTTTGTCCAGCATATCTGAACATCCATTTAAGACGCAGAATGAAATAGCTGTAGCTATCAAAAGAGTCGGCGTCTGAATTTTTATAAATTTTGTATTCATAATATAAGTTTTTAATCAATTATACAAGTTAGAATGTTACACTGGCTCCTAATGAAAATATTCTTGCCAGAGGCATATTGTTCACATAGTCAACGCCAATAGATAAATCATCTCCGTTTTTGACCTCAGGATCCATATTGTTGTATCGAGTTATCGTCAAGAGATTCTCGGCGCTCACATACACTCGTAACTGTTTTAATCCGATTTTACGTATTGCAACAGTGGGCAAAGTGTATCCCAATTCCAATAATTTAACTCGCATATAAGAACCATCTTCGATAAGGTAAGTAGATACTTTTCCTGCCTCGTTATTAGGGTTTAATATGTTGATTTCGGGCAGTGAGGCATCCCTGTTGTCAGTAGTCCACGTATCCAGAATTCTTGTGCTTTTGTTGAAGTAATCGCTCCAAAAATCTGTACCGGAGTTACTGCCTTTCGATGCGAAGCAAATGTCATTACCGTAAGTTCCTTGAATATATAGATTCATATCAAAGTTCTTATAATACAATCTGCTGTTCAAAGAATATTCAAAATCAGGATGTGGATTGCCAATATACGTTCGGTCGTTATCATTAACCACTCCGTCATTATTAACATCCCTGTAAATCCATCTTCCTATTGCTTTATCAGTTTGTTCGGCATGATTGTCAACTTCAGCCTGAGTTTGGAAAATGCCGTCAATAATATAGCCATAGAAAGAAGATATGGGATAACCAACTTCGGTGCGGGTATAACTATTGGATATGAACTGGTCTGATGCAAGTTTTTTAACTTTATTTTTGTAAGCAGACAGAATTAATCCTACATCATAAGAAAAATCTTTATTTGCAGAATTTCTGTAATTCGCATTAAGTTCAAATCCATTATTTTGCATTTCGCCAATGTTTACATAAGGCGGAGTAGAGACTCCGCCAGTAGCCGGATAAGCCACCTGCTGTAATATATCCGAAGTGTATTTATGATATAAATCCAGCACAACCGACAATTTGTTGTTCAGGAAAGAAGCATCAATACCCACGTTCGCCTGCCTCGTTGTTTCCCATTTAATATCGGCATTCCCTATGGTTTCTTTGCTGATGCCCTGTGTTACGCTATTTACATCGCCGTTAATAGGGTAGCTGCTATGCCCAATATCGGTGCCGTAAGTCGAAACAAAAGCATAATTGCCAATGTCCTGATTTCCGTTCAATCCGTAACTGACACGGAGTTTTAAGTCGCTAACAATATTTTGGTCGTGCATAAAGGACTCTTCAGAAATTCTCCACGCGGCACTAACTCCGGGAAAATATCCATACTTGTGATTTTTACCGAATCGTGAGGATCCATCCCTGCGTAGAACGCCACTCAGATAATATTTATCCTTGTATTGGTAATTTATCCTTGAAAACAAAGAAAATAACGCATATTCATTTCCATATTCCGAATTGTCTTTGCTTGCCTCTCCGCCATCCAGATACCTGTAATCAGGATCTTCTACGGCAAAGTCCGTTCTATAGGCAGACATGTAAACATTTCGATAATTCAAGGCTTCCGAACCCAAAAGGATATTTACATTATGGCTGTCCGCAAACGAATTTGAATAAGTAAGAGTGTTGTTCCAAACAGTTTCCAATCTTTTCTCTCTTCCAACACTTAAGGAATTAACCAGCGTATTCTTATCACCTTTATTCCAATATGTTTTAGGAGAAAATGACTTAGACTCTCTGTTGTCCAAGTTTGCACCAACTGTAGTTTTGAATTGGAAAGACTTCAGGAAATTGATCTCCATAAATAAATTGCCTAAAAAATTAAAGCCTTCTCTATAATTGTCTTTTTGATTATATAGACTTGCTACCGGATTAACCGAGTCTCCAAGCCCATTGGCTTTTGTTCCCGCCCAGTTCCCCTGTACATCATAAACAGGTATAAGAGGTGCATTATACACCGCACTCGCATCTGATGTGCCGCCATTATACTTTGAATACATGGCGCTCATATTTGACCCTAATTTCACATGTTCAGAGAATGAAAACAGTGAATTGCCTCTCAAGGATATGCGATCATATCCAGCCCATTTCAAGAGTGCGTCCTGGGAATAGTAATTTGCCCCCAGAAAATATTTTGCATCTGAGCTGCCACCTCGTACACCGAGATCAAGGTTCGTTGTCTGAGCCGGACGATACACTTCTTTAGCCCAGTTGGTACCTGTTTTGTTTGCACGCATAAACTGGTTTGAACCTTGATCATAGTTGTTCAGGTCAAAGCTTCCTTCAGATGCACCGGCTGGAACGATATAATCGGGAATAATCGGAGTAGCCCCATTTCCATATTGAGCATGTGAAGGAGTCAAACCGGCATTTTTCATAGCATTCCACAATACTTCTCCATATTGCTGGGAATTGAGCACTTTAGGCAGATTGGTGGGTAATTGCACACCCGAATTAAGTTTAATATCAATTTCAGCCTTTCCCTCTTTCCCCTGTTTGGTCGTAATAAGAATAACTCCATTTGCAGCCTGAGCGCCATATATCGAAGCTGAAGATGCGTCTTTAAGCACTTGTACAGATTCAATATTTGACGGGTTGATCTGTGATACGACATCGCCTTTCGTAGGGAAACCGTCTATAACATAAAGCGGGTTATTGTTACTTAATGTTCCAATACCCCTGACTCTAATTGTGGGAGCTTCGCCCGGTACTCCTGAAGTAGTAACCGACACTCCCGGAAGCCTTCCCTGAAAAAGGTTTTGTATATTACCGGTTGATTGTATCGATAAATCTTTGCTGGATACCGAAGCGATTGATCCTGCTACATCTCGCTTGCGTTGGGTTCCATATCCAACCACCACAACTTCATCCAGCGACCGCATATCTTCTAACAGTTTGATAATAAGGGGATTACCCCCCCCCCCCCGATAATACACTGATTTCCTGTGAGATATAGCCTACGTAGGAAATTTGGAGGATGGCATTTTCCTGCACTGTGAGGGCGAATTTGCCGTCGAGGTCGGTTACGATGCCGTTGGTGGTGCCTTTTTCGATGACGTTGGCGCCGATGATTGGTTCGCCGTTCTGGTCAACGACCGTACCTGTAACGCGGACGCCTTGTTGACGCATCAGTCGGGCGACGGCGTCGTTACGTTCTCTCACTTTGCCTGAGGTGGCAAAGTCGTGTTGGTCGGCGGCGACGGCTATCAGTGCTGCTGCTGCTTCGTTGTTACCGCTCCGTGTCAGGATGATATGACTGCCTTCCATCACAAATCTGACGGGCATTCCTGCGAAAAGGTCAGTCAGCACAGCCGAGACGGGCGTTTCTTTCGCGTTGACGCTAACGGTACGCGAAACGTCCACATCATCGCCGTTGTAGAGAAACAGATAGTCGGTCTGTTTTTCGATTTCGTTCAGGACGCTTTCCAACGGCGCTTTTTGCCGTCTGATTGTTACCCGCGCTTTCTGCGAATAGGCATTTTCGGCTAACATCAGACCTGTGCTCAAAAAAAGTAATAATATAGCTACTCTCATGATACTTAAAAAACGTTTAATTCGGGATATTTTCGTTTTATTATATCCCGTGATTGAAAAATAATTCATAATTTTGTGTTATTAAAAAATTGATACTTGGGTTTGCTAACTCAATGTGTTATTTCGCCGGCTTACGCTTCCACCGTTTGTCGGCGTTTTTTTGTGCTGAGGTTTATCTAACTTTGTCCATAGGCATATAGAATTTAAATGGTTAATACTCTGTGAATTATCTGATATAGATTACTTGTGCTTCCTCGTCGCGGACGTAGCGGAACGAGACGTCGCGCTGTAAAACGCGCAGGGCGTATTCTATCCCGTCGTTACGGCGAAATTTTCCGGTGCATTTGTATGCAGCTACTCGTTTGTTTTCCAGTACGATACGTATCCCGTAGCAGGTCTCGAAACTATGCATCAGTTCGGGAAAATGTATATCTTTGAAGCAGATAAGCCCTTCACGCCAGCGATAGTGGTCGAAGTTGGCTATCGTGTCCGAAGTCAACTTGCCGCCATCGCTTTTTGCCATCATATTGGGCTGTAAGCGAAGCGCTTGCGTCTCGTCGTCGGCTGCCACATCAACTATGCCTTCGAGCAGTGAAGCGGAGAAGGTGTTGTCGGCGTCGTAGGCTTCGACGTTGAACTGTGTGCCGAGCGCCGTAACTGCATATTTGCCTGCGTGGACGACGAAGGGCTTGCTTCGGTCGGTCGCCACGTCGAAAAATCCTTCGCCTTCGAGCCATACTTCGCGCTGACCGCCGTCGAACGAGCCGGGGAAACGCAGCTGCGTACGCGAATTGAGCCATACGCTCGTCCCGTCGGCAAGCGTCATATTGACAGTCTGTCCGGCGGGTACGGTGATCGTTTGCAGCGTTGCGGCAAGTTCGGTTTGTGGACGCGAGTTGAGGTGCGTCATCACTTGCCAAGTGGCTGTAACGGCAATGACGATTGCCGCTGCAATACGCAGCCATTCAGGGATATGCAGCGTTCGACGCGGGGCTGTCGCCTGCTCTTGCGCAATGATACGGCGCAGGTTGAGCAAAATCTCTTCGGGCGCCTCGCCCTGCATATCGACGTAGCGTTCCATATCGTCCGACAGCATTACCGCTTTGATGGCGTCGAGAAACTCGTCGTCAATCAAACCGTCGCGCAGCGCTTGCCGCACAAACCTGTTTTCCCGCGCATTACACTCGTTGCGCAGGAAACGTTCCGATATTTTTATCCAGTCTTCGTTCATTCGTTTTCGTTGCTATACATTATATATACTGACGCGGGGCGGAAATGGTGGGTTTTGGTTAGACAAAAGATTTTAGACATTAGACAGCGGACGGGAGACAGGGGGCGGTTTAGATGCCCAAGACCACTGCGCAGAGGATCAGCAGAAACACATCGCCATGCTCGCGCACATAGTCGCGGATAAATTTATTGGCTTTGACGATATGGTCTTGCACGGTGCTGCGGGCGATATTCATTTTACGGGCGACCTGATCGTACGACTGTCGTCTCAACCGGCAGGCTTCAAAGACGGCGCGTCGTTGCGGCGGCAACTTGGCGATAGCTTCGTCGAGCAGACGGTAGTATTTTTCGCGAAAATCGTCATCCTCATCTGTCTCGGAGCTAAACTGTTGCAGTTCCGTTTTGAGATCTTCGTCGAGCGATGCGCGTTTAAACTCGTCGAAGATGGCATTGCGGCATACGGTATGCAGATAGGCGGCGAAATTGCCGTTAGGGTCGAGCGTCAGGCGATGTTCCCAGATTTTCATAAACACCGTCTGGGTGATATCTTTCGCCGTTTCGTCCGACTGCAATAGCTTTAATGCCGTGAAATACACCTTCTTGTGATATTTCCCGTACAGGGCTACAAACGCTTCTTCGTCGCCTGCGGCAAGGCATTTTACGCAAAAATGATCAAGGTCGCCCATTTTATTATTAAAACATCATCTGAAACACGATGCAAAGAAAATAAATTCTTGCCGTAAATCCAAATAAAAAAATCAATACAGCCAAATCCAGAGCGTCAAAGTGATGACGGAGAGGATTGCGAGGTAGAGCCGCCAGTCTTTCCATCCCTCGAAACGGGCGATGCGTCCGGAGTAGTTGACCGTCGTTGTCACCAATTTTTCGGGCGCGGTCTTAGGTGTGAACGCCGACACGCCAAACAGGATGGCGGTTATCAGCAATTCAGCCCATAACCCACGGAAACCGAACTGCACGGTATATTTCAGATGCAGGAACGGGAAAACCTGTTCAGCAATGGCGGGAGGCAGCAGCTGGTCGATGACAAACAGGGTGGCTAACGCAACACCTGCAACGACCGATACTGCAGCGCCTTTCAAGGTAACGCGCTTGCTGCATATCCCGAAAAATATTGCCGGAAAAACGGGAATGACGAGGTAAGACGTGATGGTTTGCAGATATTTATACAGCCCTTCTTCGTTTTTGTAAACAAGATATGCCGCTGCTACGCCCAGCAAACTTACCAGCACGATGAAGACACGACCGAGCGAGACCTGCGTTTTTTCGGAGATATTCGGCTTAAACTCAAGCACAAAATCGCGGACTATCAGCGTTGACACCGAGTTGAGCACTGCGATGAGCGAGGAGGCGAGAGCCGCTATCAATGCCGCCAGCAGCAGCCCGCGAACGCCCGATGGAAGCAGGTTGCTCATCATCCAGACGAAGGTCTGTTTGCTGTCGTCGCCCTCCATTCCGGGATGAAGCGCGTAGGCGATCACGCCGGGCAGAGCAAAGATAAACAGCGGCAACAGTTTCAGTGCGCTTGCAAACATTGCACCGTAGCGAGCATGCCGTAAGTTTTTGGCAGCCAACACTCTCTGCACATTCACCTGATCGATGCCCCAGTAGAACATTCCCGCATAAAATGCAGTAAAAAGTATTCCCCAGAATGAGTAAGGGTCGTCGGCAGAGCGTCCGATATTCATACTTTCGGGGACTTTTTCCATCAGCGCGTTCCAGCCGCCGACTTTTTCAAGTCCGAAGTACAGCATCAGCGAGGCGCCGATAATCATTATCCCCACTTGCAGGATGTCGGTATATGCCACTGCCGTAAATCCGCCGATAATCGTGAACGCCGCCACAACTAAAGCGATGCACAGCACCGTCGTCATCACGTCCCATCCAAGTATGCTTTTGAACACCAATGCACCGGCAAAAAGTGTGAACGCCAGCTTAGTCATCACACTGATAACGAGCATCAAACACGAAAACAGCGTTCGAGCGCGGCGGTTGTAACGCAGCTCCAAAAATTCGGGGATAGTGAACACTTTATTCTTCATATAATACGGGAAAAGCAGGGCACAACCGAATCCCAGCGTGATGGCGGTTGTCAGTTCGACCGAGCCTGCGGCAAGTCCGTAGCGGTAGGAATCGCCCGACAAGCCTATCAGGTGTTCAGCGCCGATGTTAGTAGCAAACAGCGATGCGCCGACAAGTTGCCATGTTATCGAACGTCCGCCGAGGAAAAAGTTTGCACTGCTGCCGCCTGCGTTTTTGCGGTATGCCATATACAGTCCGTAGCCGAGACTGCCGACAATCACCAGCACGCAAATCACCCAATCCTGTGTTGTAAGTGTAAGGTTCATAGCGTGTTAATAAGTTTGTCCAACCTGATAATGCTTTGTATTGCCGCTCTTACGGTGTGATAATTTATCTTCCACGAATGTCCCATGTGCGTCCATATCGGTTCGCCTTTGCGCGTCATCAGCGGATACCATTCGCCGATTTTGCGGTTCACCATCTTGTCGAGCACAAAACGGTGTACATTCAGGTATGCCTCCCAATATTGCGGGTCGCGAAACATCAGGCAGCCGTCGAGCAAGCCAATCATCACTTCGGCTTGTTGCCAAAACTCCTTTTCGCGGTCATAGACCCCGCCCGAATGTGGACCTTCGACAAACACGCCGCCATATTCGCGGTCGATGCCATAGTTCACGGTATGGTCGAAGATGATGCGGAAGATGTTCCAGTAGGGCTGCGGGTCGGTTTGTGTGATTTCAAAGGAATGGAGCAGCAGCCACGCCAATTCTGCATTATGCCCGTAGCAGGTGTTGTCGGTGGCGTTGCCTTTCTGTCCGTCTTCCGAAAAGCGGTCCCATCCCCAGATAATGTCGAACTTAATCTGTGGTGCCACTGTCCAGTCGCGCCAGAACTGCGGGATGCCGGTCTTGTATTCGGGATGGATTATTCGCCTGAGCAGCAGCTCGATATCTTCGGCGAGTTTTCGGCGGTGAAGCTTGTTTCCGCTACATTCGTAAAGCGTTGTGAACGCCTCCATCAGGTGCATGTGCACGTCGAGCGTCTTGCGGTCGCCGCCTGCGCTGCCGGGTCCGCAGAGTGTCCAGTCGCGTTCAAACATCTCCCAATAACCGCCGTACATCGTGTCTGAGCAGTGTTTTTGCAGCAGGTCGAACACTTTTTCCGCATATTCCAGCCCGCGCCGGTCGCCCGTTGCAAGCGTGTATTCGCTCAGGGAATAGATAGCGAAGCTGTGTCCGTAGATAATTTTCTTGTCGATTTTCACGTTTCCGCGCCGGTCGAGCATCCAGTAAAACCCGCCGCAGTCAGCATCCCACATTTTATCTAACAGGAAATCAACGCCATGACGGGCATATTCGGCGCACAGTCCGTCGCCATAGCCTGCGCGATGAGCCGACGCCAGCGTATAGATACAGCGCGTCTGTGCGATCAGCGATTTCTCGTCTTCGCCCGTGTCGTTGCCATTCTCGTCGAAATGTGTGATGAAACCGCCGTTAGCCTCGTCTTTCATCCGTGTCAGCCAAAATGGCAGCAACTCGCGCGTCAGGTGTTTTTCCAATTCTTCCCTGCAAAGAATTACTTCTGTTTTATTCATATTATCAGATATTTACGAGTTAAATTTATTCAGGATTTCTTCGGGCGATGCCGTGCCTGTTGTGCCAAGTTTTTTCACGGTAACACTTGCGGCGATATTGCCGAAAGCGGAGGCAAAAACAGGCTCGATACCTCCGCCGAGAGCCGTACCGAAAGCGGCGAGAAAGGTGTCGCCTGCGCCCACAATGTCAACAGGTGGCTCGGCGGAGATGGCTTTAATATGCGTTATGCTTTGATTATCAGCATATAGACATCCTTTGTCGCCAACAGTCATACATACCGGAGCGCCATTGATTTGTACTAAGCGCCGTGCTGTTTCGGCATAGTCGTCAAGTCCGGCGCCCTGCGGCAGCTGACCCTCGTTCACGACGCTCCAAGCCTCGATTTCGTTGGGTTTCATTATCACTCCGCGATATTCGCCGATGCGGTTGCGGCTGTCAACAATCACTTTCAGTCCGTCGGCGGCATATAGCATTATCCGTTGTCTGACCGCCGGAGTGATACATCCGAATGTCAGCTGGTCGGACACGCACAGCACGTCGAGATCGCTGACGGCAGCATCAAGTTTGGCAAGCAGAGCCGTTTCATCTTCTTTATTCAGAGGCTTATAGTTGCAGAAATCAAGGCGCGGGTCTTCGTATTCAACCTCGGAAATTCCCATACGTATTGGTTTGCAATAAGCATTGGTAATCAGATTGTTACTAACGACGATATGCGAATCGCCAATTCCGTGCCGTTTTAGCTCAGTCAACAGCGCTTTGCCACGCCAATCATTGCCTGTAACGCCTACAACGCTGATTTGCGCCGGACGGAGGGCTGCAATATTGACAGCCACATTGCCACCGCCGCCGGGCGACATCCGTTCTTCGACAACCGGAAGCGGGAAATGAGGCGTCTCACGCGACAACTCGCTGCGTTTCATATCGGCTTTCCAATAGATGTCGAGGCACAAATCGCCGATTAACCCGATTTTTGACTTGCCGCACGCCTCGATTATGGCGTTAAGCCGATTTTCGTTCAATTTGTCTGCTGTTTTCATTCTTGTGTCAATTTGAGGTATAAATTTGGGATACTTATCTGATGGTCAACGCAAAAGTGCCATCCTTTACCGCCAAGGCTCGTCGGGCGGTTGACGATGTTTTTGCGCGGACGATAGTAGTACTGCGGGTTGTCGTAGCCGAGCTTGCAACGGTAGTCGCCGAGGTCAATCAAGTCAAAATTTGCTGTCGTTATGCGAAAAACGTCATATCCGAGGTTGCGCGCGATGGACAGGGCTTTGAGGAAGACCTCCGGACCAATCACACCCGAACCGAAATTCATAAACACGCCGCCGTCGAGCTGCGCAACGGAATAGCATATCTTCCTGAAATCCACGCCACTGCACGCGCCGATAGCTGCAAAATCGACCGTCGGATGCTGATGAATGATGTCGGTGCCGAGAGCAATATGATATGTCGCCGGAACACCGTATTTATATGCCTGATAAAAAACGCAATCGTTGCGGTATGGGAAATATTCAGGATGACGGTCAATATAAGTTGCAAGGCTTTCGCCATAGCCAAGTCGCTGTGCTGCACCCGATTGCAGGGCTTCGTTCATCCGGCTGCCCGTCTCTTCCCACATCCCGAACGAGCCGTCTTCAATAGCCGTCGGCACATCTTCCGAGGTGCCACCGTTGAAAGCAAGCTCGAAATCGTGGATGCTGCCCGCGCCATTGCCTGCAATATGAGTAACGAAACCTCTCTTTATCAGCTCGATAAGATAAGCCGACAAGCCATTTTTTATGACGTGAGCACCCATCGACAGGATGACCGGACGCCCGTTACGGCGAGCCTCTTTGATGCGGCTGACCAACTCGTCGAAATCTGCATTATCCCAAGGCTCAACGGCATCGTTATCGGGACGGCGCATATTTGCTATAGTTACGAGATTGGTGCGCTCCTTAACCGGATAAGTTTTAATGTTTGAGAAATCGAGCTGTCCCTCTGTAGTTACGTTTTTGTCTTTCATATTTATTTGATATTTAGAAAGTTAAATATTTCATCAATCCGGCTGAAATCTCCGATTATCGCATCTGCTCCGGCTTCGGCAAGACGTTGGCGTTTGACAGGATTGATGCCGCACCGCTGCATCTCGTTGCTTGCAACGCCAATCGTGATAGCTTGAACTTCAGCGCCAAGGCGTATCTCGACCTTACCGTCTCCGAAAACGGCAAATTCCTGTCCCTGCAAGTGGCAGTCGGTAAGCATTTTGCGTATCACGGCTTCTTTTGAGCACTCGGCTTTGCGGGCGGGCGCTCCGGCAAGCTCGGTGAAATACGGCGCCAGCCCAAGTATATCCGCCTCTGTCCTTACGTCTTCATGGTCGGTTCCGCTTGCTATATATATAGCTATATCATTGTCAACAAGCGCTTTAAGTATCTCGCGGCTGCCTGCCATAAGATAGTCATCAGTTGCCTGCCGTCCCGACGCAACAGCTTCGCGGCGAAGGGCAACACGCTCCATCAGCCGGCGGTTGTATTCATCTTTGTACCACCACGGGTCGTCGCCGGCGTCGGGATTGCGACCGCGTTTTTTTACCTCATTTGCAAGCCATTCCATCTGATAATACGTCTGTATGCCGGTCGATTGGTCGATGTATGCCTTTACCTCGGCTATCAGATCGTCGTCAACCTCTGTTTTGCCTGCAATAAACTCAATCATAAGCGGCTCCATCACTTCTTCCCAGCCGCAGCGCAGCGTCGAGAGAGTCCCGTCGAAGTCGAAGAGCGCCGCCCTGAGACGGGGGCGAATATCAGGCAAAGGGTTCAGTATTTCTATCATGATTGTTTAAGGTAAAAATGAAAATATCAGAAAATCAGTAAGTTCCCTTACCTTCGGGATGTCGCAGAAATCCTACTTTTATCAGCAGATTGGCGAAGTTGCGCATATCGCCGGTGGCGACGAGCAGACCCACATTGTCGGCTTTAGCCGTCTCGTAAAAGTCATACTGAGTGATATAATTGAATTTTACGTCAGGCAAGAGGCGTTTGTAGTCCTCAAAAACGGGCTGCATAGCGCCGTCGGGCGGCGTCATCACACTCGCTTCTTCAATGGGGACAGTCGCTTTCAGCACCTCAAGCACCTGAGTAACAGTCAGTAAGCCCTGTGCCACGTTGAGATACACTTTTTCGACATCGCGCGGACTCGCCGTCAGGTGCGGATAGCCCCCGTCGGAAATCAAAATCCACGAACCGTGTCCCAGTTTGCCCAGCGCCCCAAGCAGCTGGGGATGAATACATTTTGTAAGCAGCATATTGTTCGATATTTAGTTAGTTAAACAAATATTTTGCGACAAAGATAAACGATTTATTCCGAAAATCAAAAAACGGAATTTATTTCGTTAGTTTGGTTTCAGTCTGTTCGAGGGTTTTCGAAAAAAGAAATGCCATCTCGTAACGAAATGGCATTTCAAAAAAATCAATTATGAAAAAACTATTTTATCAGCCACATCTTTTGCGAGACGTCGTCGCTGCCGCCGAATTGACGTTGAACGGCTTCGTTCAGGTTGTCAAGGTTAGCGGTGGCTTCTTCGCCCGGATAGGTGCCGCGCCAAGGATATTCATTGGG
>JAISTS010000074.1 GCA_031272455.1 Tannerella sp. | reverse complement strand
GCGTCGTTGTTGATGAACTTGAGGTTGACGGGGTCAAATTCGAGCGTCTGGTTAAGGCGCAGGGCGCAGGCTCCCATGTTCACTATCGTAGCCGAGCGGAAGCCGTTGCGTTCGTTGAGAGCGAAAGGCTGGCGGGTACGGACACATTCTATGAAGTCGGTCTGCTGCTCAACCGGTTCGGGATATGTAGCGAGTTTCTTCTCCCAGTCAGGGACGTCGCACACAAAGTTCTTATACACGTTGCCTTTCGGACCGGCGATATAAGGCGTCTTCAGGTCTCCAAAGTCGGCGCCCCAAAGTACTATTTGACAACCATCGTCGTAAGTATATTTTATTTCGCGCCAAGTACCTACAGCATCGGGGTGCTGTTGCGGGGCATCAACTTCCACCTTAACGGGGCTGGTATCGTCTTTGCCAAGTATATACTGCACGGGGTCGATATAGTGCTGCCCCATGTCGCCCAAGCCGCCGCCGTCGTAGTCCCAATAGCCTCGGAAGGTCTGATGCGTCCGGTGAGCGTTATACGGCTTATAAGGCGCCGGTCCGAGCCATAGGTCATAGTCGAGTTCGGCAGGAACAGTCTGCGGTTCAAGGTATTCCTTGCCAACCCAGTAGAACTTCCAGTCGAAGCCGGTGTGTTTGGAGATAGTAACTGTCAATGGCCATCCAAGCAATCCGCTCTGTACTAATTTCTTAAGAGGTTTGACCGGCGTCCCCAGTCCATAGAACTGGTCTGTGAAACGGAACCATGTGTTCAGGCGGAAAATCCGTCCATACTGTTTCATGGCTTCCATTACCCGTTTACCTTCGCCGATAGTGCGCGTCATAGGCTTCTCGCACCAGACGTCCTTGCCCTTTTTAGCCGCCTCCACCGACATCAGTCCGTGCCAATGCGGGGGCGTTGCGATATGAACGATGTCCACGTTAGGGTCGGCTATCAGGTCGCGAAAATCGTGGTACTCGGCTATTTTCTCCGGCACAAGCGCCTGTCCGAGTTCGAGATGCTTCTTGTCCACATCGCAAACGGCAACGAGGCGCGTGCCTGCATAGTTTACATGTCCGCGTCCCATGCCGCCGACGCCGATGATACCTTTAGTCAGTTGGTCGCTTGGGGCGATAAACCCTTTGCCCAGCACGTGACGGGGCACAATCGTAAGCGCAGCCACTCCACCGAGAGTTTTGATAAAATTTCGTCTGTTAGTTACCATATATTACTATATATCAAATATTTATAAATTTTTCGTTCTGTTTTTCGGTATAATCCGATTGCAAATATAATAAAAAGATTTCAATGCGCGTACATTAATTATTAAATAAATGTATCGAAAGGCAGGCGACGAGTGCCGCCGTTTCGGTACGCAGACGGCTTGCGCCAAGCGAAACCGGACGAAAACCGTTGTTTACGGCAAGCGCAATCTCTTCGCTGCTAAAATCGCCTTCTGGACCGATTAGGATTGTAATATCTTCATTTTTCGAGAGATAGCTTTTAAGATGTTGTTTCTGAGCATCGGCTTCACAATGGGCTATAAATTTAGCGCCATTAAATTGCTGATTTACAAATGATTGAAAATCGGTCATTCCTGTAAGATGCGGTAACACAGCCTTTTGCGATTGTTTCATGGCACTGACTAAGATTTTTTCTAATCGAGCGGTTTTCAGTTCGCGCCGTTCGGAATAGCGGCAACGCAAAAAAGTTATCGTGTCTATACCGATTTCAGTAGCTTTTTCGACAAACCATTCTATCCGTTCGATGTTTTTTGTTGGAGCTACGGCAATATGTATATTATTATTCCACAAAGGTTTAGGTCGTTCTACCGTCAAAATTTCGACTTCGCAGCTTTTCGGGTCGGGATTAGTGATAAGGCATTGACACCAAGCGCCCTGTCCGTCTGTTACCGCTATTTTTTCGCCTCTACTCATACGCAATACGCGGACAGCGTGGGCTGATTCGTCTTGCGGCAGCGACGGGTCTGACATTATATTCGGAGCATAAAACAGCGTCATAATCAGCCTAATATCATTCCGATAACAGCAGCCGAAAGCACTGATACGAGCGCGCCGGCTATCATTGATTTGAACCCCAAACCGGCTATCAACGAGCGTTTTTCGGGCGCAAGTATGCTCAATCCGCCCAGAAGCATCCCGATTGACGAGATATTGGCAAATCCGCACAGCAGATACGTTGACATCAAGACCGATTTTTCGTAAATAAAGACGCCTGCGCTTTTCCATTGCTGCATCTGAAAATACGCCACAAATTCGTTGAGGACGGTTTTTTGCCCGAGCAGCGAGCCGACTGTTACCATATCGTCGGTCGGTACGCCTATGAGCCACATCAGCGGCGACATTATGACGCCAAACATAAACTGAATGGTCAAACCTTCTGATTTTCCGCCTGTTGCCTGCGCTATCCAATCGTTCAGTCCGGTATAACGCCCTATAACGCCTTCGCAGAAATAATTCACAAGCGCCACTAATGCAATGAATACCAGCAACATCCCCGCGATATTAACCATCAGCCGCACTCCGAGCGATGTGCCTGAAGCAAGGGCTTCGATGGCGTTTTTATGCTCGCTTTTTGTCTCGACCGAAACCTCTTCATCGCTCGTTTTTTCCGTTTGAGGATAGAACATTTTCGCCAGCACGATAGCTGCAGGAGCCGCCATAACCGATGCCGAGAGCAGATGTTTGGCGAAAAAGACCTGCTGCGAAGGGTCGCCGCCGCCGAGCATCCCGATATATGCACCCATAACCGTTCCGGCGATTGTGCCCATTCCCGACACCATCACAAGGAAAATTTCCGATTTGCTCATCTTTGGGATATAATTTTTGACCATCAACGGAGCTTCAGTCATACCGAGAAAGACGTTTCCGGCTACCACAAGCCCTTCGGTGCCCGATATACTGCGCATAAATCGGCGCAAAAACCACGAGAACGCTCTGACAATGCGCTGCAAAATACCCCAGTAGTACAGCAGCGAGACGAGCGCCGAAAAGAAAATCAGCGAAGTGAGCGAATGTATCAGAAACACAGTGCCTTGGTCGCGCGAAGCATACGGACCGAGCAAAAACGATACCCCTTCCTGAGTGAAACTTATCATTCGGACGAAAATCCTGCCGAGAAATTCAAAAAACACGCCGACAAACGGCACATAGAGGATCGCAAGCGCCATAAGGACTTGCAAAAATATTCCCGAAGCTACTAATTTCCAGTCAATTCGCTTGCGATCGGCGCTGAATAGCCACGCAATACCAAGCACGACCGCCATACCAAGCAGCCCGCGCAAAAGGGATAAAAAATCAAAACCATTTGAGCCTGTCATGCGTTATCCCCCTCTTTTTCACGCCGTTGCATCTCCTCTTTGTAGAGACCGGCAAGTTCATAATTCTCTTCTTCAATCGCTTTCGACATACGTTCCTCGATCTCGCTTTTCTGGAGCAGCCGCAGCCATTCCTGAATCTTTTCGCGGTCAGCGTCAACCATATCTTCCGGATTGGTTTCTTTGGCGAAAAACGCTTCGCCCAAATCAGATAAATTATTGTCATCCATCACCATACCGCATTGATCGAGTATCGACTCTTTGACAAGAATATCGCAATTCATCCTGAGCGCTATTGCCACAGCGTCGGACGTGCGCGAGTCGATCCGTGTTTCGCTGATGCCGTCTGTAAAGGTCATTTCCGAATAGTAAATGCCATCTTCAAAACGGCAAATCAATACATTCAACAGTCTGATTTGAAATGATTTCGCAAACTGAACAAACAAATCGTGCGTCATCGGACGGGGCGGCGTAACTTTTTCGATAGCGATAGCAATGGACTGCGCCTCGGATATTCCGACGATGACCGGTATCCGCCGCGGTCCGTCTTCCGCCAGAATGAGCGCGTAGGCGCCCGATTTTATCTGACTGTTTGTCAGCCCTTGTACCTTTAATTTTATTTTTGCATCCATATTTTTATTGATACTTTTTCAGAATAAATTTTCAAGTGTGATTTCGACTTCATCAGCCGTCGTTTTTTTCAGCAGATAACATTTCTGCCTGTCCAACAGGTAAAGCGTCGGCAGAGTTGAGAAATCGTAGAGGTCATCGAGGATGATTTTTGCGCCCGGGTCGTATCCGTTGAGCCATGTTTCGGGCACATAATCCATGTTTTCGCGCCAGACGTCAACATCCTCTTCGGGATATACAGCCATAACAATCAGATGCTTATCCTCAATAAGCCGAGTGATGACAGGCGATTCGTCGAGCCTCGCCATCAATTCGTGGCACTCGTCGCACGTGGGGTCGTAAAAAAACAGCAATACAGCCTCCGCCTGCACCGAATAAAGCGTCGTATCGCCACCCGTCGCCAGCGTACAAGTGAAATTATTAGCCCGTTCAGACTGGTCCGAATGGCAGGGCTTCGCACCGCAAACAACTGTCATACAGACAAATAAAGCGGCAATTTTCAGTTTTACATTCATATTGTCAGTAACTTTTATGATACAAAGATAAAACAAGTACGGCAATAAATAACTAATTTTGTCCGCCAAAAGTAAAAACTTTTTTTATGATTGACAATCTGACAAAGAACCGAATTATCGATACGGCGAATATCGTTGACGTCGTGTCCGATTTTGTTTCGCTTCGGAAACGGGGTGTTAACTATGTGGGTTTGTGCCCTTTCCATGCAGACAATCACCCGTCGTTCTACGTTACTCCGGCTAAAAATATTTGCAAATGTTTTTCGTGCGGCGAAGGCGGCTCGCCCGTCGTTTTCATTATGAAACACGAAAAACTGAGCTATAACGAAGCACTTAAATATCTTGCAAAGAAATATCATATCGAAGTAAAAGACAGGGAGTTGACCGACGAAGAGAAGCAGTACGAAACCAACCTCGAAGGGATGATGATTGTCAACAACTGGGCGCAGAAACATTTTGCCTCGCGGCTGATGGAACACGAAGAAGGGCGCAACATAGGACTGAGATATTTTGCCGAGCGCGGTTTTCGCGAAGATATAATCACCAAATTCGGCTTGGGTTACAGCCTCGAACAGCGCGACGACCTCTACAACGCTGCCATCAAAAGCGGCTACAACAAAGATTTTCTCGAAAAAACAGGTCTTGTTTTATTCTACGAGAACGGCGTGGCGAGCGACCGTTTTCGAGGACGGGTCATATTTCCTGTCCATACCGTCAGCGGCAAAGTCGTGGCTTTCGGTGGACGTATCCTGAAAAAAAATGAGAAAACGGCAAAATACATCAACTCGCCGGACAGCGATATTTATCACAAAAACAAAGAGTTATATGGCATTTTCTTTGCCCGCAAGGCGATAACCGCCGAAGATAAATGTTATCTTGTCGAAGGCTATACCGACGTGATTTCGATGCATCAGTCGGGCATTGAAAACGTCGTGGCATCGTCGGGAACAGCCTTGACCGAAGGACAGATTAACCTGATACACAGGATGACAGAAAATATCACGGTGCTGTACGACGGCGATATGGCAGGTATCAAAGCAGCCATCCGAGGTATAGACCTGCTGCTTCAGGAGGGAATGAACGTCAAAGTCGTGCTGCTGCCCGAAGGCGAAGACCCCGATTCGTTCGCACAATCTCACAACGCCAAACAATTATCTGATTTTCTGGAAGATAACGAAACCGATTTTATCAAATTTAAAACGGATCTGCTGCTAAAGGAAGCCGGTAACGACCCGATTAAACGCGCCGGTTTCGTGTCGGACATCATACGCACCATTGCCGTCATTCCCGACAGTATCAAAAGAGCATTTTACATCAAGGAATGTAGTGATTTAATGGATATTAAAGAGCAAACGCTGATAAGCACGCTCAACAAAACCCGCGCCTCGATGCCGCGAAAAAAGAAAACGGACGAGGCAGAACAGAAAACCGGCGCTGAGGTCGAACAGGAAAATCCACCTGCAGCACAACCCGATGCCGAAATAGTTAAAGAGCTGACTGAAAGCAAGGTATCAAGCTCGTTCCGACGATTTGAGGAGTCGCTGCTGCGCTTCGTCGTACAGCATGGCGAACGGGTGCTGTACGGCTCGACCACTGTTGCCGAATTTATTATGTCTGAACTTAACAACGACGGATACGACATTCAAACTCCTGAATTTAAAGCTATTATCACCGAAACAATACAGCATGGAAAAGATGCCAACTTCGTAGCTTTCAGGCATTTTTTGTCGCATCCCGACCCCAATATCAGTATGACGGCGATGGCACTGGCAGACGATAACTACAAGATTGACTTCGGTTTAGACACGAATGAAATGCAGTCTGACGCTTCGGACAACCGCATTTATGACGAACTCGAACGAACGGCAAAAATTAAAGAAAAAATCGAATCGTTCAAAGGCATATTAGTCAACGATATTGTCGCCCTTAAAGATGCACATATTATGCACGATATCAATATGATAAACGACAAAATAAAGGCATTGCAAAAGGAGGGCAACCTCAATGAAGCAATAGAGTTGACAAAGACTTTGATCGAAAAAAACGAAATAAAACAGAAGCTGAGCAAAATGCTTGGCGACGAACGTGTAATCAGGAGGATTTAACAATGTATTTTATTGAAATTGAGAATGTTGTAAAACGGTTTGCCAATCATCTGGCACTCGACAATGTGAGTCTGAACATCACTAAAGGCAAGATTTTCGGACTGCTCGGACCAAACGGAGCCGGCAAAACGACTCTGATCCGCATCATTAACCGCATCACAGCGCCCGACAGCGGCTCCGTGCGCATTGACGGCGTGTCGCTGCAACCTGCCGACATCTTCCGCATGGGCTATCTGCCTGAAGAACGCGGACTGTACAAAAAAATGAAAGTTGGCGAGCAGGCAATGTATTTCGCTCGTCTCAAGGGACTTACAAAAGCAGTAGCCGAAGAAAGACTGAAGGCTTGGTTTAAAAAATTCGACATAATGCCGTGGTGGAACCGTCGGCTCGAAGAGTTGTCGAAAGGAATGCAGCAAAAAGTTCAGTTTATAATAACGCTGATACATCAGCCTGATTTACTGATATTTGATGAACCGTTCAGCGGATTTGACCCGATAAATGCCGATTTGCTGAAAAATGAGATGCTTGAACTGAAAAACTCCGGCTGTACGCTGATATTCTCGACACACAATATGGTCTCGGTCGAGGAAATATGCGACGAGATTGCGCTGATAGACAAGGCAAAAGTCATACTTTCGGGCAATATCCGCGACGTCAAAAACAAATACAGGGAAAATATTTTCCGCGTCAGCGTATCAGGATTTTCCGATGTAGCAGAAAACGATTTGTATTCCATAATATCAAGCGTTTCAAACGATTACAACACTGAACTGCATATACGAAAACGCGCTACGGTCAGCAATACCGAACTATTGACAGCGCTGTCGCAACAGTATGAAATTCATTCGTTTAACGAAGTCTTGCCATCTATGCACGACATCTTTGTACGCGCAGTAAATGGTGAAATCAAATAAAATCTACTGATTATGAGCAAATTATTTTTAGTCATAAAGCGTGAATATATATGGCGAGTTACGAAAAAATCGTTTTTGCTGCTGACCCTGCTGATGCCGCTGCTGTTTGTCGCAATGATTTTTGTCCCTCTCTGGCTGGCGTCAATCAGGAGCAACGAAGTGCGCAATGTCATAATCCTCGATGAGACAGGCAAATACGCCCAACTGTTTGAAGATACCGAAAGCTACCGGTTTCTATACGGCGACAGACCGATTGAAAGCTATCGGCAGGACGAAAACGACGAACTGTTTGCGTTTCTGAACATTACAGGCGATCTGACAATCAATCCGAAAGCCGCCATACTCTATTCGGGCAAGCAAATTCCGCCCGACTTGGCAGCTATTGTCAACCGCGTTCTGACAAAACAGATTGAGAACGACAAGCTGGCGTCGTACAACATTCCGGACCTTGACAAAATCATCGAGGACAGTCGTGTATCATTTAATATTCAGACAGTTAAATGGTCTGACGACGGCAGCGAAACGGAATCGTCAACCGTTGCCGCCCATATCATCGGAATGTTGTCAACTATCATAATCTACATGTTTATAATGATGTACGGAGCAATGGTGATGAACGGCGTGATGGAAGAAAAAACCAACCGCATCGTTGAACTGATGGTTTCGTCGGTCAGACCTTTCGATTTGATGATGGGAAAAATTGTCGGCATCGGTTTGGTTGGCTTAACTCAGATAGCAATCTGGGCGTTATCAATTGGTATTCTGATAGTTGGCGGCAGTCTGTTTGGCTCTGTCCCGTCGGGAATCGAAATAGCAGCAACTACGCCTCAAGCCGGAATCGCGATGGCTGCCGACCCGTCGTTAGCAGAAGGCTTGAAAGTACTTAATTCATTCAGTCTAAGCGAAATACTTCTTTATTTTGTCATCTGTTTCATTGGAGGATATTTGATTTACTCTTCGGTTTTTGCGGCAATAGGCTCGGCTGTCAACAGTCCCGAAGACACTCATCAGTTTATGACGCCGATTACGATCATCCTCATATTCGCCTTGTATATAGGCATTTACAGTTCCGAAAATCCCGACGGTCCGGTAGCTTTCTGGTGCTCGTTGATACCGTTTACATCGCCGATAGTGATGATGATGCGTATCCCGTTCGACGTGCCGCTATGGGAAAAAATCGTGTCTGTAACGCTGCTGTTCATCTTTTCGATAGGTTTTGTCTGGCTCGCAGCAAGGATCTACCGCGTCGGAATACTGATGTACGGAAAAAAACCACACCTGAAAGAAATCTTAAAGTGGATAACTTTCAGGTGATGGTAAAAAATGAAAAAGTTATGTTGGATTTTTCTATCCCAAGTAGCCTTTCAGCAGTTTGCTGCGCGAGCTTTGCCTTAGCCGTCTTATCGCTTTCTCTTTTATCTGGCGGACACGTTCGCGCGTCAGCCCAAACTTATCGCCGATTTCTTCGAGCGTAACTTCCTGACATCCAATGCCAAAAAACATTCTGATAATGTCGCTTTCACGGTCGGTCAGCGTCGCCAACGCACGGTCGATTTCTTTTGAGAGCGACTCGTTCATCAGCGTACCGTCAGCCACCGGCGCATCGTCGTTGACAAGCACGTCGAGCAGGCTGTTGTCTTCGCCTTCGACAAAGGGCGCGTCAACAGAAATATGCCTGCCGGATACTTTCAGCGTATCGGATATCTTATCTACCGGAATATCAAGCTCTTCGGCAAGTTCTTCGGGCGAAGGTTTGCGCTCGTTTTCCTGCTCGAAACGCGAGAAAGCTTTTGTAATTTTATTCAGTGAACCAACCTGATTGAGCGGCAAACGGACTATGCGCGACTGCTCGGCGAGCGCCTGCAAAATCGACTGCCTAATCCACCATACAGCGTATGAGATGAATTTGAAACCGCGCGTCTCGTCGAATTTCTCGGCTGCCTTTATCAGTCCGAGATTGCCTTCGTTTATCAGGTCAGGAAGACTAAGCCCCTGATTTTGATACTGTTTTGCTACGGAAACGACAAAACGGAGGTTCGCCCGCGTCAACTTTTCCAATGCCTTGCGGTCGCCTTTCTTGATTGCCTGCGCCAACTCAACCTCTTCCTCAACTGTGATAAGCTCCTCACGTCCAATCTCTTGCAGATACTTATCCAAAGAAGCGCTTTCGCGGTTGGTAATTGATTTTGTAATTTTTAACTGCCTCATTCTTACTATTAATTAACAAATGCACAAATTCTGCGAAGTTGCAAAAGTAATCGTTTTATTTCAAATAGAAAAATAAAACGACTACTTTTTTACAACATTCACATTATCAGACCTTAATCGTTCAGGTCAATTGCGATATACTCCATTTTGCGGACTTCGGGGTAGAAACCCTTGATATACAGCCCTCTATCGTCCGGGTCTTTCTTGCGTATCTCTTCAACTATCTTGTTCATATCGTCGGGAGCCGAGACACGTGTATCGTTGGCTGTCAGGATAATAAAGCCGTTGCGTATGCCTGCCGTTTTCAGTTTGCCGTTTTTGATATCGGTAACTTCGAGACCGGAGCTGATGCCGAGACGCTGCTTCGACTCGTTCGACAATTCCTTGAACGTTGCGCCAAGTATAGCATCGGGCGCCTGATAGCGAATGGCATCGGTTGTGCCCTGGTCGTTTTTCAGCTCGACCGTGAATTTCTTCGTATCGTTGCCACGCTTTACCTGCACTTCGATTTTGTCGCCGGGGTTATAACGGCTCAACTGTCCCCGCAACTCGTTGTAATTCTTTATTTTAGTTCCGTTGATAGCAATTATCACGTCGCCAACCTGAATGCCGGCTTTCTGCGACGAGCTGTTGTTCGAGAAGCCCGAAACATATACGCCTTCATTAACTTTCAGCTTTTCGTAAACCTGTGGCTCGCGTTCCTTCAGCGCTTCAAGCTCGGTGATCATAACGCCGAGCATTGCCCGCTGCACCATTCCGTATTCTTTGATGTCGGTTACTACTTTTTTCACGATGCTGATAGGTATCGCAAACGAATAGCCGACGAAATTGCCTGTCTCACTATATATTAATGTATTAATACCGACAAGCTCGCCACGTGTGTTGACAAGCGCTCCGCCGCTGTTGCCCGGATTGACTGCCGCATCGGTCTGGATATACGACTCGATCTTGTCTTGACGGCTGCCACCATAACCTGCTACGAGGTCGGCGCGACCTTTAGCGCTAACAATACCTGCGGTTACGGTTGATCGCAGATTGAACGGATTGCCCACTGCCAGCACCCATTCGCCAACTTTCAATGCATCGGAATTGCCAAACGGGATGACGGGAAAATCTTTGCCTTCGATTTTCAGCAGAGCCACGTCGGTCAGGTCGTCGCGCCCTATCAGCTTGGCTTTGTACTCCTTGTCATCGTTGGTCGTAACGCTGATTTCGTTGGCGCCTTCAATGACGTGATTGTTCGTTACGATGTATCCGTCGCTCGAAATAATCACACCCGAACCGAAGCCGACACGCGGCTGACGGCGGTAATTGCGCGAACCTCCATCGCCGAAAAAGAACTCGAACGGGTCGAAATACTCACGGCTGTTACTCCTGTCAGATGCGTTGGCAACTGATTTTATGTGAACAACTGCATTGACGCTCATCTCGGCAGCCTTCGTAAAGTCAATATTCTCGGCTGCGACGGATGTGTAACCGGCTAACCTTGCGGGTTGCTTGAATGTGGAATTTTCTGTTTCGGAAACATTACGAGAGTTTCTACCGGTCTTTGACAAATAAGTCATTGTCCCAAAGGACGTCGCGAAACTGATTGCTGCAACTCCGACAACAATCAGGATTTTTTTTAAAATTTTTTCCATAATTCAAACCTTTTTAATTAATCTTTTTAAATTAAACATTCTGTTTTCACTTATAAGACACAAAAAAAGTGCATTTGTTACATTGGCAGTCGCAATTTTTAACATCTTTAACGTAAACTACCCCTGTTTACCGCTTTGCAGCCGTTTTTGTAAAATTTTTTAACATTTCCTGCCAGACATTTTGGCAGGTCGTCTTGACACTTTTTCCCGTTTCTAATGATAAAGTTGCTCTTCCCTGACCGGCGCGAAACGCTCTGCATCCGACTTGCGCAGCATAATGCTGCCGTTGCTCCAGTTCGAGGGCCAACCGCCTATGATATGTCCGAGGAAAACAGCTTTCAGCTCGTGCAGTCCCTTTGCAAGCGCCACCGATTTGTCGTGTCGCGAAAAACGCTTCACCTCTCCGGCGTTGTCAATCAGCTTCTTACCGTCAATCCACACCTCTTCGATGTCGGACGAAACAAAATACACGCCGTCGTCGGGAATGTCAATATATCCGGTAGCGATGGCGGCATATTGCGGATAATTGCGCATAGATGTGCTGTAGGGGCGCAGGCGCGTGATTGTCCTCAGGTTGTTGAGCGTACTGTCGCGCCAGACCGCACCGCTTAATTGCGACACGGAAGTATATTCACCTTCAGCGATTTGCAGTTTCAGTCCGCGCTGTTTGTCAGCAACCTCAACGGCAGGCGCCAAGGATTGTTTTTCGACCGTGATCTCGCGCGTCCGGCTCATCTTACCCGACGGCAGGACGGAACGGATTTTCAGTACGCCGGACTCTGTAAATTCGACAGGCGTCTCATACACAGCGGATTTCAGCGATGGTTCAGTGCCGTCGGTGGTATAGACAATCGCTTCGACGGGGCGCGTTGTCGTGAACGTCAGCGAGGCTTTGTCGGTGAAAGCCACGAAATTGCACGAGCCGCCCGGCTGTTCGGGCTGCGGGATATGGTAATTGATGCCGTAAGCGTCCAATCGCACATAAGCGTTGTTGATACGACGTTCAAAATCCTGATAATCTTTGTTTTCCGTATAAGTCCACGCTATCTCCGAGAGCGCAATAATACGCGGGAAGACACGGTAATCACGTATATCTTCGCTATAAAAATATTCAGACCATGAGTTGCACTGTACACCCTTGATATAGTGATCTTTGTGCAGTTCGACAAGGGTGTCGGGCGTCGGGTTGTAGTCGTAAACCCGTTTGAGGGTCGTATATCCGCCGATAGAAACGGGTTCAATCTTGCTATCGCCCTGAAACTGATCTATATACATCCCGTTTGAGCTTGGCGTCATTATCACGTCGTGAGCAAGATTTGCCGCTGCAATGCCGCCCTGTTCGCCGCGCCACGACATCACCGTAGCCGTCGGCGCCAGCCCGCCTTCAAGTATCTCGTCCCAGCCGATAATTTTCTTCCCGTATTTGGCAAGCATTTTCTCTATGCGCTGCACGAAATAGCTCTGCAGCCGTTCTTCAGCCGAATGACCGTCCTTAGCCGTCAAGCCTTCTTCGCGAATACGCTTCTGGCAAAGCGGACAGGTCTGCCACGCGGTTTTCGGACATTCATCTCCGCCAATATGGATATATTCACTTGGAAATAAATCTATTACTTCTTTAAACACATTTTCAAAAAACTCAAAAACGCTTTCTTTTCCGGCGCACAGCACCACATCCTCGACACCCCAGACCTCGCGCGGCGTTGTCGGCGTACCCGTACACGAGAGTTCGGGATAAGCAGAAATGGCAGCTAATTCGTGCCCGGGCAATTCAATTTCGGGGATGACGGTGATATAGCGTTCGGCGGCGTACTGCACGATTTCGCGTATCTCGTCCTGAGTGTAGAAACCTTCGCTGTTACTGCTCTTTGAGCCTATTTCGGTAAGAAGCGGGTACTGTTTTATTTCGATACGCCAACCCTGATCGTCGGTAAGATGAAAATGCAACTGATTGATCTTAAAGAGTGAAATAACATCAATATATTTTTTGACGTTCGCCAACGGCATAAAATGGCGGCAGGGATCGAGCATTAGACCGCGATAGCCGAAACGTGGCTCATCCTTAATGTTTACAGCCGCAGCCTCCCACGCAACGCCCCTTATCAAAGTCGGACTTTCGACCTCGGCAGGCAGCAGTTGCATAAACGACTGCATACCGTAGAACAGTCCCTGCGGCGTTTTTGCCGTTACGACGGCTCCGTTCTGCGTTACGTCAAGCGTATAGCCTTCGTCGTTCACATCGAGCGAGGCGTCGGTATAAAGTGCGATAGTGTTGACGCCGTCAGTGTCGGCAATTTTGAACGGCAAACCCGTTGAATGTCGCAGTTTGGCTGCGAAAAACTCGGCGACAGTACGCCCTTCAGCTGTTGATGCGTAAAAAACCGTACTCGTACTGAGTTTGAAACT
>JAISTS010000055.1 GCA_031272455.1 Tannerella sp. | reverse complement strand
GTTACGGTTTTCCAGTCCTTCGGGTCGAGCAGTTCGACCGATTCGATGCCTATGCCCTTGCAGATATCGCAAAACTCGTCGAGCGGATAGCTGCCGAAGCACCATTTGCTGACCGAATGACGGATATTGCCTTTAAGCGGCTCTTTTGCAGGCGTTTTTGCCGTCGTTTTGCGTTGTGTTACTGCGGCTCCGATGCCGTTTGCCGCCATTACTGCGCCTCCTGCAAGCGCGGTTTTCAATGCTGTTCTTCTTGAAATAAGTTCCATAGTTTTTTGTTTTAAGTGATTAATTATTATGTTATTACTGTTTGCAACTCAAAAAATGGTTCGTACAAAATTACATCATAAAAACGAATTAACGGCATTTACGCTCAAAAAAAATATTTTTTCAGCAAAATTACGCTTTTTTCAAAAAAAATGAACCGAAATTGGTAATCGTATCGAAATTATCAATACTTTTGCATCCGAAGAATAGATTTTTGATTTATCATTTATAGTTATGAAAAGATTCTTATTTATTGCTATCGCATGCGTGCTGATGCTTCCGGCACAGGCGCAGAGAACCCAGTCGCAGACGCAGGCGCGTCAGGCGCAAACCCGTCAGCCACAAGGCTTTCCGAGGGATTATGTCCCTCCGACGAAGTTAAACATCTTCAAAGCAGCCGCCGACTCTGCCGACGTCAGCTATCGTAGTCATCGCCCGCTCATCGGGCTGTCTGCCGGACAAAACGAGCGCACTTCGGCAGTCAATGCGACGTATATCAACGCCATACTGCTGGCAGGCGGCGCGCCCGTGCTCATCCCCGTTACGACCGACGGCGACGCGCTCTACGACATCGTTTCGACGCTCGACGGCTTGCTGATGACAGGCGGCGAAGACGTCAATCCGCTGTGGTACAACGAGAACCCCTTGCAGGCGCTCGGAGCTGTTGACCCCGAACGCGACGAGTTCGACATCCGCCTCATCAAGTTCGCGTCCGACCGCAACATCCCCATTCTCGGCGTCTGCCGCGGCGAACAGATCATCAACGTGGCTTTTGGAGGCACTCTGTATCAGGACATTCCCTCGCAGCGCGACAGCAAGACGCTGATAAAACACGTGCAGCGTATGGGCGGCGCCTTCACGTCACATCCCGTCAGCGTCGCCGGCGAATCGCAGCTGTCAGCCATCATCGGAGCAGGCAGTTCAGAAGTCAATTCGTTTCATCATCAAGCAGTTAAAGACATCGCTACGGGATTTCGCGCAGTGGCATGGTCGCCCGACAGCATCATCGAAGCGATCGAGGCTTATCCCCATCATCCCATCCTCGCCGTACAGTGGCATCCCGAAGCGCTCACGGCAGGCGGCGACGCTACAAGCCTGAAACTGTTCCGCTTCCTCGTTGACAAAGCGAAGACGTTCAAGCATGCGAAAGAGCTTCACAGCCGCATCCTCTCGGTCGATACGCATACCGACACGCCGTTCTGGTTCGGACGTCCGGGCTACGATTTTGCCGACCGCGAACGCAATCAGGTCAACCTGCCCAAGATGGACGAAGGCAAGCTCGACGGCGTGTTCCTCGCTGCTTATATCGGACAGGGCGGACGAACACCCGACTCGCTCGAACTTGCCGTTAAGCGCGTTACGGAAATCATCGAAGGCATACATAAAATGGCGGTGCAGAACGCCGACGTATGCGCTATCGCCCTCAATTCCACCGACTTCGCACGTATCAAAGCCGAAGGCAAAAAGACCGTCCTAATCGGCATCGAAAACGGCTACGGCATAGGAAAAGACATCAGCAATCTGGCGAAATACAAGAAAATGGGCGTGCTCTATATGACGCTCTGCCACTCGTACGACAACGATATCTGCGACACCTCGACGCGCACAAAGAAAGAATGGGACGGACTAAGCCCCTTCGGCGAAGAAGTGGTGAAAGAGATGAACCGCCTCGGCATCATCGTTGACCTCTCACACGCGGGCGAAAGCACGTTCTGGGACGTGATGAAGCTGACAAAAATTCCCGTAATATGCTCACATTCATCGTCGCGTGCCATCTGCGACCACGACCGCAACCTGACCGACGAACAGCTGCGCGCCCTCGCCGAAAATGGCGGCGTCATTCAGGTCTGCCTGCTCGATATGTATATTAATAATGTACGCGGGGAAGCCTGTATCGACGATGCGATACGCCATATCGACCACATTGTCAGCGTCGCAGGCATCGACCACGTGGGCATAGGATCCGATTTCGACGGCGGCGGAGGCATCATCGGCTGTAATGGCGACAACGACCTCATCCAAATCACCGTCAAACTACTCGAAAAAGGTTATAGCGAACAGGACATCGCCAAGATCTGGGGCGGCAACTTCCTGCGCGTTATGGATGCCGTTCAGAAAGCAGCGCAATAACATAACATTCAAACACTTATAAATATGAATATGAAAAACTTAACAAGACGCGATTTTTTGAAAAATTCACTGCTCGCTGTAACCGTCATAACTGCTTCACAGGCAGGACTGACGGCTTGCAGCGGCAAAGTGAACAAAACTGAACGCACAGACAGCGGTATGCTGCTCGGTCTCGTTACCTACGAATGGGGCAAGGACTGGGATCTGCCGACGCTGATCGCCAACTGCAAGCAGACGGGACTGTCGGTCGTCGAACTGCGCGTAGAGCACAAACACGGCGTTTCGCCCTCATTATCAGCCGACGAGCGACGCGAAGTGAAACGGCTCTTCGACGAAAGCGGGATTATCCTTGCCGGCTTCGGCACCAATTACGAGTTTCATTCGCCCGACCCCGACGTCGTGCGTGCGAACATCGAAGGCGCCAAGGAATACCTGCTGCTCTCGCGCGACTGCGGCAGTACGGGCGTCAAAGTCAAGCCCAACGACCTGCCGGACGAGGTGCCGGTGGAACAGACCGTCGCACAGATCGCGCAGGCGCTCAACGAGTTGGGCAGCTTTGCGGCAAGCGTCGGACAGGAAGTGCGCCTCGAAGTGCACGGCGGATGCGCACGTATTCCGGTGATGAAAGCCATCATCGATCAGGTAACCGAGCCAAACGTCGGCTTGTGCTGGAACTGCAACCCTCAGGATCTGGAAGACGCCGGTCTGGATGCCAATTTCGCCTCCATCCGAAGCCGTTTCGGACGGACGGTGCATATCCGCAATCTGACCAACGACTCCTATCCGACCCAAGAGCTGTTAGAACTGCTGCACACATCCGGCTACAAAGGCTATCTGCTTATAGAAGAAGGCGGTACGCCCGACGCAGCTGAACGCTTGCAGCTGATGCGCCGCTCGGCTGAGATGTTTGCCGAAGCGTTTTGACGATTTTTTTTTTGGTGCATGGTAAATTTGGTGCACGGTGCACGATTTCTCCCCGTTCACAGTGCACCGTCATACCGTGACCTTTTTTTATTTTTTACCTCTTATTTTTTATTTTAACCGAAATTATCGCTATCTTTGCAGCGTCGAATAATAAAAATACGCGAATATGGCTACTATAACATTAAATTACGATGCTCAAAATGTCTCGGCACAGAAGGCATTGGATTTTATCCTGTCGCTGGGCATCTTTAAAAAACAGGAAAAAGCGCAGAAACTTTCACGTTTTGAGCAGTCTATGCGTGATATCGAACAGGGCAAAGTGTTTTATATCAACGGTCCAAAGTAATGAACGGCAGCAGACCGAATAAACGCAAAACGCGCAAGGAATTTTTTATATCCCTGCAGCAAGCAGAAGGTTTCGTCTATCATTTGACCGCATCGAACACGTTCAAAAAAGACATAAGCCTCTGCTACAGACGAAATTTGGATTTAGACCTGCTTGAGGATGTCATTGTGAGACTTGCTCGGGGCGAAAAACTGGACAGTAAACATCGGGCGCACAAACTTCAAGGTTATGCCAAACCGGCAAACGAAGATATCTGGGAATGTCACGTCCTGCCCGACTGGTTATTGATCTGGCGGCAAAACGATACAGATTTAATCCTCATCCTGACAAATAGCGGCACACATTCCGATTTGTTCGATTAAATAAAGAAGAAATGGAAACTATGACAGAAACAGTTTTACGAAACAAAGGAATGAGCATACTAATCAACCATTTGGGACATGTAGAAGCCGAAAGGTTTATTACGCTGATAATTCGCGAGCCGTTCGACTACACTGAATGGCAGCGCGACCTGTTCGATGGCATGTCGGTAAGGGAATTAAGCCGAGCTGCAATGAACGAAACCGCGAGCGCAAATACAATGCTCGATACACAGTAATTTTGCTGCACCCCGCACCCGTAGAGACGCGGCATGCCAAGTCTCTACATAATTAATCGCGCCACGTCCCAACCTGACCAATCGCGCCACCCGTGTACCCGTGCACCGTCCCACCGTGCACCCTCCTGCTCCCCTACCCTCTCAAGGGTATTTTTGTTTTTTTTTCTTAAAAAATTTTGTCCATATAAAAAAAAGTTCATACATTTACGGCGCAAATGTGGCGTTAATTCACATTTTGCGCTCAACGATGATTTTATAAGTAAATCAATGTGAGGCGATTAAGAACATTGCAATTTAAAAAATGAATACGAAATTGAGAAAACAATCTTTCACGGGGACGGTCTCCCGGATTTGCTCGCAGTATGGCTGCAGAGGCGTTTGGAATAGAAATCTTGCCGCGCCTTTTCTGCAACTATACCCTCGTATTTTTATTAAATTTTTACAATAATAATATAAATTTAAATAATATCAATTAAAATGCTTTTAAGTTATGAAAAGAAAAATTTACTCGATTTTAACTGAACGAACTTTGGCGCTACAAGCAGCGTTAGCGCTATTCCTCTGGGCTTCTTCAAGCTTTCAGGCTCTCGCTCAAACGAATCCTGACGTTTACGTCTTGGGCGGGGGAGGAGGACACGGAGCAGGAACCAGCTATTCCTATTCCGCTACCGACATATACACGCCGCCTTTATCAGGTTATAACTTGGACCACGGTAATGGCGCCAAATTCTGGGATCTCGTCGGCGGATCGCTGAACTGGATAGTAACAGCCGGACAGGGCGGCTTCCATGGCGGAACAAATTCCATGAGTGGCGGCGGCGGTGGTTCAACGTTCTTCGTCGGCACACCGTCAGGCACGAGCAACCCCGACCTGCCAAACTCGGCTTCGAACCCGACTAATGGGCAGATCGGCACGGCAGGCGGCGGCGCAGGTGGTGATTATAGTGATCCAACTACTCCGCCTGCTCCTTGGACTGTTACACCGACTCCTGCAACTGCCGGGACTGCATCACAAGGCGGCGACGGCGGCTCGATAACAGCTGTTTACGCAGGCGACCTCGTTGCACGAAACATAAAAATAGCTGCCGGCAGCGAAGGGCAAGGCTCAACAACACTCCCTTCAAACGGCGGACTTGGCGGCTCAGTCGCGCTTACGATACAGGGCGCTGTAACTGTTGACAACGTTACGGTCGGACAGTCGCCACAGTCGGCTTATCAGCGGGTAATATCAGGATCAACTCCACCCGATACGTGGGGTTCTGCGACATTTATCGTTGACAGCGTAATGACTCTTATGGAGAGTTTGTACATCGTCAGCGGACAATCGCCCACC
The DNA here is from genome assembly GCA_031272455.1 of Tannerella sp. Lineage (GTDB taxonomy): Bacteria > Bacteroidota > Bacteroidia > Bacteroidales > Tannerellaceae > Tannerella. The sequence continues at coordinate 11,196 of JAISTS010000055.1, read as the reverse complement.
TCGACTGTTACCGTACATATTAATACCCTCGACGTCTATCATGGACCTAACACGAACATTGATATCAATATCGAAGGTGTTAACGGCGTGCTGTTCGATACTTTAATTGTAGGCAACAAGCACGAACTGTCGATTTATCAGACGGGAGCAGGCACCACATCCTACTACGATGTAAAAAAATGGATCGTCAACGATTCGGTGCTAATACAACATTATACTACCAACATAGATTTCAAAGGCGATACTATGCTGCTCATTCCGAGCGGCGTAACAACCGGACCTCTGGTTACGGCTCACTGGGGCACCGGAGGCGGCGGACAGCCCGGCATAATGGAATTTGACAACAACACAGCCATTTTGCTCGACCTCTCGAAAGCCTCTCCTAACAATATCACTCAGGGACAAAAGGTCATTTTGTTCAGGAACGAGGGTGGCGCTTTCGTGGGCGACCCGCTATCGACCAGTACGATTGTCGTTAAGAACGGCAAAAAATGGATTATCGACGTCGATACGACTTATGCGTGGGTGCTCGGCGAAGAAGCCAGCCCTGTCGGGACAGCAGGAGCAAGACAAATTTACGCTATCCTGTCGGGTACAGTCTTCGAGGTTGACCTGACTCCCCAAAATCCCACTTTCCCCGATGTTACTTACGACAAACCGCCTGTAAAACAAGAGTTTGACGTCAAGAACGACCTCGGTGGCAATCTGCCGACAACAAGCGTTTCCGTTACTTTCGACAACAACTATTTCGAAATCATTGGCGACGTTCCGCAGAATATAACTCCGGGATCAGTTGGCGCATTCGTAGTCTCTCCGAAAGAGCTTGACGCAGGCGATTATACCGATGTTATGCACGTAACGATATGCTGCCAGATAGCTGATCTGGGTATTGACACTTGCACAACGATAGATATCCCGCTGCAGTTTACAAGCCGCCGCTACGATATTCCCGACCTGACACGCCACGTGATAATCAAGGCGACCGACGGAGTATCGATAGCTACAGATGAGGTAAGCGCACCTTCGGTTGGCATCGGAGCTTATGTTTTGAGCCGTACCGACTTTACGTTCACCATCGTAGCCAATAAGGAAACCTATTCGCTCGACGACGCTACATTCCGTGTGCTCAAATCGATTGACCTGACCGAAAGCGATATCACAAAGACCGTAGAGCGACTGGCTGACGGCAGTGTGCGCGTAACCGTGCATAACGTGAACACCAATATCACGGTCGAAGTGTCGGGCATCACGTTTACGGCTAACGAACAGATCGACGGCTTGAAGATTTACACCTACGACGGCAGCCTGCATATCGCAGCGCCCGAAGCCCTGACCGTATATATATATAATGTACAGGGCAGTCTGGTGAAAACGCTTACCGTAGCAGCAGGCGCAACAACCGTGCCCCTGCCATCCGGCACGTATATCGTCAAAACCGTTCCGGGAGCATCGACTCACACAGTTATTAACAAATAATACTTACCGAAATGAAAAAGATATTTAATGTATATATATTAACAGCAATAATGCTCGTAGCGGGCGCAGGCGTCTCTCGCGCCTGCGAACTCTGCGGACACAGCGAGGTGTTTATTCCCATAACCACCGAATTGGCGCAAACCGACCCCTATATCGCGGTCAGCGACGCTACTCATATAGCAACGACTCCGGTCATCAATCTGATACCGGACACGACGGACAGCAGCGACCGGATTGTCGCCCAAACGAAACAGAAAGGCAAAGACAATTATGTAGAACTGCGCGACGGCGGTATGCTGCCAGCAGACCGATTGAAAGATATTCTGATTAATGCCGACGAGGATATGATTGCCGCATTAGGCACTCCTCAGACCATCACGCAGGCATTACACGAATACCTTACCAATTCCCCTACTGATACTCCTGCAGGTCTCGGTATCCCCGAAAATCAGGTTCGTATCCGTAATGGCGTTGTTACGGTAGATATTGTCAATATGAACGACTCTTGGATAGTTTATGACCACTATAACCATAACTATTGGGAAAACACATCTAATTTTTCGCAGTACGGTGGCGCGACTAATTTGGCAGATGCATGGCATTTTCTCTACGGAAGTAAAGCCTTCGCAGGTACATTCCCTACGACAGCGCCATACATTACATCTGGTAATTATTGGAGTCCTTCCACCATTGTACCCGTGAATAATAATATGCGTCCGCCGTTCTTTGTCTCCGGTTATACTGGCAGTGAGGGTACTGTTTATAGTTCTGATTATTTACTTAAAACTGTTGTTGCAGCTGGATATGCGGGTTTGTCAGTATCACATGCTCTTCGTGAGCATATATATGTTGATGTAGATCCAATTACACAATATCCATTCTTGTGGTTTGCCGGTTATAATACGATTGCGGCAACAGACTGGGCTTTTTATCCTACAACATCAACCGGTACTAAGGATGTAAAATTCTCTGTCAACTCAGCCAATATTATTGCCCATCCTGAAGGCGCTGCCGGTATTATGTTCAATACAGGTATTGACGCTTCGGGGAATATACACGGATACTATCTGGAACTAATGAATTTATGGTCGCCAACAACAGCCCGATATATGTTGCAAACTATAAATGGTTCAGCAGCAACATTACATAATCAGTTATGGAATCATGCTAATAGTAATTATAATACTGCTGGTACATTATTAGATCAAACTGTTATTCCCAATTTTCCTAATCCTGGAGATAACTATCCCAGATGGAGCAACAATGTTGATGTTGAGGTTGAAATCACAGAGACTACTGTAAAAGTTTGGTTTGAACGTCATGATGCAAATCGCGGTGTAAGTGTTGCAACTAAAACAGGCACCCCGCAGATTTCCGAGACTCTGACTCCTACCGGCTATCAGGGCTTTGGATTTTTACAATCATGGAACAGTCACAGTTGCGGACAGGGTGGCGCTATTAGTTTTGCCGATTTGGAGATGTCGTTTGCTGAAGCCGGTTTGGTATTCCAGCCGATTCTTACTGGTCCTAACAGCCAGTTTGACCCGGGACAGACTTCCGACCATTTCTATGTAAATTTGGTAAATACATCTGTTAACTCAGCCGGTCCCGACTATGCACCCGGTATTGGTGATTTGCGCAGCGACCACACCTACTATCTGAGCAACAACACCGACCAGACGGTTGTTACAACGACCAATCCTGCCGTTACGGGCGACAACTGCTCTAACGGTCTCGTAGGCTGGCCTGTTTATGATGCAAGTGGAGCCATAGTAGGCACATGGGGTCTTAACGCTACGACCAAAGCATTGGAAAAGACAGTAAACGGCGTTACCTCTGCCGGCACACAGGCTGATGCTCTGAAAGATTATGTCAAGTATATCGGCGATTATATTGCCGGAACGACTACCGACGACTGGGATCTCAGCTGCCAGAGCACATCGGGCTACGTTCTTCCGTCGGCATCTTACAAACTGCAGGGCGATGACATCCAAAACGGTAACAGCCGTGCGATCTTGCAGAAAGTTGAGCGCCAGCTGTTGGAAGACAATCCTATTGATGTCCTTATAACAGACGAATCGTCGTTCCCCGGAGTTGGTGTCAAGCAATTGAAAATCAACTGGTATTTCATTCCGTTTGGCGAATCGCGCGGTGTTGACCACGCAGTGGATTCACTGCTGCCAACCAAACAGGGCTTAGTCGAAATTGAGGAACAGATATATAATGTAACAAGCGTCGGCGAAGTTGTTCACATGACAAACTTCAACCTTAACGGCGACGATTTTGTGCTCGCCTCAACAAGTCCGGCACCCGCTCCCACGTCGGTAAATTGCGACGACTTGCTTCCCGGCAGATATGTTATGGGCGTGATAGCCGTTGGTAAAGACGGCTCCGAGTCGGCTGAAGTTTATCGATCTTTCGACCTGATAGCCGACGAATTTCCTGCTGTTGCGGGTGTTAATCTGAACAATATCGGCGGCACAGAAAAGAAAAACGAACTGTTGCCTGTCGGCACCGGTACATATTCAGTTCCAACAATAGTTCTTTCGGGGACAACGCCATATCGAGGCTTAAGCGCCGAAGTATTCCTGTCCGACGACTCGATAAGTCCGGACTATGCCGTGCCAGCAATATCTATGCCTTCGACGTTATCTAATGTAGCATCGTGGTTGACTGCCTCAGGTACGGTAGCCGGTTCAGGTGCGAAATATAATGCTTGGGGCGCCGATTCTGTTATTATTGGCTTTGGCGATCCGGGCGCTACATTGTCGCCTGCCTCTGTCCACTGGACAACACCGATCGTTCATCCTGTTGCCTCAGTTCCGGTTGACGGCACTGTTGCTTATGCCGCGAGCGGAGATACAATTGAATGGATGACAGCGTCCAAAGTTGATATTGATGCCGCTTTGCAACTCGGAGCAGGCAAGAAAATTTCAACTCCGAACTTTATCACCGACAATCCTCAGAAATATGGAAGTTTCTATGTTTATGTTTGGGACTGGCTCGGAAATGCCGCTCTATATGAGTATCCGATAGCGCCATATACAGTTACTTATGCTACGGACAATGTGTTCAACTTGCCCTGTACGTTATCAGACATCACACCGGCTTCAGATCCGTATGCCAATAATTATTTCGGCATAGGTGAAGTTCTCGGCGTGCCGACGCCTCCGTCATGGACGCCGCCTAACTATGTTGACCCCGCTACAGGTATATCGTATCCGATGACATTTGCAGGTTACAGCACAAGTCCGTATTCGACTGTAGTAATTCCTGCTACCGGTTTTACTGTTACAGGCGATATGGTGCTTTATCCGGTATTTACCAGCCCCGGTCTGTTTATAGAATGGGATATTACATACATGGTTGACGACTCCGGTACGCCTTATGCTACAACTGAAGATGTGCCGTCGGGTACGCCTGCAAATGGTCTGACCGGCAACGGCAAATATGATAACATGTCAGGTTCGAATTCAGTACCTACAGCTACCGACATCAAGCCCGCCGACCCGACCAAGAGCGGTTCGCGTTTCCTCGGCTGGTTTACCGATAAGGAATGTACGACGGAATACAAGTTTAAATCATCGGATTTGATTATTGCAGGTCTGACGCTCTATGCAGGCTGGACGCCTCCACCGACATCGGATATGTTCGAGATTAAGCCGAGCGAAGTGCTTGTCAATGGCTTGCCTCGCGAAGCGACAGTGGTTGTCAAAGACGGCGCACCCGGCTCAGGTCCGGTAACAATCGGCGGCAGCACCGTTCCGGGCGTAGGCGAGATAATACAGATCTACTACAACGGACGAACCAAGATACCGACCGAGCCGGGCGAATATGTGATCACGATCGACATCTCGCAGGGTGGCAACTACGCCGCAATAACCGGTCTGTATGTGGGCATCTTCACGATACTCGAACGCATACCGCAACCCTACGAGCGCCTCGTAACCATTACAGTGGGCGACGATGTGATAGCCAATGTAACGACAGGCGTCTATTTCGTGGAATCGGGCGAAAACTTCGAGTTCGAGTTCACCGTAGCAGCCGGCAAAGAGATGCCTACTCTTAAGACCTCACCGCGCACCATCCCGCTGCCCGAAGGCGTTGACGACTACAAAATCACCCGCAAGGGCGACAGCAATACCTATACGGTGGTCATCTATGAGATACGCCAGAATATCAGCGTGTCGATAGGCGACGTATCAACAACGGGCACAGACGAGATCGCCGCTCCACGTATCTGGGGCGCCGACGGCAAACTGCATATCACCGTGCCCGCAGCCGCCACAGCACAGGTCTATACCGTTACAGGCGTGCTCAAAACGGTAGTCCAAGCCCCCGCCGGCGAAACAACAGTCGCGCTGCAACCCGGACTCTATATAGTCCGCCTGCTCGACGGAAAAACGTATAAGATTGTTATTAAATAAATTGTGCAGTAACTAATTTTTTTAAGTTTTTTCATGTTCATTGTAAGAGGGAGCCTTTGGGGGCTCCCTCTTTCTTTTTTGTTTTTTGTTTGCTTGACATAACCACTAAGGCAAGGACTGGAATGACGAGAGTGCGATGTGCAATTATTCACATCCGATTATGTATTAAAAAGCAAATTTTTATCCGTTTTTCTACTCTTATTCGGCGAATTATTGTACCTTTGCCGTGAAAGTTATTTTTGATGAGCATAAATAATTAATTTTAAGTATAATAAAACGATGAAACAGACTATTTTGATTTTATGCGCATTATGCGTATGCTGTTCCGCCAAACTGATGGCGCAAGACAACCAACTGACTGACGCCGAGAAAAAAGCAGGCTGGATTTTGCTTTTCAACGGTAAGAACTACGACGGATGGATTAACAACGACGGCAATCCGGTTGCCGCCAAAGTGGAAGACGGCGCTATGCAGACCTACAAATGCGGCGGCTACATCCTGACCTACAACAAACCTTTCGGGAATTTTATCCTGAAATGCGACGTGAAACAGGACACAGAGTGCAATTCGGGTATCTTCCTGCGAATGAGCGACTTGAAAGATCCTGTTAACACAGGCTTCGAGATACAGGTTGCGACTGAAACAGGCGGTGTGCACGGACACGGCGCCCTCTACGACGTCCGCGCCCCGCTCGCCAATCCGGGCAAAGGCGCAGGAAACTGGGATCATTTCGAGATTCGCTTTGTCAACGCAAGGCTTATCGTGCTGCTCAATGAGACGAAAATCGTTGACATCAACCTCGACGAGTACAGCGAACCGGGCAAACGCGACATCGAAGGAAACCACAAATTTGAGCTTAACGGCAAACCCCGCGCTTTGAGGGATTTTTCGCACGAAGGCTATATCGGCTTTCAGGATCACGACCACAAATGCTGGTATAAGAATGTGAAACTGTTGCCGCTTAACTGAAATTTAAAAAATTAATAATTAAAATATAAATAACTACAAATCTACTATGAACAGTAATTTTTCACGCCGCGACTTTCTGAAGACCTCTGCGGCAACAACTGCGGGCTTGTTTTTTGTCGTGCCGAGCAATGCCGTGAGCGGTCTTGGGCACGTCGCGCCGAGCGACAAACTGAATATTGCCGGAATAGGCGTAGGCAGCAAAGGCGCTGTTAATCTTGACAATATGAAGTCGGAAAACATTGTCGCCCTCTGCGATATCGACTGGCAATATGCAAAGCACGTCTTCGACAAATATCCCTCTGCCAAACGCTATAAAGATTTCCGCGTGATGCTAAACGAATTTGGCAAAAGCATTGACGCTGTGGTGATTGCGACGCCCGACCATACTCACGCCGTCAGCGCGATGGCTTGTATGCAGCTCGGCAAACACGTCTATGTGCAAAAACCGCTGACACATTCCGTTTACGAATCGCGTGCACTGCTCGAAGCTTCGCGACGCTATAAGGTTGTAACTCAGATGGGTAACGAAGGACATAGCAGCGCTACGGTATCCGATGTGTGCGAATGGATTTGGAGTGGCGCTATAGGCGAAGTTACGCACGTTGACGCATGGACAAACCGTCCGATATGGCCCCAAGGGCTGACGCGCCCCGAACAGGGAATGTGGGTGCCCGAATATATCGACTGGGATCTGTTTATCGGACCGGCGAAGATGCGCCCCTATCACCGCGCATATCACCCGTGGGACTGGCGCGGATGGTGGGATTTCGGCACGGGAGCGCTTGGCGATATGGCTTGCCACGTACTCGACGTCGTCTTTTCGGCTATGAAGCTCGGACATCCTACGGCAGTCGAAGCCTCGTCAACGGCGTTCAACACCGAGAGCGCTCCGATGGCGTCAACCATTCATTACGAATTTCCCGCCCGTCCGAAAGAAGGCAAACTGAATATGCCGGCGGTCGGCGTTACGTGGTACGACGGAGGACTGCTTCCGAACCGTCCCGCCGCTATCCCCGACAATATCGAACTCGGACTGGATCGCAACGGCGTTATCTTCCACGGTACCAAAGGCGTACTGATGTGCGGCAACTATGGCGAAAAATACAAACTCTATCCCGAAGATAAATTCCGCAGCCTGCCGAAACCTGCAGCCCGCCTGCGCCGCGTCGAGACAAGCCACGAGATGGATTTTGTTCGCGCCTGCAAGGAATCTGCCGAAAATCGCGTTATGCCGCTGTCGAACTTCGAGTATGCCGGACCGCTCAACGAGATGGTCGTTATGGGCAACCTCGCCGTGCGCCTGAAAAGCCTTAACAAAAAGCTGCTCTGGAACGGCGAAGAGATGCGCATCACCAACCTCGCGCCCGACGATAAGATCGCGGTAACAAACGGCATCCCGAAAGAAGAACCGCGAACGCTGACTATCAATGCGATAGAAGCATCTACTGAATACGTGAAACATAATTACCGCGAAGGCTGGACGCTCTGATGACAGATAAGCATCTTGGCGGGCACGGCGCATTACTCGTGGCATATATCATTTTTGGGCTTAACGTACCAATAATGAAGTCCGTTCTGACCGACGGCAACATCACTCCGACCGATATGGCGTTTTTTCGTCTCGCCGGAGCGATGTTGCTGTTCTGGTTAGCATCGATATTTATGCCGAAAGAGCGGGTATCGCGGGGCGATATGTTTCAACTTTTCCTCGCTTCCGTATGCGGCATCTTTCTCTGCCAATTCCTGTTCAGCATCGGTCTGGCACGCACTTCGCCCATCGACGCCGCCGTCATCAACAGCATAGGTCCGGTGATGACAATGATTTTAGCCGCTTTTTTTCTCAAAGAACCAATCACATGGAAAAAGGCGCTCGGCGTATTAATCGGTATATCAGGCGCTTTACTGCTAATTTTCAGTAATAAAACCCCGGATAATGGTAATCCGAGCCTCGTTGGAAATTTGATTATCCTTGCAAGCACACTGTCGTTTGTGATTTATCTAACGGCATTCAAACCGCTGATTTCGAGATATATGCCCGTTACGGTTATGAAATGGATGTTCCTCTACGCCACGCTGTGCATCCTGCCGTTTTCGTGGCACGACATATCCACTTTACCTTACAGCGCAGTTGCGACAGACGTCTGGCTACGAGCGCTTTATGTGGTGCTGATGGCTACTTTTATCTCATATTTCCTGCTGCCGATAGGGCAAAAATACCTGCGCCCGACGATTGTCAGTATGTATAATTATGTGCAACCCATTGTCTCGTCGCTTGTTGCCGTTGCCGTCGGGATGGATATACTCAGCTGGCAGAAAGGCGTGGCGGCGCTGCTCGTTTTTTCGGGAGTATATATCGTAACTCAAAGTAAATCACGTGCTCAGATAGCAGCCGAAAAAGAACGCAATAAGGCTGCGAAACCCGAAACGTCCGACTGATTACGACAAAGCCTGATCCAAATCGGCAATGATATCGTCGGCATCCTCCAAACCGACCGACATACGAAAGACACCCTCGCCGGCATATTCCTGCCACGATTTTAGCTGTTCGGGCGTCGCAAAACGGAATGTCGTCTGCAACAACTCGGCACCATGCAGATAAAATACCAACGAACGGTGATGACCGAGCGAAACGGCATAATGTATGATTTTCAAGCGTTCGGCAAGCCTGCGTGCAACCTCTTTTCCGTTGTCTGTCCTGAAAGTCAACATCCCGGAAAAATTCCTCATCTGACGCTTGGCAAGTTCGTACTGCGGATGCGAAGGCAGACCCGGGTAAAAAACGCGACGCACAGCAGGATGCCGCTCAAGCCACTCAGCAACTTTCAAGGCATTTTCTTCATGTACGCGCATACGTATGGGCAAAGTAGCTATTCCCCTCATTATCAGCCATGCATTAAACGGACTGATAGCGCCGCCAAGACGAATGGCAGTCTTTTTACGCAAGGGCAACAGGTCGATTTTGCTGCCAAGAATGGCGCCGCCAAGCGCATCGCCGTGCCCGCCAAGATATTTGGTCAGCGAATGTATCACGAAATCAGCGCCTAACTCAAGCGGTCGCGTTGCTATCGGCGTCGCAAAAGTGGAGTCAACAGCTAATTTTGCACCTGCACTATGCGCCAATGCAGCCGCCTGAGCAATATCCGTCAGCCGTAGCAGCGGATTGCAGGGCGTTTCGATATAGACAAGTCGCGTGTTAGGACGCAATGCCGCTTTCAACGCCGACAAATCGGACGTGTCGATTTTGGTGATTTCGATATTAAGCGACGGTATCATCTCGTTTGTCATCTCGGTCATCGCCGCGTATGCCACATCGCTCACAACAGCATGGTCGCCGGCACGCAACAGGTGAAACAGCAGACCGGAAATCGCTGCCATACCACTCGCAAACGCCACTCCGACCTCTGCATTTTCAATAGCCGCCAGCTTGTCTTCCAACTGCCGAACGGTCGGGTTGCCCCATCGCGTGTATATCCACGGGTCGTTCTCGTTCAGCCCTTCGACCGAAAAAGTTGTGTCTGCCTCGACAGTATAAGTCGTTGACATAACGATATTTGGCGCCGAAGCGCGAGTAACGGGGTCGGGACCTTCGCCTGCATGAATAGCTAATGTCTGCTCGCCAACACCCGACAATAATCTGTTTGAAGTCATATTTTTAATCATTTTTTGAACGGACAAAAGTAGTAATATTTTTCTTAACAGAAAATACCATTTTTTTGGTACGACTGCCTTTGCCGTCTCTATTTCTTATATTCATATCCCAGATCTTCAACTGTTTGACGCACTATTTCGTCGTCGGGCGAGCCTTCGACATAAACGATGCCGCCCGATAAATCAACCTGTACGGCCGTTACCCCGTCAAGCGCAGCCAAAGCCTTTTCAACTCTTGCCTTGCAGTGATTGCAAGACATTCCTCCGATTTTGTAAACTGTTGCCATTTTCGTTTTCTTTTTTAATTTGACCGAATACATTATTTTTTGGAAATATGCGTTGATAATCAAACCAATAAGCGCGATGGAACACAATGACCCGAACCACGAAAATACTCCGTCGTGATGCGCGTGATGCAAATCGTGATTCATCCTGCTCATATCAAACCAGTCGGCAGGCAAGACATAGTCTATCAACAAGCCGAACAGCATCGCGCCGGCGATTATCGCGAAGAGATAAATCAACAGCGAACGCCTGCCTAAAGCCTTGCCTATCACGGTCATAGATGCGATGCTTGTTGCCGGACCTGCCATCAAAAACACAAGCGCGGCGCCGGGCGACAAGCCTTTCATCATCAGCGCAGCAGCCATCGGAATCGAGCCTGTGGCACAGGTGT
>JAISTS010000044.1 GCA_031272455.1 Tannerella sp. | reverse complement strand
TATAAGTACAACCGCGAAGCATACACGCAGGCAAAAACCGGATTTATCAGGCAACTTTTGAATTGTGCAAAACGGAATAAAATGATTATCAGAGAGATACGCACAGACGAACTGCCGCTGTTGGAAACGTTCCTCTACGAGGCGATATTCGTACCCAAAGGCGTTGTGCCATTGCCGCTTGATACGATTTTCATCCCCGCTATCTACGTTTATATCAAGGATTTCGGCAGTCGCAGGAACGATTACTGCCTTGTTGCCGAAACGGATGGCGGACAGGTGGCGGGCGCCGTCTGGGTGCGGATTCTGGCGGGTACCGACGGCGAGCCGCGCGGTTTTGGCAACCTTGACGCCGAAACGCCCGAATTTGCGATTTCCGTGCTGAAAGACTTTCGCAATCAGGGAATTGGTACCCGTTTAATGCAAGAAATGCTTAATTATCTGCAAGATAAAGGATACCGCCAAACCTCATTGAGCGTTCAGAAAGAGAATTACGCCGCCCGGATGTACCTGAAACTTGGCTTTGAAATCGTCAGCGAGAACAAAGAAGATTTTATTATGGTTAAAAACCTGCAGTGAGATTTTGTCAGCTAACTCACTGCAAGGCAGGCAAGAATTTGGCGAAAAGATACATACCGCCTTTGCCGGCAACTACTTTGTGCTTCGTGTTGGCGGGGATAAGGCACAGTGTACCAACGGAATACTCAATCTCCTTGCCGTCGAGGTACATCTTTCCGCTGCCTGCAACGACCTCGTGAAGTTCTGCCTTGCCATCGTGGATATGAGTGTCGAGCGTACAGCCCGGTTCAATACGTACGATATGGCAACTGAGCTGATTTTCACTGTCTTTGCCAAGCAACAGATGTTTCAGGGCGACGCCTTTGAAACTCGAATGTGGGTTCCAAGGCAAATCCTGAACAGACTGCTCGCCGTTGATAAGAAAGACCTTGCCTTTCAGGAAATTAATTACTTGGCTCGAATCGGCGTCCGCCTTCTGCTGAACCTGAGCCTGTACCGTAAGGCACAAAATCGCTAATAATGATAGAATTACTACTTTTTTCATCGTGAAATAAATTAAAAATTACTGGGCAAAAGTAGCGCTTGGCAGCGAGGCGAAATTGTAAAATCTTGCTATTTTTATCGGAACGCCTTGCGGTAGTCGTCGGGTGAGACTGCCATATACGAACGAAAAGTCTTGATCAGGTGGCTACTGTCGTAAAAACCGGCGTCAATGGCGGCGTCGAAGACGGGCATGTTGTTTTTCAGGCACTTGTTGGCATGGCGCAATCGCCAGTTAATCAAATAAATATGCGGCGACATACCGACCGTCTGCCTGAACTGCCGGCAGAAATGAAACTTGCTCATACAGGCTGCTTTAGCCATCTCGCCGACTGCCACCTGATTGCTATAATTATCCATAATATATTTCTCTACCTTTTGAAACAAGAGGTCGGATGGTACGGCGCTGTCTGCAATTAAATAATTGGTTTTAAGATGATTAAACAGCATAGTCCATTGAACGGCAAGATTATCATTCTTTTGAATAATCGCTTCCGAAACGGATTTTATCAACGCTATCACTGTTTCAGAGCGGACAAGATTTTGAAACGCGACGTTGTTGGTTAAACCGTTAACAGTTATGGCAATATAACTGTGCGACGCTGTAGCCTCCTCTATCGCATGAGGCTGGTTAGGATTGATTATAAACACGTCATTTTCAGAGATATTAAGAAACGTGTTGCCAACCTTCATATTTCTGACGCCTTCAGTAACCAATCCGATACAGAGTGAGCGATGTGAATGTAGCGGAAACCGGTGTGCCACATCGCGCCCGACAACACAATCGAGTGTAAGTCCTTCAATATTAGCGGTATAAAACTTCAAATCGTTCATACTCAGATATATTTACTTGCTTCCCTGATCGAAAGATTTGCCATACGGTCGCGGTATTTTGCAATAAAATCGCGCACCCACATCGGATTTGTTTTGCTGTATTCTCTTAAACTCCAGCCGATTGCCTTGTTGATAAAAAACTCTTTCTGACCGAGATTATTGACGATAATCTTTTCCAAAAGCGCAGTATCTGTCCGCTCTTTTCGCAGCAGTTGATGGTCAATAGCGATGCGACGCAGCCAAAAATTATCGTCAACGCTCCATTGCAGCAGTATCTCGTTGACATTCGGATCACGGAGCGCAATGCCGCCAACGATGCGGTCTAAGCAGTCGATCGTATCCCACCACGATTTGGTAACGGCGAGATGCTTCAAATTCGGAATATCGTTGATAGTCAGCAGATTGGCGACAGTTCGCAGATAATCGATCGCGAGGTACTGAAATTCGCGTTCGAGTGTCCAGCATTTGTTCACGAACTCCCAATCGACGGCGGTATGTTGTTTTGCCTCTTTCAGAAACGGCTTTTGCAGCGTTGCCCGCAACGGTTTGTTAATCCCCAAAAACGGGCAAATATTGCGCATATATGCAGCCATTGGCGCTGCCTGCGCAGGGCTGGCGTTTTGACGAAAAATTGTGATAATGTCCATTACTATGCTTGATTTTATTCGTATCTACAGACTGCAAACATACAAAATCTTTCCTTATCGGCAAACTGTTTTCAGAAAAATAAAATGATTTTCTTCATCTCTGTTCCAAATATTTGTTGTAATATTGCACGCTGAAAAACAGTATTAACGAAAACATATACATAAAATGAAAAAAATCTTGGCAATAATTGGAATTGCAACTATTACCATGCTGACAGGATGTCGGCAGTCGGAATTTCCCAAAGGGATTGAGCATGTTGTAATTATCGGACTTGACGGTTTGAGTGTCTGGGGATTGCAGGCGTCGAACACGCCCTGCCTCGACAGCCTGATGCAAAATGGAGCTTACAGTCTGAATGTCAGGTCGATACTCCCGACCGTCAGCACTCCCAACTGGACAGCGATGATGACGGGCACTGGTCCCGAAGCGACCGGAGCGGTTGACAATTCGTGGGTAAACGGCGCCCTGCCCTACCCTCACGCCGTGATAGATAAAGACCGCGGAGTGCCGACCATTTTCCGTCTTATCCGCGAGCAGATGCCCGATGCAGTGATGGCTTGCGTGCATAACTGGGACGATTTTCCGAATATGTACGACGTGAAACAGCTTGACCTTGACGAAGACTATACGGAAGACGCAGAAGTGGCACGCAGGTCGGTTGAATATATCAAGGAAAAGAAGCCGAATTTTATGTTTTGCTACTTCACCGACCCCGACCATACGATGCATATCAGAGGACATCTTTCGCCTGATTATCTGGATATTGTAGAGACGCTTGATGGCTATGTGCGCCAAATCGTCGATGCCGTGAACGACGCCGGAATTGCCGACAAGACGGTCTTTATGATAATGTCGGATCACGGGGGAATTTTTTATGCACACGGCGGACACACGTTTGAAGAACTGAATACTCCGTTCATTTTCAACGGCAAAGGCGTGAAGAAAAACTATCGCATCAAACAGCAGATGTACCGTTATGACCTTGCCGCAAATATCGCTTTTGCGCTTGGACTGGAAATCCCGCAATACTGGACAGGCAGACCGACGCAACCGGCTTTTGAAGGCTTTGACGAGCCGAAAAACCTGCGCCATCAAGCCGAAGTCCTCCCCTCGCCCGCTTTCATCACGAAAGAAATTAACGAGACATTTCTTTACGGAGGATACTGGGTTGACGAGTCGCCGACTGTCCGCATCGATTCGCGCCCCGATATGCAGGACGCACAGGTGCGCTATACAACTGATTTACAGGAGCCTACATCTGCTTCATCGCTATACGAAAAGCCTTTTAAACTTGACAAACCGACAATCGTAATGGCAAAAACTTTTGGCGAAAATGGCGAAAGTGTCTCTGTCAGAGGCGAATACCGTATTGCCGACACGAAAGCCGGCAACGGACTGAACTATGCCCTTTACCACTGTCCCGATGCGAAATCAATGCCGACTTCGTTTGCCAACCTGACGCCTGTCGCGATGGGAATTTGCTACGAATTTGGCTTCCACACACCTGAGAACGGCGATAAGACAGGTCTTAATGACGCGCTTGGCAGATACAGCGACCATATCGCCGCTGTGTTCAGCGGATGGATTGAGATTGACGAGGACGACGCCTATACCTTCTCGCTGTGGTCAACCGGAGGTAGCAAACTGTATATCGGCAACGAGTTGATTGTCAATAACAGAAGCAATGGACATACGGGCAATTCGGGCGACATCGAACTGACAAAGGGGCGTCATCCCATCCGCGTCGAATGTTTCCACAACGATCAGGCTAAAGGTACAATCTTGAACGCTCACTACGAATCACGCCGTATGAGCAAGCAAATGATTCCGGCACAGAAGCTGTTCAGAAACAGGTAATTACAGTTTAAGCCTGTCGGCATGCGCCACGTTAGCGATATTGACGCTTACGATGGCGCCTATTTGCTTGATATAGAGTTTGATATATTTCTTCTTTATCAGCTGCACTTTACCGGCGACAGTTTTCAATGAGCCGCTCAAGATTTCGGCTTCGTCGCCTACGCAAAGCGGCTTTTCGACTGCCAGTTTAAGAAACTCGACGATAGCATCAATTTCTTTCTGGCGGATTACGGCGGGCTTGCCACAGTAATAAACGATCTTTACAACTCCGTAAATTTTAAGCAGTTCGGGCAGTTGATGCGCAGGACAACGTACGAAAATATATGACTGAAACAGCGGCTTGTTGATCATTTTCACACGGTCGGACCATGCGCTCGGACAGCGGTGCAGCGGCAGGTAATTTTCGACTTCTGCTTCGCGCAACCGCTTTCTTACGCGCTTTTCAGCTCGCGGTCGTGTATATAAAGCGTACCATTTGAGTTGTTTTTCCATCGTTACTTCTCATAATCGGAGTAATAATAAAACGTTTCGTACGAATGGAGGCTTTCGGAACGGTAGCGGTCGGAGGCTGTAACGGCGAAAAGATAGCCACGCTCGCTGTTGCCGTCAACCAAGAATGTAAGTTCATTATTACGCAGTCCGGTAGCAAGTATTGATTGCGCTTTCGACGTATCGAGCGAATCTTTTACCGAATAATAAACCGTATAGGTATAGTCTTTGTTATCAGCGGGTTTATCCCACGAGAGGCGCAAACTCCTGCCATTGCGGGCTACACGTATCTCGTTCGGAGCGTCGGGCTGTTTTTCGTCTTTCATCCACGTCAGCGGAGGCAGCTGAGCCGGATAACGAAACGAATTGTTTTTCAGCGCCGTAAAGATGCCTTTTTCGTTATCGACAACAAAACGCGCACGGAAAAACGCGCAACCATTCATACCGTGATTGCGCACATAATCAATCTGTTCCGTAATATCTTCAAGCTTCCAGTCGCCCTCCTTGCTGTTAAGACGATAGGCGCCGAGACCTGCAACTATATTGCGCGTTTTTGCCTGCTTGACCCAACTCTCTACAAACGGATAAAAATCATTGGCACGATAGTACATCATCGGCACGACCATATCTTGTGCGCCGGATTCAAACCACGCTTTCGGGTCTTGATAAACGTCGTCGTATGCTGTCCACGAGGCATTAGGCGTATCGGGACTTTTCCTGTATTTACCTACAGGCGAGCTGCTTACCTGCACGTATGGCTTGCTCTCTTTCACACAGTTATTGACTGCCGACATCAGGCGATTGATATTCTCACGCCTCCATTCTTCGCGCGAGGCGCCGTTGCCGTATTTGGCATAACTCTCGTCGTCAGGGAAAATGCGCCCCGGATAGCGGACATAATCGAACTGTATGCCGTCAATATCATAGCGGCTAACTACTTCTTTTACAAGCGAAAGGATATAATCAGCCGTTTCGGGAATACCCGGATCGAGATACCATTCGTCCTTATATTTCAGGCAGAGTTGAGGATTGCGCTTGACGACAGAATATTCGCCCTGCTCGTCAACAATTTTTGTCGTACCGACAGGAAAAGTAACGAAAAAAGCATGACATTCCATCCCGCGCTTATGACATTCTTCTATCACAAACGCCAGCGGGTCGTAGCCCGGCATAGCGCCGTATTTGCCCGTAAACACTTTGGCAAATGGCTCAATATCAGAATTATAAATCACATCGCCGCGCAATCTTGTCTGCACAAAAACCGTATTGAAATGCGCATCCTGCAGTTTGTCGAGCATCGTGCGCAGTTCCTGTTGCTGTATTTTGCGGCTGTTGTCGTCAATGGCATAGCGCTGGGGCCAGTCAAGTCCGTAAATTGTTGTCAGCCAGACAGCTCTGATTTCGTGTTTCGGATAATCATCACAAAAGGCAGCCGTCGCGGCAATCAGAAGAAATGACAGTAACCCGATAATTTTACGCATAGTCAAATAATCATCTGTTTTGTAAAGATATGAAAATCAGCGCGTCGTTAGGAATGTCCGTCGTGATAAAGTCGGCGCCGGCATCAATCATTTCGCGCATCTGCGTAGTGTCGTTGACCGTCCAGACGTTGATGCCAAGTCCCAGCGCTTTAGCTTCCCTGAACCACGCGGGATTGTTTTTCATCACGCCATAGTTGTAATCCAGACCGGCAAAACCGAGCGCGTTCAGTTCCTTAGGCGTCAGGTCGCCATTGAGATAATACACATCACATTCGGGCGCAAGGCGGATAAGCTCCTTACCGGCGTCGAGATTGAAAGTAATAAACTCGGTGCGATGAAGCAGTTTTTTTTCTTTGACCAAATCGACGGAAATCTGCGCCGCCTGACGGTTGCGTTCCGGCGTAGCGTGAGGTTTAAGCTCGAAAATCAGCTGCACAGTAGTGTGTTTTGCCGCTTCGAGATATTCACGCAAGGTCGGAATTTTTTCGCCGTTAGCCAACGCAATGTCCTTAATTGCCTGATAAGGCGATTGCTGTATGTCGATGTCGTTCACTTTGCCGTCGTGATGCACTACAGCCACTCCGTCGGAAGTGATATGTACGTCAAACTCAGAGCCATACACGCCGATTTTATCGGCATTTTCAAACGAAGCTATCGAGTTTTGCGCCGAGCCGCGCGACTGCCAGTAGCCGCGATGTGCGACGACTTGAGCTTTGTCCTGCGCCATAACCGACGCGGCAAACGAGAAACAAAGAAAAATCAATAAAAACCGTTTCATCATCAAATTATATTTAACTGTTTATCAGCCTGTTATTAAAATTCGGCATTCTTCGGCGTTCGCGGGAACGGAATGACGTCGCGAATGTTTGCCATACCGGTTACGAACAGCAAAAGTCGCTCAAAACCAAGTCCGAAGCCCGAATGTGGAGCTGTCCCGAAACGCCGTGTATCGACGTACCACCAGATATCTTTCTCCGGCACGTTCATTTCCTTGGCGCGACGAGTCAGCTTTTCGAGATCTTCTTCGCGTTGTGAGCCGCCAATGATTTCGCCTATTTTAGGAAACAGCACATCCATCGCACGGACAGTCTTGCCATCGTCGTTTTGCTTCATATAGAACGACTTAATCTCTTTCGGATAGTCGGTCAGGATGACCGGACAGCAGAAATGCTCCTCGACGAGATAGCGCTCGTGTTCGGCTGCGAGGTCGGCGCCCCAGTATATCGGGAACTCAAATTTACGCCCTTTGGCAACAGCTTCTTCGAGGATACGTATCCCGTCGGTATAAGCCAGACGAATAAACTGTTTGTCGAGAACGAAATTCAGCCGTTCAACAAGCTCTTTATCAAAGTGTTCGCTCAGGAAAGCAATATCGTCGGCACATTTATCGAGCGCCCAGCGGATACAGTATTTGATAAAGTCTTCGGCAAGCTGCATATTGTCGGCGATTTCGTAGAACGCCATCTCCGGCTCAATCATCCAGAACTCAGCCAGATGGCGCGGAGTGTTGGAATTTTCGGCACGAAAAGTCGGTCCAAACGTATAAATCAAGCCGAGCGCAAGCGCCGCAAGTTCGCCTTCAAGCTGTCCGGATACTGTCAGGCTGGTCTGTTTTCCAAAGAAATCATCATCGTAAACGATTGAACCACTGTCGTTTTTCTTCAAATCGTAGAGATTCATCGTCGTAACCTGAAACATCTGTCCCGCGCCTTCGCAATCCGAGCCGGTGATTATCGGCGTATGAAAATAATAAAATCCGCGTTCGTGGAAGAACGTATGGATTGCCATCGCCATATTGTGCCGAATGCGAAAAACGGCTCCGAAAGTATTGGTACGTGGGCGTAGATGGGCAATTTCGCGCAGGAACTCCAGCGAATGACCTTTTTTCTGCAAGGGATATGTCGCAGGGTCGGCGGTGCCATAGATTTGGATGTTCTCCGCCTGAATTTCGACCGTCTGTCCGGCGCCCTGCGAGGCGACTAACACGCCGTCAACGCTGATGCAGGCGCCGGTCGTTACGGGTTTCAGGAAATCCTCGCCAAAGCGCTCAATGTCAACGACAACCTGAAGATTATGTATCGTCGAGCCGTCGTTAAGCGCAATGAAGTTGACCTGTTTGTTGCCTCTGCGCGTTCGTACCCAGCCTTTTACGTTGACGCTTGTCCCGAAAGCAGTCTGTTTCAGGACATCATTTATTCTCAAATATTTTGCCATTATCCGATTAATCGAATGCGCCCATTCTGAGCATATTAACTTCCTGTTCGTTGAGATAACGCCATTTGCCGCGACCGAGATTTTTCTTCGTCAGACCGGCAAAATAGACGCGGTCGAGCTTGATCACGCGATAGCCGAGAAACTCGAACATACGGCGTACGATGCGGTTGCGTCCCGAATGGATTTCGATACCGACCTGGCTTTTGTCTTCTTCGCTGGCATAGCTGAGCGCGTCGGCGTGAATCTCGCCGTCTTCGAGTTCGATGCCGTTAGCAAGTTTTTCCATGTCTTCGACTGCCACTTCCTTATCGAGCCAAACGTGATAGATTTTCTTCTTTTTGAACGAAGGATGTGTCAGTTTCGATGCCAAATCACCGTCGTTGGTCAGCAGCAGAACGCCCGTCGTATTGCGGTCGAGCCGTCCTACGGGATAAATACGTTCCTTGCAGGCGCGACGTACAAGATCCATCACCGTGCGATGCTCGTTTGGGTCGTCGGTCGTCGTAACGAAATTTTTCGGCTTGTTGAGCAGGACATAAATCTTGCCTTCGAGCTTGACCGGACGTTCGTGGAAATAGACCTCGTCGAGACGCGAAATTTTCGTTCCCAGTTCGGTGATAATCTGACCGTTAACCTTGACAACGCCAGCCTGTATAAATTCGTCGGCTTCGCGGCGCGAGCAGATTCCGGCATTAGCCAGAAACTTGTTGAGACGTATCGGCTCGTTAGGATCTGACAGCTGTTCCTGATATTTGACAGGATTGGGCGGTGTAAATACCTTTTTCTTTTTGATGGGCGTCTGATACTGTTTTTTCGGTCCGCCAAAGCGCTGTCCGCCACCTTGATACGAGCCGCCACCCTGACGGTTTTGTCCCTGATACTGAGGACGGTTCTGATAGGATCCGCCGCCTTGATATCCGCCGCCGCCTTGACGGTTTTGTCCCTGATACTGAGGACGGTTTTGATATGAGCCTCCGCCTTGATACGAACCGCCACCCTGATACGAACCGCCGCCGCCGCCGCCATATTGCTGACGATAGGGGCGATTGCCTCCGGTCTGCGGACGCGACGGACGATCATAGCGATCCTGTCTGTCCTGATATCCGACACGCTGTCCCTGACCCTGACCGTCGCCGATGCGCGGACGCCGTGTCATCGGACGCTGCTGCTGATATTGCTGGTCTTGCGGACGCTGCTGATAACCGCCGTCGTCTCTGACTGCACGGTAAATCGGCGTTCTTTCCTGACTTCTTTCGTGGGTAGCAGTAATACGTTCGCGCTGGTTTTTCAGTGGATTTCTACCCGACTCCGGTTGAATGTTTTCTTTTTCTTCTAATTCCATTTTGTTTACATTTTTAATTGTTAGAAACTGCAATCTCGCGATTGGTTTTAATTACTTGATTTATAGTTATTAATTTAGAATTTGCTGTTTTTTTATAGTCCTGTATAATTGTGCGGTGTTATAGCCCGCAGTTCGTTTTTCACTGTTTCATTCAAATCGAGCGAATCAATAAACCCGCTGATTGACCGGCTGTTAATCTGTTCGTTTGTCCGTGTCAGGGCTTTCAGCGCCTCGTATGGTTTTGGATAGCCCTCGCGACGGAGGATGGTCTGAATGGCTTCTGCCACGACTGCCCAAGAATGTTCGAGGTCATCGCTGAGAGCTTTCTCGTTGAGCAACAGCTTATTAAGCCCTTTTAATATACTTTGCAGGGCAATGACCGTATGCCCGAAAGGTACGCCGACATTGCGCAGGACGGTCGAATCGGTCAGGTCGCGTTGCAGGCGCGAAACGGGCAGCTTGGCAGACAGATGTTCCAGTATTGCGTTTGCCAGTCCGAGGTTGCCTTCCGCATTTTCAAAGTCTATCGGATTGACTTTGTGAGGCATAGCCGATGAGCCGACTTCGCCTTCGCGGATGCGCTGCTTGAAATATTCCATTGAGATGTATTGCCAGAAATCGCGGCAAAGATCTGTCAGAATGGTGTTTATGCGTTTCATAGCATCGAACAGGGCCGCCAGCGCGTCGTAATTTGAGATCTGCGTCGTCCACTGCTCGCGGACAAGTCCGTACGTTTCGTGAATAAACTTATCGGCGAATAACTTCCAGTCAATCAACGGATAAGCTACCTTATGAGCATTGAAATTTCCTGTCGCACCGCCGAATTTTGCCGTCAGCGGGATATGTTTCAACACCTCAAACTGCTTTTGCAGCCTTGAAGCGAAGACCTTAATCTCTTTTCCGAGTCGTGTCGGCGATGCCGGTTGCCCGTGAGTATGCGCCAGCATCGGGATATCTTGCCATTCTTCGGCATATTTGTTCAGCACTGCTATAACATTGTCCATCAAAGGATTATAGACCTGTTTCAGGGCGTCGCCGATTGAGATTGGCACAGCCGTATTATTGATGTCCTGCGATGTCAGTCCGAAATGGATAAATTCCTTATACTGACCAAGTTGCAGCTCATCAAATTTCTCTTTCAGGAAATATTCGACAGCTTTGACGTCGTGGTTCGTTACGCTTTCGATGTCTTTGATATGCTCTGCGTCTGTTTCCGAAAAGTTCGTTTTGACGGCTTCGAGACGGACAAAAACACTGTTGTCCACCGCTTTAAGTTGCTCAAGCGGCAGTTTGCATAACGCTATAAAATAGTCTATTTCGACACAGACGCGGTATCTGATTAATGCAAATTCAGAAAAACAGGATGCAAGCGTATCTGTTTTATCCCTGTATCTTCCGTCAATCGGCGAAATAGCTGTCAAAGCCGAAAATTTCACAAAATATTTCTCTTAAAATTCATCCACTATAAGGCTGCCTGCCGCCAGGTCTTTTGTTCCTTCGGAAAAGGCTGCAAAATGCGCCGACGAAGAATGTGCATCAAAAGCCGCCTGATCTTTGTATTCCTCATAAAAGATAAACTCAGACGGGTTGAAAGGCGACTGATAGAGCGCATAGAACAGGTTGCCCTCTTCCTGATGCGTTGCTTCGACGAGTTTGGATGCCACTTCGATGAACTCTTTTTCTTTGCCTTCTTTCACCGTGAGGCGGGCTACGATAACTTTTTTGCCCGTTTTGGGTTGTTCTGCCGCTACAGCATTTTCTTTGCAGCAGCTATCACCGCCTTCACAACTCTTCTTTCCACCATTACACGAGGTCATAACTGCCACAGTTACAGCCATTAAAATAATTCCTATACTTTTCATTACAGTTACAGTTAAAATTTATTCAGCCGCAAAATTACATTAAAATTTTTAATTGCAACACCTGCGGACTATTTTTTTTTCAAAATAAATCAAAAATCACAGAATCATATTCATTGCCTGCCTGACATCGTTGAGCGTTTCGAGCGCTGCCTGTCGCGCCTGCACTATGCCGTTTTCGAGTATGCTGCGGATATACGCACGGTCGTTTTCCAGCTCTGCGCGGCGACGGCGTATCGGCGCAAAATATTCGTTCAGCGCTTCGGTAACGGTTTCTTTCAGCAGACGCGCTCCCCCCTCGCCTATTTCCGAGGCTATCGTTTCGGGCGTTTTGCCGGAGCATAACGACGCCAATCTCAGCAGATTAGCTACTTCGGGACGATTGTCGGGGTCGTAAGTTATAAGCCTTTCGGAGTCGGTTTTAGCCGTCTTAATCATCTTTTGCGTCTCGTCGGCTGTCGCTTTGATAGCTATGGAATTGTTGCGGCTCTTGCTCATTTTCTGTCCGCCGTCGAGACCGAGAATCAGCGGCGTATCGCTCAGCAAACCAAACGGTTCGCGGAAAACCTGTGCCTTGTATTTCGTGTTGAAGCGGCGTGCGATGTTGCGCGTCAGCTCGATATGCGGCAACTGATCCTTACCAACCGGCACTATGTTGCTCTTACAGAACAGGATATCGGCAGCCTGATGAACCGGATAGACATACATTCCGGCATTGACCGATTTCTGTCCCGAAGCGGCAATTTCTTCTTTTATCGTAGGGTTACGCTCTAATTCAGAGTTGCTTACAAGCGTCAAAAACGGCAGCAGTAACTGGTTGAGTTCGGGCACATAGCTGTGCGGGAAAATGTAGGTTTTATGCTTCTCAGGGTCTAATCCGCACGCGAGATAGTCTATCGTCAGCTCATATACAAATTCAGAGATGCGATCGAAGGCATCGCGGTCGGTAAGCACCTGATAATCAGCAATAACAATATAAGTTTCGACGCCAAGGTTCTGAATTTTCACACGGTTGCACAGCGAGCCGAAATAATGACCGATATGCAGGTTACCCGTCGGACGGTCGCCTGTTAATACCCTGTATTTATGAGGATTAACGGCAATATCCGCTTCCAATTCTTTGCTTTTGCGTTGAGCTACTTCAAAAGTCGAATAATTGATATGTTCTTTTTCCATTACTGAAAATATACGTTTGTTTCGGGGCGCAAAGGTAGCTATTTTTCGCCTGAAAACGAAACGTTGACCGGCTTTTTTACTTAAAATAATCCATATCCGTTTGATTACAACCCGTTTACGCCAATACCGAATAAAGCGAAATCGTACTTCACGGGGTCTTCGCGACAAAAACAGCGCAGCCTGTCGGTCAGCTCTTCGACGGCTTTGCGGTCGTTGGCAGTCCTGCGCAGCAAGCCCAGCCGACGGGCTGTATTGCCGACATGCACATCAAGCGGGATAAAAAGCTGATCGGGACGGATACACTTCCATACGCCCAAATCGACAATCCCATCGTCGCGCACCAACCACCGCAACGCCATATTAATCCGTTTGAGCGCAGTCTGAGTAAGGTTTGAGGGCAGGCAACGACTGTTTGTAACGCCGCCGTTTGCCTCCGACATCGCCCGCTGCAAAGCCTCGGCAGCCGCCCAAGCCGGAGAATCCGACTGCCCCGCCCCACTTCGCTTAAGATAGCTGTCGATGCTGTCGTGCGTCAGGTATATATGCCTGAATCCCTTCAACATATACGCAAGGTCAGGCTCAAAAAAAGTCCGGTGCACATTTGCCGTGCCCAGCGCCCTGTAGCCCTCGTTCATCACATAATCGTAAGGCTTTCCGCCCCACACCGACAGCATCCTTTCGGCATCGCGCAGTATCATCGCACGTCTGCCCCACGCTATTGTTGCGACAGTAAAAGCGGCGATTTCGATATCCTGCAGCCTGCTGAAACGGCGGGGAAACTGCACCGGATCGCTGTCGGCAAACGACGGCACGTGAATCATCGCCAAATGCCTGTCGAGGTATTTTTTTAGTTCCTGTTCACTCATTTTTTTGTGTCCAAAATCCCGCAAAAGTAATCATTTTTCGTTTTCATCTGCGCGTTTGCTTTGCATTAAGATAATTTTTTATATCTTTGTCGCACAATTTTTGATACTACAAACACGATGAAGTACATTGTTTTCATTCTGACATGCTTTGCCTCGACGGCTCTTTTCGCCCAGCAGGACACCGTTATTCCTTTTGACAAAGCGTATAAGCGGCTTTACACAATAACCCGCACCGACGGCAGCCGTCCGGTGATCGACGGGCGGTTGGACGACGATTTCTGGCAAACGCAGGGCATCTGGACAGAACGTTTCGTGCAGGTTTCGCCGTTCGAGCGACAGCCGTCGGAGTCGCCCACACGCGCCAAACTGCTCTACGACGACAAATATATCTACGTCGGCATCTGGTGTAAGGACAATCATCCCGAAAAGACTATCCGTTTCATCGGCAACCGCGACGACAATAATGTGGGCGACCT
>JAISTS010000028.1 GCA_031272455.1 Tannerella sp. | reverse complement strand
TCGGCAAGAATCCGTTTCATCGTCATGGCTATCATGTAGTTCTTGTCCGGCGTAACGATGGTTACGTAATTGTCAAACGCTTTGACGTACTGGATTTCGCTTATCGGCAGTCTGATATTTCGGTAGTTATATTTGAATGTCATCACGCTATCCTGTTGCGGTTCAGCCGGTTTGTTCGCCAAAAGGTTATACTTTCGTTCCGCTTTGGTGTAAGCTGTCATAAATCGGTCAAAATCAAATGGTTTCAAGAGATAGTCAACGACATTCAGGTCAAAACCTTCGACAGCATATTCGCTGTAGGCGGTAGTAAAAATTATCAGTGCGTCCGTCTTCATTGTCTCGGCAATCTTCATTCCCGAAATCTCCGGCATCCGAATATCCAGAAAAAGCAAGTCGGGCTGCATTGCAAAAATCGCAGACAGCCCTTCGAGCGGGTCGCTGTATGCGCCCAGCAGACGGATTGACGGCACCTGTTCGCAGTAGCGCGTCAAAATTTTCAGCGCAAGCGGTTCATCGTCAACGGCAATGCATCTCATTGAATATCAGTATCGGAACTGTATTGCGGAGGACCCATTCCCGAGTTGTTTCGGGGCGCACCCCTGCCTTCGGGCGGTTGCTGCATCATTGGACGTCCGTTGCCGAAACGAAACTCGTGTCGCTTCGCAAGAAACACCTGATACTGGTCGGCAGACAGCTTTTTCGCGATTTTCAGATTCGACTTATCTATCCGTTTCTGGATTTTACTGTCTATTTTCGCCAATTTTTGCCGATTTTTTTCGAGCTGTTTTGCGGTTAACTCGGTCTCTTCGCGGGCATTGCCGATCAGTTCGCGCTTCTGCGTTTCGAGTCTGCGAAGTGTTTTTTGTTCGTTGGTGAGAATCGTCCCGACATCAGCACGTTGTTTAAGGGTCAGATTGGGAATTTCGGGAAAGTATTCGAGCACAGGCGTTTCGTTCATCGTTTGGGGATTGAAATTGCCTCTGTCGCCCGATGGCGGACCTCCTCCGGGTCGCCCGCCTCCGAAACCACCGCCGCCTCTGCCACCGCCAAATCCACCTCCGCCACCCGTCGGAGGCATCTGTGCATACGTGCCGATGGCGACGAATGTTGTCAATAAAAGGATAAATAACTTTTTCATACTCAGATAATTATTGATTTACTATTCACTTGAAGTCGCTATAACCTTAAACGTTGTTTTGGCGACGCTCATTGCCGTAAAAACGCCGAAAGCGTTGGTGATGGCGCTCGTCGGGTTGGCAAGGTCGGTCGAACTGACGCGCTCGTAAAGATCGGCATAATCCTTGTTGACGCGATAGACATAAATATTGTACGTGCCCGTGGTCCGAAATTCGCGCGAAGTGGTGCTGTACGAGCCGCCGCGGAAAGGCTGCATCATACGGCGTCTGAACTGTGTCCCCATTCCTCCCATATCGGGAATGTCTGCTGTCGCCGGACTTTCGATATATATCTGATAATAATCACCTTTGGGGTCATCCCAAGTGAGATTGATCTCAATGGAATCGGATTCGTCAAACGTAAAATAATATGACGACGACGATTCTTCGCGTGTGATGTATTCGGGGCTGATAGTCAGACCTGTAACCTTGTCCGGAATGGTTGTCGCAGCGGTAATGGACTTGCCGTTGTACGTGAACGACAGGTCGAAAGTCTGTTGTCCGCGCAGCGTATCTTCCCCAAGCTCAAGCGAGTACGTTCCGGTAGAGGTCTCCGTCAGCGCCATTCCGTTGACTGTCAGGCTTTGACCGCCAATAGGGCTGGAAAGGACATAGTCTTCGCCGAGATAAATTTCCATGCTGTAAAGCGCGACAGTAAGCGAGTTGGAGCCTTCCTGAAGGTAGCTCTCAACAATCGGCATATCCGTGTTTATCTCGCTCTCTGTCAGCGCCTCACCACATGAAGACATAAAAGTAAGTGCAGAAACAAAAACAGCGCACAAGTGCAATTTTATTAATATATTATTCATATTATTCGCTTTTTTCGGGTTCATAAATTATTTCAACTGGATACTGAATGTGATATTTGGCGTGAAACCGAGCAGGTTGATGTTGGTCGCCGTGATGCCATCTGTCTCATCATAAGCATATTCCATATACCAAGTGTTGATGTGGTCATAGACATTGAACAGCGACAGGCTGAGGCTCGATTTGAAAGCGCGGATGAACGACAGGTCGTATTTCGCCAGCAAGTCAAGACGATGATAATCAGGATATCGCGCATTATTTTTCTGATCAACGACAATGAAATTCATCGTACCGCCGTTGGGCGTGTTCAGCTTGTAGCCTCCGATAGGCTCGGTATAGGGCTTTCCGGTGGCATAAATCCATGTACCTGAGATAGTTAAATCGCGTATCGGCTTGTAGGTGATGACGGTTTTAAACTCGTGCGTAACGTCTTGATTGGCAGCAAAATACCCATCCCCGTAAACGGGAAACCTGTAGCGCGTCTCGCCAATCGTATAGCCCAACCAGCCCGTTATCTTGCCGTATTTTTTCTGTACCAGAAAATCTATGCCTCGCGAATAGCCGTTTCCGTTATAGAAAAACTCCTGATAACCAGTGTTATCCGTCATCGAAGACGCAAACCGCAGGGTGTATTCGCTCAGGTTGTAAAGCCGTTTGTAGTAGGCTTCGACGTCGAAGAGGTAATTATGCGTTTCGTACGTTCCGCCGGCGATAAAATGCGTCGAACTGCTAATTGGAATACCCTTATTATCAGACAGTAACCATATATCGCGACTGCCTGCCGAAATATCTTCGCGGACGATGCGGTTGACAAACTGATTGTAATACCCCGTCGAAGTTTTCAGGTTGAGGCGGTCGTTGAGCTTGTAAAACATCTGCAGGCGAGGCTCAGGATAGAGTTTCGACGTTACATCGTAAAACGACAGCCTCACGCCCGGCAGCACGGTCAGCCTGTCGGTCAGCGTCCAGCGATCCTGAACGTAGGCGGCAAACAGGTTTCCTTTGTTCTTCATATTGAGGATGTTAGTCGAATCGCTCTGCGAATAGCGATAATCTATGCTGTAATTTGAGTAGTTAAGCCCAAATTCGAGCTTGTTTGTCCCGCTGATTTTATATTCGTTGTCGAATTTTAAAGAGTAGTCTTTCAGTGTGTTATGCTCGTTGGTGTTCTGGTCGAACATCACGGCTACATTGTTCGTCGAACTGCCGCTGCTCGATGTAGTCATACTGTTATCGCGGTCGCGCGTACTGGAATAATGCGAAAACGAAACTAAGAGATTGGAGTAAAACTTGTTATCCCAGTTGCGCGACCATTTGATGCTGCTGCCCACGTTGCCCCAGTTGGTTTTGTCGGTGATACTGCCGCTCATAAAATCGCTGCCGAAGCTCTCGCGCGAGTTGTCGAGGATGTCTTCACCGTTGAAAAAGCTGACAGACAGGATGTCGCGCTTCGTCGGGTTGTAGGTCAGCTTGGCGTTCAGGTCGTAGAAGTACGATTCGGGTTTCTGCTGATTGCGCTGGTTAAAGCGTCCGCCGCCCGGTCCGCCCATACCCATACCGCCATAAGTCTGATTTTCAGTATATACGTTAGTAAATTTATCGTACATAAAACTCTGGAACGAACGCCTGCCTGCAACGAAAATCGAGCCTTTCTCGTTCTTGAACGGCATCTCCATAAAGGCGTTAAACCCCAGAAAACCAACATCCCCACCGACGTTAAACGACTTGTCGTTGCCCGTCTTGCCCACAATCTCCATCACGCTCGACAGCCTGCCGCCGTATTTGGCGTCGAAACCGCCCTTGTGAAGCTGTACATCCTTGACTGCGTTGGTGTTGAAGGCGCTGAAAACGCCCATCAGATGCTCCTGATGATATATCGTGAAATCGTCGTAGAGAACAAGATTCTGGTCGGGCGTACCGCCGCGAACATACATCCCCGCCGACGATTCGTTGGCAGCCGAAATGCCCGGCATCAGCTGGAACGAACGAAACAAATCCTTTTCGCCCAGCGCCGGCAGGTCGGCAATTTTTGCCGCCGTAGTCTGGATGACGCCGATGGACAGTTCGGGAATTTTCAGGATGTCTTCGCGTTTGCTGACGATAACCACCTCGTCGAGCGCATTGGATGCGGGTTGAAGCTCGACAAACAGATTGTCGGTCGCGATTGCGGGTGAGAGATAAAAATATTGCGTCTCGTAGCCTAAATACCTGAATATCAGCGTAACGGTATCCGAAGGCACGTCGTAAAGCGTGAAATAACCGTCGGTATTGGTTGCCGTGGCGATGGTCGGATAGCCGTCCACCTGCACGGTGGCAAAGGGCAGAAATTCGCCGTTCGTCTGGTCTTTAATCCTACCCGTAACGGTCAGATTGCGCCGGCTCACGTCGCCGGTATAGCGTTTATTCTCAACGCCCGTGCGGTTGCGGGGCAGGTTTTTGGTCGGCACAACACGTAGAACGCTATCCTCATCCGTGTAGTACGACAAGCCTTTCGTCTCGCCGATAACCCGCTCAAAAGCCGACCTGACGCTCGAAAAATAAAACATCCCCTCAAATTTGAAACCCGCAATCTCCGCAGAATCATACCGGATAACCATCCCGTATTTGGTAATGAAATCCTGCAAAATCTCCGTTACCGGTTTGCGGAAATAATGCTCGTTCACAGAGCTTGGCATCACGCTGTCGCGCTCCTGTGCGCTTAAACTGTTAAACGCTGATAAACAAGCGATTATAGATAATAAAAAGACAATTTTCCTCATTCACATTTCGATTAAATGGATAATGCCGCAAAGGAATGACTTCCGCCCCAAGCAACCAAAAATAATGGGCAAACGACGGCTTTTATCGGGTTTTTGGCGGGTTCAAACCCACTTAATAAATACGGTTTTGCCGAGAGCTTACTCTAAACTTCCACAAATTCTGACGTATGCCATATCACTTTCCCAACCCTACCGATGTGTTCTTTTAGGGCTTGATTGCTTAGCGTCGCAAACGCCACTACATCGAGATTGTACGGCAGCGAACTGTCTTCGAGGTCGCTTTTGATGTTGCGTAAGGTTTTGAAAGTGATACTGTTGCCGTCGAGTGCCAAATCAATATCACTCCCTTTGTGGTAAACGCCTTTTGCACGGCTGCCAAAAAGCACGGCACGGCTCACTTCATCGGAATATTTTTGCAATACGCCGAAGATCGTTTGACTGTCTCGTTCCGTAAGCCCATATTGTTCAAGCGTTTGCATATTCTTTTTCAAAAAAGTCGTTTAATTTGTCAAGAGCAGGGAAGATGTTGTTTCGCAGTTCGATTTCCGACTGTTCAAATTTCACCTCATCATAATCGTGCGCCAGTTCGTTACGAATATTCAGTCCGTCAATCAGTTCCTGAGCATAATCAATATATTTTGCTTCCTGCGCCTGCCGGAATGTATCTTTGGGCGAGGGTTTGAAAGCAAAACCCTGACATTCAAGGTAATCTTTCATCACTTTCCATGCCAGTTCAATGGTAAACTCAAAACGTTGAATCAAACCATTGCGTTCAAGTTCGTTAAGTACCAACTTGTCCCGCGCTTCCATCAACCGCAGGTATGCCTTGCGGAAATTATCAAATCGCTGCTGCCATCTAATATCCTGATCTTCCATGCTTTCAATTTTTGCCGCAAAGTTAAAGGTTTTTTCCAATACAACCAATTTTTTTAGCAATTTTTTCGATCAAGTTTTTTCGTAATCGTCAGCCTTTTGTCGCGCTCGTCCTTTCGACAAAATCACATTTCGACAACAGGCGCTGTGTGCGCCACTGTCCACTGATGAAGTTTGTTTATCAGTTTCCTGTCGTTTAGACCTGAATGTTTCTTAATTTTTCCAAAAAAACAGAGTCCCGTTGTATTGTTTAGAAGCGCCTGCCTCCACAGCGACCTGATGTTTCAGGCTGTTGTAGCCGGTCGAAGCGTCCCATACATCGCTGTTAGCAAGGCGAATAGAATAGTCGGGGTTTGAGGCGAGCGTCGGCTCGGCGTCGGGCAGGTTGAGGTAGAGGCTGTACGTGCCGGCGGGGATGTCGGCGGGCAGACCGGCAGTGATTGAGACCGTCGCCGGAACGCGCGGTGTCCAGAAACGGGCATCAACGTCCGGTTCAAGCACATAGACGGCGCCGGAAGCGTCATTTTTGAGGATAATCTCCGTCTTGCGAGGGTTGTACGGGCATGCATAGCCAACGTTGTTGACGGTAAATTCCAACTTTATCTCGCCTCCTGGCGCGGCTTTGTCGCTGTAAGAGCCGGTCTGCAACGTGAAGCGGTAGCCCAATTCGCGGATGATATTGTCCATGCAGCCGAGCGTCTTCCAGAGGTCGTTGACGCCGTGATAGTAGTCCTCGTTGAGGAAACTCCATCGCAGCGTCCGCATCTCACCCTCCGCTTTCGCGCAGTCGGCGGGGTCAACGCCTTCGGGCGGGCAGGTCTCGCCGCCGACAGGCAGGTAAACGCCCTCGCTGG
>JAISTS010000137.1 GCA_031272455.1 Tannerella sp. | reverse complement strand
CAAAACAGCACTGATTTATAATCTTTTAACGGCACAACAAAGCCGCGAAGGATCATCAGTATCACGAAAATATTATCTATCGAAAGCGTTTCTTCGATGAAATATCCCGACAGATAGACTATTGACAGGTTTTGTCGGTATTCCGCCAGCATCCCGCTGAAATCCTGCGATTTATAGCTTATTCCGGGAAAATATTTGGCTGTTACTTCGGCGAGTTTTTCGGGCGTCGCAATGCCATGCAGCAGATGACCGTAAAAATACAGGAACACGTAGAAACACAGCGCCATACTGACCCAGACGCCTGTCCAAACCAAGGCTTCTCGAGGCTTGACCACATGCGCATTACGACCCACGACAAGCAGGTCGATCATCAGCATCGCAATGATTATCAGGAGGAAACCTCCCATTATTAAAGTTTCGGACGCTATCATTTTTACAACCTTTTTATTTCAGGCGGCAAAGGTAGCAATAATCTTGTTCGCACGGCGCTTTTTTAAGTTTTTTTATTATGTCTTGTGGCGATATGCCTTGGATAACTTTATCATTAATCGTTCAAACAGACCGATTTTCCCTTTGCTGACAGACAAATAGGGTGTCTGCACTCCGCCAAATTCGCGGAAAAACCGTTCGACGCCGGGCAGCATAGAGCCTTCAAAATCAAACGTATCCGTATATTGCGCGACCTGTTTGACAGCTTCCCAAAGCGCCAAGCTGTGCGCTCCCGAATGACGAAGCGACGAATCGCCGCCGCCTGCTATGTAGTAAGCCGAACGCTGTTGCCAGACGACAAAAGCAGCGGCGTGAAGCCGTCCGTCGCCGTCGTAACCGCCCCAGATCTCGCCCTGTCCGCGTTCGCGACAAGTATCTATCAAGCGTCGTAAAATATTTGCATCCTGTTTGTTGCGTTGATGCTGACGTTCAAATGTCTGATTCTGGATATGGATAAAATCGTCAACCGAAACGTCCGTCCTGACCGTGATATGGAATTTTTCCTGCGCATCGCGGATGTTGCGCCGCGTCTGATAGCTCATATTTTCCCATAACAAATCGCTGTTTTTCAAGTCTTTCAGCAGATAAGTATAGCGTGTGGTCTGACGGAAACCCTGCCAGTAAAACGGCAGCCAGTCGGTAAACGCATAGTCGAAATTTTGCAGGAAAATGCGCGCCGGAAGCCGTTCAATCAACTGCTTGCATAGCGATTGCCGCTGTTCGAGCGCCGAATGATACTTCGTGTCGTCCGACTTCGGCGCGAACCAAACACCCATCGTCTGCGTGTATTGCGGCATCGTAACTACGCCTCGCACAGGCATATAAAACGGCAATGCAGCCAGCGTCCTGTCGTTTTTTTCGACAAGCAGCACGTTCCAGTTCGCCTCGCCGCACACCGCGTCGAGCCACCAGTCCTGCGAAAAGATGGGGATGCTTTCTTCCGTGCGACAGAGCGCCCTGTATTGTTCTTTCGACATAAGTGAATGTTTTTTTCAGCGCGTAAAATTACAATATTACTGTAAAACGGCAAAATTTCACTTCAAAAATCACATTCATAATATTATAGTTTAAGAAAACGCATAAATTCGTCGTCCGACAGCAGTCCGCAGCTGCCTTTTTCGACCGTAAATTCGTCAAAACTTTGCACCTTATCGGGTGTAATATCCCTGTGCCATATCAGGAAAGGCACGGGCGCAGCTGTGTGTGTGCGCACTGCACAGGGCGTAGGATGGTCGGGCAGCACGGCTATTGTTACCGCTTCGTCCCATTGGCTGACGGCTTCATAAACCGGACCAATAATGCGGCTATCCAAGTCGCTGATTGTGCGCACTTTGAGTTGCGCGTCGCCGTCGTGTCCAGCCTCGTCGCTCGCTTCGATATGCAGATAGACGAGTTCATTTGTGCGCAGGGCTTCGATTGCCGCCTGTGCCTTCCCTTCGTAATTCGTGTCGTACAGCCCCGTAGCGCCTTCAACGTCAATCACTTTCATTCCTGCATAAACGCCGATTCCGCGTATAAGATCAACAGCCGAGATAACGACGCTTGATGCAATGCCGAACATTTCACGCAAGGTCTGCATAGCGGGACGGTAGCCCGGCGACCATAGCCAAATACTGTTGGCAGGGTCTTGTCCGCGGGCAATTCGCCTTTTGTTCACCGGATGAGAAGAAAGGATTTGTTGCGAGGCTAATATCAGTTCGTTCAGTTGTTTAGCCGTTGCCTTGGCGTCGGGATGCGTGGCTTTTATCAGCGCCGGACGGAACGGTTGCAGGGGGATGTCGTGCGGCGGAGTACAGTCGATACGTTTGTCGCCACCGCCGATAACCAGCAAGTTGCGATATGATACGCCGCTATAAAAACGCAAGGTCTCGCTACCCAGTTCGTTGTTCAGAAATGCTATCAGTTCTTCGGCTTCGGCATTGGAAATATGCCCTGCGGAATGGTTTTTCAGCTGCTCGCCGTCAATGCTTATCAGGTTGCAGCGCATAG
The DNA here is from genome assembly GCA_031272455.1 of Tannerella sp. Classification (GTDB taxonomy): domain Bacteria; phylum Bacteroidota; class Bacteroidia; order Bacteroidales; family Tannerellaceae; genus Tannerella. Next base: position 38,105 of record JAISTS010000137.1, on the reverse strand, counting down.
CCATCTCGCCTGCCTGCAAATCGGTGCCCATACTTGCAGCTTCGAGCACTCCGCGCCCTTCATAGACTTGCCGCAAATCGTAGCCGAGCACAGCCATATTCGCCACTTCGCTACCCGGATGAAAGCCGTCGGGGACAGTTTGCAAACGTCCCGTAACGCCCTGTCGGGCAAGCATATCCATATATGGTGTCGGCGCATATTGCAATGGCGTCAGTCCTCCGAGCATTTCGACCGGCTCGTCTGCCATCCCATCGCCGAGAATAATGATTTTTTTCATTACCGAATATTCGCTATCGAAATAATATCGGCAAAAACTCCGGCAGCCGTAACGTCTTCGCCTGCGCCGTAGCCCTTGATAATCATCGGATAAGCTTTATAGCGCTCGGTCGAGATCATTATGATATTATTGCTGCCTTCAAGCTCGTAGAACGGATGGAGGCGGTCAACTTCCTGCAAGCCGATTTCGCATTTCCCGTGGTCCATACGCGCGACCATACGGATACGTTTTTTCTCTGTTTCGACACGCTTGCGCATAGCTTCAAACTCGGCGTCAAGTTCATTGATATGAGACCAGAAATCGTCGAGCGAACCGGTAAAATAGCGTTCGGGAATGAACAGGTTTATCTTCACATCTTCCTTTTCGACCATATAACCGGCTTCGCGCGTGAGGATTACGAGTTTGCGCACTACATCCTTGCCACTCAGGTCGATACGCGGATCAGGCTCCGAATAATGGGCTTCCTTAGCCATACGTATGGCTTTGCTGAACGGAATATCGGCGCTTAAAGTGTTGAAAATGAAATTAAGTGTCCCCGACAGCACGGCTTCGAGGTGCAGGATATGGTCGCCACTGTTTATCAGGTCGTTCATCGTATTGATGATAGGCAATCCGGCGCCTACATTCGTCTCGAACAGGTATTTGACGCCACGTTTGCGCGCCGTTTCCTTCAGCAGGTGATAATTGTCGTACGACGACGAAGCAGCAATTTTGTTTGCCGCCACCACTGAAATATTGTTGTTCAGCAGCGATTCGTATATCGAAGCTATCTCAGCGCTCGACGTGCAGTCAACGAATACCGAATTGAAAATGTTCATCTTAAGTATTTCGTTGAGGATAACCGACGGCGACGAAGGCATCCCGTTGAGCTTCATTTCCGAAATGCAGGTATCGAGGTTCAGTCCACCGCGACTGACGAGCGCCTTACGCGAATTGGCTATTCCTACGACATTGAGTTTCAGCCCGTTTTGATCCATTAAACGCGATTGCTGATGCTGTATTTGTTCTATCAGTTTGCTGCCAACCGTCCCAACGCCGACTATAAACAGGTTCATCACCTTGTATTCCGACAGAAAAAACGAGTCGTGAATGGAGTTGAGCGCCTTACGCAGAAATTCGCGCTTGATGACAAACGAGATATTTGTTTCCGAAGCGCCTTGTGCACAGGCTATTACGCTTATACCGGCGCGTCCCAGAGTGCCAAACAGCTTGCCCGCGATGCCCGGAGTGCGTTTCATATTTTCACCAACGATAGCTACCGTAGCAAGGTCTTTTTCGGCAATCACATCGTCAACTTCGCCCTGAGAGCGTTCGAGCGCAAACTCCTCATTCAGAGCCTTTACAGCGAGGTCGGCATCTTCGTGCTTGACGGCTATCGTCGTATTGTTTTCGGAACTTGCCTGCGAGACCATAAACACGCTTACGCCATTCTTAGCTAATGTCTTGAATATACGGTAATTAACTCCAATAACGCCTACCATTCCAAGTCCCTGAACGGTAACGAGGCAGGTATCGTCGATCGACGAGATACCCTTAATCATCGCCTTACGTGTTGTCGCGCCGGTCAGAGTATCGTTCGAGATATACGTCCCCTGTGCGTCTGGATTGAAGGTATTGCATATCCGTATCGGGATATTTTTGTGATAAACGGGATAAATCGTCGGCGGATAGATGACTTTGGCGCCGAAGTTACAGAGTTCCATTGCTTCGGTAAACGACAGTCGTTCAATCACATACGCCGAATTGATAACGCGAGGGTCGGCAGTCATAAAGCCGTCAACGTCAGTCCATATTTCGAGAATATCGGCATCGAGAGCGGCGGCGATGATGGATGCCGTATAGTCGGACCCGCCGCGTCCGAGGTTGGATATTTCGCCATTATCTCTGTTCGACGAAATGAACCCGGGCACAAGCGCCACATCGGGAAGCGTCGCGAAAGTCTCTTTTATCAGCCTGTTAGTCAGCTCGAAATCAACAATATGCTTGCTAAACTGTCGGACAGTTTTGATGAAACGCCGCGAGTCGTAATGCCGCGCTCCGCGTATGACGTGCGACAGGATGAGCGACGAGAGCCGTTCACCATAGCTGACAATCGTATCCGAAGTCTTGGCTGACAGGTCGTTAATTAGATAGACACCCTTGAGGATGTTCGACAGCTCGTCGAGCAGGGTTGTAATACGCGCTTTCGTATCTTTCAGCAGGACACTGTCGCTGATGACGCCGTCAACTATATCGAGATGACGTTCAATGATTTCGTTCAGCGACGCCTCGTAGGCTGTATTCCCCTTCGATGCCATAGTCGAAGTGGCTAATAATTTGTCGGTTACGCCGCCAAGCGCAGACACGACGACGACGACAGGCTCGCCAACCGCCTCGACAATATGCTTTACATTCAATATGCTCTTAACGGAACCAACTGACGTCCCGCCAAATTTCAGTACTTTCATTTCGTAATATCATTTTGCCATACTAAAGCCTCAGCCATAGCAATTTTTCGGCAAAGGTAGTAATTAATTCCAAATCAAAAAAATCCGTAGGCATTTATGCATTAGCCGGTTTGTGAAGATTGCGGACAGTTCGCAGGCACCAGACGGCAGCAATAAGCCCTACAGCAGCGACGGCAACAAACCATCCTGCATCGTCGGCAGGAAGTTCTTCGGCGAAAAATGCGTTGTCTTTGAGGCGTTTATCCGACATTCCAACGACGGCGACAGCGTTATTGACGAAATGCGCGACGATGGGCGCCCAGATATTGCGCGTCCAGACGAGCAGGTAGCCAAGCAGAGCGCCGAGCAGCATACGCGGTACGAAGCCGTAGAACTGGAAATGTATGGCGCTAAAGACAATAGCAACTGTCCAGACGACGGTATGCGTACTGCTGATTTTGCGCATAAGAATGGATGTCAGCGTTCCGCGGAAAAGAAATTCTTCGCAGACGGCGGCAGTCGCAGCGATGACGATGATATTGACAAGCAACGGCAGCAAGCCTTCCTGTGACAGCATTTTCGCGACCATAGCTGCAGAGGCGTCTTCGGCTTCGCGCATCATACGTTCGATGGGTGCAAGAAATTCCGGCAGCCGCATCTGTTCGTTAAGCCAGCCCGTCAGCGAGACGGCAAGAGAGAGCAGCAGCGTTGCGGCAACGACAAGGGCGAGGGTGCGCACATCGGGGAAGCTCCTGATATTAAGAAACTTAACAGGATGTTCGCTGCATATCCACGCCACGAACAGCGCAGGCAGAAGAAACACCAGCACGGACGAAGCGAACTGCGCCGCCTGCAAAAAAGCGACGGAAAAATCGTCGCCACCGCCAAACGCTATCGTCGCCACAACGGTAGCGACCGATGCGAAAAAAAATCCTATTGCGACAGCCCCCAGCAGCAAAGCCAGCTGCGCGAGGCACGAATTGCGCGAAAAAATTCCTTTCATAGCTCTCTATACATTAATATATATATATACATAAAAAAAGACTTCCGTACCCGAAGATGCGGAAGTCGATTTGTTCAGTAAGCATGAGACGACTGTTACGGTCTCTGCATAGCTTCCTTGACGATCAGCCTGCGACCTTGATATTCAGTCTCATTCAGTTCGCTGATGATTGAGCGCGCTTCGTCGTCGTCGGGGACATCTGCAAAAGCAAAGCCCTTCGAACGGTTGGTGTCGCGATCTTTAATCACTCTGACGGAACTGACCTCGCCAAATTCTTCCAACGTCCTTTTCAAATCGTCTTCACGAACTCGATAGTTCAAATTTCCAATGTAAAGGTTCATAATGAATTAAATAATAAATTGTTACTAAAATGAAAGCAAGAAAAAAAACCGGAAGTTCGTAACAATGAAAAATAAATCTCGTATCGGAAAAAATCGAAGATATAAAAGACGATTGTACGTTACATTCATAGTAAATCACTACTTTCGGGCAGCAAAGGAACGAATAAAAATTGTAATAAAAGCATATTTTTCAAAAAAAAATCTTCGCGGGCGCAAAAAATCGTATCATTTTTATTTGCCGAATTGAAATTTTAAGCCTAATTTTGCACCCTAAAAATCAGAAAATAATAGGTATTAATTAATATAAACTGTTCATAATGAATATTTCACTAACAAACGACGACGCGGTGAAGGGCGTCATCAGGATGCAAATCGACAAAAATGATTACAGCAGCCAGGTCGAGAAACAGCTCAAGCAGTACCGACAGAAAGCTTCGATCCCCGGTTTCCGCAAGGGAATGGTGCCGATCGGAATGATTAAAAAGCTCTACGGCAAGTACGTCATCGTCGAAGAAGTCAACCGCTGTGTCTCCGAAAATCTGTATAAATATCTGCAGGAAAACAACATACGCATACTCGGCGAGCCTATGCCCAACGAGACGGAGCAGCAACCGATAGATTTTGACACTCAGGAAGAATTTGAGTTTCTGTTCGACGTTGCTTTGGCGCCAAAACTCGAAATCAAGCTGACGAAGCGCGACAAACTGACTGAATACAAGATACTTGTCTCGGAAGATGACATCGACAAGGAAGTCGAAACCTTCCGTCGCAACTATGGCACGTATGATCCGGCGGACGAGGTAGCTGAAGAAGACCTCTTGAAAGGCGTAGTGTCTGAGTTGGACGAAAACAAGAATCCGAAAGAGGGCGGAATACTCGTTACAGATGCCGTGCTGATGGCAAAATACATCAAAGGCAAGCGCGAACAGACGAAGTTTATCGGCGCAAAAACGGGCGACGTCGTGGTCTTCAATCCCGACAAGGCGTTCAAAGGCGCTGCTGCCGAGATAGCCTCGCTGCTCAAAATCGACAAGACGCAAGCCGAAGGTCTAAAGAGCGATTTCCGCTTTGAAATCAAGGAGATAACGCGCTACAAACCTGCCGAACTCAATCAGGCGTTCTACGACAGCATATACGGCGAAGGAGCGGTTGACGGCGACGAAGGTTTCCGCCAAAAGCTTGCAGCCACTATCGAAGAGCGTTATCGCGCCGACGCAGAATTTATCTTCGGTCGCGATGTGCGCAACCTGCTGAAAAAGAAAGCCGGCGATGTGCAGTTTGCCGACGACATACTGAAACGCTGGCTGCTGACTGCCGGAAAAGACAATACTCAGGAAAAAGTTGACGAAGACTATCCGCACGTCGTCGAAGACCTGAAATATCATCTCGCCAAGGATTACGTCATCACGACGAACAATATCACGACCGAATATGCCGACATCGTGGCTGCGGGCGGCGATTACGTCAAGGCTTACTATGCGCAGTATGGCGCCTACAACCTGCCCGACGACTTCGTCGAGAAGCAGGTCAGCGAAATGATGGGTAAAAAAGAGACGCTCGACAAGTTTACGGATGCTGCCCTCGACAAAAAACTGACCGAATTTGTCAAGGAGCATGTCAAGATAGAACCGGTCGAGACGTCGTATGATGAATTTATGAAATTATTAGCGTAATTTATTTTCAAAAATATTTTGTTTATTTCGGGAATAAATGAATAACTTTGTTTTCGCGAAGCGACGGGTAGCAAATCCGTTGCCTCGACATTAATTTTTAACGCAAAAGATATGAATGATTTTAGAAAATATGCTACTAAGCATTTGGGAATGAGCAGTAACGCTCTCGACAGTTACATCAACATCACGAGCAGTTACATCTCGCCCACGATTATTGAGGAGCGCCAGTTGAACATTGCGCAGATGGACGTTTTCTCGCGTTTGATGATGGATCGCATCATTTTTCTCGGGACACAGATAGACGACTACACCGCCAACGTGATACAGGCGCAGCTGCTTTACTTAGACACATCCGACCCGGGCAAGGACATCTCGATCTACATCAATTCGCCGGGCGGTTCGGTCTATGCCGGTCTGGGAATTTACGACACTATGCAGTTTGTCGGCAGCCAGATATCGACCATCTGTACGGGCATTGCCGCGTCGATGGCGTCGGTGCTACTTGTGGCGGGCGAGAAAGGTAAGCGCTTCTGTCTCAATCATTCGCGTGTGCTGATACATCAGCCGCTCGGAGGAATGCAGGGGCAGGCGTCGGATATGGAGATACAGGTAAAACAGATTATCAAGGTTAAAGACGAACTCTACCGTATCATAGCTCAACATTCGGGGCAGCCGTACGATCAAATCGAGAAAGACAGCGATCGCGACTACTGGATGGGCGCCGAAGAAGCCAAGGCTTATGGTATGGTTGACGAAATAATGACACGTAAAAAACCGGCATGAAAGTAGAAAAATGTTCATTTTGCGGACGCACCCGCTTCCAGTCGAAAATGATGGTTGCAGGTCAGAGCGGTTCGATATGCGATGTATGCGCCGAACAAGCATATAATATCGTACGCGAGAACCTTAAACAAGCGTCGGCGACAGCGCCGTCGGGCTATCAGGATATACCTAAACCGCAAGAAATCAAAGCCTTTCTTGACGATTACGTGATAGGTCAGGACGACGCCAAACGCTATCTGTCGGTAGCCGTTTACAACCATTACAAACGCCTGATGCAAATTACGGGCGACGATGTCGAGATAGAAAAATCGAACATCATAATGGTAGGCTCGACAGGCACAGGCAAAACGCTGATGGCGCGTACGATAGCTCGCAAACTGAAAGTGCCGTTCAGCATCGTTGACGCTACCGTGCTGACCGAAGCCGGCTATGTGGGCGAAGATGTGGAAAGCATATTGACACGCCTGCTGCAAGCCGCCGACTACGACGTGAACGCCGCCCAGCAAGGCATAGTCTTCATTGATGAGATCGACAAGATAGCCCGCAAGAGCGACAACCCGTCGATAACGCGCGATGTGAGCGGCGAAGGCGTACAGCAAGGATTGCTCAAACTGCTCGAAGGCTCGATAGTCAACGTGCCGCCGCAGGGTGGACGCAAACATCCCGAACAGAAACTGATAGCCATCGACACGAAAAACATACTGTTCGTCTGCGGAGGTGCGTTCGACGGGATAGAAAAAATCATAGCTCACAGGATGAATACACACGTCGTTGGCTTCAGCGCCAGCCTGAATACCAACGTGATAGACCGCAGCAATATGCTGAAATATATCACTCCCACCGACCTTAAAACGTACGGACTGATACCCGAAATCATAGGTCGTCTGCCGATACTGACTTATCTTGAGCCGCTCGACCGTGCCGCGCTGAGGCGTATCCTGACAGAGCCTAAAAACTCCATTATCAAGCAGTATGTCAAACTGTTCGGGATGGATGGCATCAAATTGACGTTCGACGAAGCTGTGTTTGAATACGTGGTTGACAAGGCGATAGAATTTAAGCTCGGCGCCCGCGGACTGCGTTCGATAGTCGAAACGATAATGATTGACGATATGTTCAAGATGCCATCGGAAGACCGTAAGTCGCTAAATATCACGCTTGATTATGCACGTGAAAAACTTGAAGACACTGATACTAACCGTTTAAAAATAGCTTAACTTTATGGCAAAGCAATCAGCTGCAACCGACAAAACAGACAAAATCACCGAAGCGCTGAAATACCATTTCGGCTTCGACAAGTTCAAGGGCAACCAAAAAGCTATCATTCAAAATGTCCTCGACGGTAAAGATACGTTTGTGCTAATGCCGACGGGAGGGGGCAAATCGCTCTGCTACCAGTTGCCTGCGCTGATGCTGGAAGGCACGGCAATCATCATCTCACCACTGATAGCGCTAATGAAAAATCAGGTTGATGCTATGCGTAACTTCAGCGAAAAAGACGGCATCGCGCATTTCATCAACTCGTCACTCAACAAAGTTGCTATCGAGTCGGTCAAGCTGGAAATCCTGTCGGGACACACAAAACTGCTCTACGTCGCCCCCGAATCGCTTACAAAAGAGGACAATATCGAGTTTCTGCGGCAGGTCAATATCTCGTTTTATGCCGTTGACGAAGCCCACTGTATCTCGGAATGGGGGCACGATTTTCGTCCTGAATATCGGCGTATCAGACCTATAATCAACGAGATAGGCAAACGTCCACTGATAGCGCTCACCGCCACGGCGACGCCCAAAGTGCAGCACGACATACAGAAAAATCTGTCGATGATGGATGCCACGGTATTCAAATCGTCGTTCAACCGCTCGAACCTCTACTACGAAGTGCGCCAGAAAAACAACGAAACGATACTGCGCGACATCATCAAATACATAAAAGCCAACGAAGGCAAATCAGGCATCATCTATTGCCTCAGCCGTCGGCAGGTCAGAGAACTGGCTGAAAATCTTGTTACTAACGGCATCAAAGCCCTGCCCTATCATGCGGGAATGGACTCGCAGGAACGCTCGAAAAATCAGGACGCTTTCCTGATGGAAGAAGCCGACGTTATAGTTGCCACGATAGCATTCGGGATGGGAATTGACAAGCCCGATGTGCGCTATGTCATTCATTATGACATACCTAAAAGCCTCGAAGGATATTATCAGGAGACAGGACGTTCGGGACGCGACGGCGGCGAAGGGCGCTGTATAGCCTACTATTCGAGCAAAGACCTGCAAAAACTCGAAAAATTCCTGCAGGGCAAACCCATCGTCGAACAGGAGATCGGCAAACAGTTGCTACTCGAAACGGCTGCTTACGCCGAAACTGCCGTCTGCCGTCGCAAGGTGCTGCTGCACTATTTCGGCGAAGAATATACCGAAGACAACTGCGGAAGCTGCGACAACTGCCTCAATCCCAAGACTTTGATTGATGCCAAAGAGCTGCTTGGAACAGTCCTCGAAGCTATAGACTCGATGAAGGAAAAATATAAGGCTGAATATATTGTCAACTTCCTTATGGGCGTCGAAACGGTTGATATTGTGGCATATAAGCATAACGAGTTTGAGCTGTTCGGAGCCGGAGCCGAAGATGGCGAACGGATCTGGAATTCCGTCATCCGTCAGGCATTGATAGCCGGTTATCTTGCAAAAGAAATCGAGAACTACGGAATACTGAAAATCACCCCCAAAGGGCGGGCGTATATGAAGAATCCCGTGCCCTTTACTATCGTGAAAGACAATGAGTTTGAGGAGTACGAAAGCCCCGATACGCCTATGCGCGGTACAGGCTCGTGCGCAGTTGACCCGGCGCTCTTCTCGATAATGAAAGATTTAAGAAAAAAGCTGTCTAAACAATTAGAAGTCCCTCCTTACGTTATATTTCAAGACCCGTCGCTCGAAGCGATGGCGACGACCTATCCCGTCAACCTCGAAGAATTACAAAATATTCCGGGTGTCGGGGCAGGCAAAGCCTCTCGCTACGGCGCTCAATTTGTGGATATTATAAAAAAATACGTGGAAGAAAACGAAATAGAACGACCCGAAGACCTGCGCGTCAGAACAGTTGCCAATAAGTCGAAACATAAGATCGAAATTGTGCAAAGCATCGACCGTAAAGTATCGCTTATCGACATCGCCGAGTCGAAAGGACTGGAGTTTGACGAATTGCTCACCGAAATCGAGACAATCGTCTATGCCGGTACGCATCTCAATATCAACTATTTTATTGAAGATGTGATAGATGATGAAGACCGCGTTAACGAGATATACGAATATTTCAAGAAATCGGAAACCGACGACCTTGAAACAGCTATCAACGTGCTTGGTAGCGATTGTATCGAACAGGAAATCCGCCTCGTGAGGATAAAATTCCTGTCCGAACTTGCTAATTAATATGTTAATAATGAATAAGTTGAATAAAACGACAAGTACAATGAAGAAAATTTTAACCGCCATTATTTTGGGGCTTTTTATTGGCAGCCTTGGCGCTAAAGAAAAAGAAGACCCTGTGGTAATGACAGTTGCGGGAAAAGACATCCCGCTGTCAGAGTTTTTGTTCCTCGCAAGGAAAGATACGACAGTCAATCTGCTCGACAAGAAATCGCTTGCCAACTGGGTGGAACTGTTTACCAATTTCAAACTCAAAGTAGCTGATGCCGAATCGCTGAGGATTCAGGAATCTATGGGGTTCAGCGACGAGCTTGACAGCTACAAAGCCCAACTCAGAGCAAGCTATCTGTCTGATAAAGAAGGTGAAGCAGAAGTGATGCGCAAGGTCTATGAGCGAGGTAACGACATCGTTTCGGTGTCGCACATCGTATTTCTGTTCAACAAGGACAAAGTAACGTCTAAAGACACCGTACCCGTTTATAATGAGGCGAATAAGGCATATCAGCGCATCCTCGCAGGCGAAGATTTCGAGAAAGTGGCACAGGAGCTGGCAGCCGACTCGGCAGCCGTTTTTGAAAAAGTCGATTACGTATTCCCGCTGCAGGCGCTGAAATCGTTTGAAGATGCCGTCTTTTCACTACAGAAAGTTGGCGAAATAACGGCTCCCGTGCGCACCGATATGGGTTTTCATATCATCCGTCTCGACCGCCGTTTCCCCAATCCCGGACTGCTCAAAGTGGCGCATATCCTCGTGATGCCGGAGGAAGACCCGCTCGACCCGCACGACAACGATGATACGACGCTCTATCGCAAAGCAACCGAACTGTATCAGCGAGCCAAAAACGGTGAAGATTTCGGCTATCTGGCGCTGATGGAATCGTCGGACAGAAAAACGGGCAACGAACGTGGCGTGCTGCCGTATTTTGGTCTGGGCGAAATGGTCAAACCCTTTGAACAGGCGGCTTTTGCGCTGAAAGATACAGGCGACATTACCGAGCCGATCAAGACACGCTACGGCTATCATATCATCAAACTGCTCGACCGCAAACCCCGCCCTCCGTTTGAGGAAATGGAAAGCAGCATACATCAGGTGATGGAGAAGGGCGAACGCAATTTCGAGCTGTTTAAATCTTTCGAGGACAAGGAAAAAGAGAAATTTCACTATGTGTTCTATCCCGACGCTTACGCCGATTTCCAAAAACTCTGCGACGACTATCACCCGTCGGGAAAAGATTTTATCGAACAGGCTGCGCCGTTGGAAAAGCCGCTGCTGATACTCAACGACACGATGTTCTATCAGCACGAATTTACTGAATATCTGCGCCGTTTCCCGTTCTCGACCAAGGTTTATGCCGGCGATTTCCTATATGACATTTATCGCCTGTTTGTCAGAGACATACTGACGGCATACGAAAAATTCAACCTCTCGGCAATGCACCCCGAATACGACCAGCTCGTGAAAGAATACTACGACGGCATCCTGCTGTTCGACATCAGCAGCCGCCGCGTTTGGGACAAACCTGTCGAAGAACAGGAACAGCTCGAAGCCGAATGGATGAAAGAAATCAAAGAGAAATATCCGGTTACGATAAACCAAAAAGTGCTGAAGAACCTGAAAAAATATATTAAGAAAATGGATAAATAAATGTAAATGAGGCAGTTGTTCTTTTCTATCATCGTCGCTTTGTTGACGTTTTCGTGCCAAAATTACGAAAGCGCTGACGAAGATACGCTCGTAACGATAGACCGTTATGCGCTGAAACGCAGCGATGTAGAAAAAGTCATACCTAAAGGCGCGTCGCAAGCCGACAGCCTGCTGATTGCCGAAAATTACATCAAAAAATGGATTAAGGACATCCTCGTTTATCAGATTGCGCAGCGAAATATAGGCACTCAAAACGATGAAATCAACCGCCTCGTCGAAGAATACCGACGCTCGCTCTTGAAGTATCGCTATCAGGAATATCTGATACAGAGCCGTTTGTCGTCGCAGTTTAACGATTCCGACCAGCTGTCGTACTACGAAGCGAACAGGGACAAATTCATCCTCGACGACAACCTGATAAAAGGTCTGTTTCTGAAAGTGCCCATAGACGCGCCCGGTCTCGACAAGATACGCAAACAGTATCGCTCGAAAGAACCTGACGCCCTCGAAGCGATAGAAAAATTCAGTATGCAGCAGGCTGTGATATATGAATATTTCTACGACAAATGGGTTGATTTTGAAGATATTATCGAAAAGATACCCGTTCAGATATCGAACCAGAAACAGTATCTGCAAGCGAATAAAACAGTCGAAGCAACCGATAGTGTTTACTGCTATCTGCTTAATATTGACGAATATCTGCTTGCCGGAAACGAAGCTCCGTTTGAATATGCCAGTCCGCAGATACGCGAACAAATGATAAACAAGGAAAAAGTCAGTTTCCTGAAAAATTTTGAAGAAGACCTGTACCGCGACGCAATCCGCAAAGGGCAGGTGATATTTAGAAACGTAAACGCAAATGAATAGACCGATATGAAAAAGATTTTATTTACTTCGCTTATACTCTGCAATTTAGGTGCCGTTTTTGCACAGCAAAACGTTATTGACGAGATAGTCTGGATAGTTGGCGACGAAGCCATACTGCTGTCCGATGTTGAGTCGCACCGCCTGTATATGCAGAACGAAGGCACCCGCTTTGAAGGCGACCCCTATTGCTTTATCCCTGAGCAGCTTGCCATCCAAAAGCTGTATCTCAATCAGGCGAAAACCGACAGTATTGATGCCGACGAAGGGCAAATTATCAGGATGACAGACCAGTGGGTCAACGCGCAAATTGCACAGGTCGGCTCGCGCGAAAAACTCGAAGAGTATTTCAATAAAAAACTGTCGCAGATAAAGGAAGAACGCAAAACCATCCTTCGCGAACAGCAGACCGTCCAAAAAATGCAGCAAAAAATCGTCGGCGACATCAAACTGACGCCTTCCGAAGTGCGCAGCTATTTCCGTGGCATCCCGCAAGACAGCCTCCCGACCATTCCCACTTCGGTCGAAGTGCAGATAATCACTATGGAGCCGAAGATACCGTTTGAAGAAACAGACGCCATCAAAGCCCGTCTGCGCGAATTTACCGAGCTGGTAAACAGCGGACAGCGCGAATTTTCGACCCTCGCACGTATGTATTCCGAAGACCCCGGCTCAGCGGTGCGCGGAGGCGAAATGGGCTTTACGAGCAAATCGTCGCTCGTGCCCGAATTTGCCAATGTCGCCTTCAACCTGACCGACCCGAAGCGCGTCTCCAACATCGTCGAAACGGAATACGGCTATCACATCATCCAGCTGATTGAGAAGCGCGGCGACCGCATCAACTGCCGACATATCCTGCTCCGTCCGCGCGTGTCCGACAACGAACTCAACGAAGCCTCAGCGCGAATGGATACGCTCTATACCGACATCAACAGCAACAAACTGACGTTCGAGGAAGCAGCAACTTATCTGTCGTACGACAAAGATACGCGCAACAATAAAGGGCTGATGGTCAATCAGGATTACGAAAGTCAGAACTTCGGCACGCCCAAATTCGAGATGCAGGAGCTGCCGCAGGAAGTCGGTATCGTGGTTGACACAATGAAAATCGGCGAAATATCGAAACCTTTCCGAATGATCACCAGCAAACAGAAAGAAGTTGTCGCCATCGTCAAACTCAAAGCCCGCACTTTGAGCCACAGAGCTAATCTTGCTGATGATTATCAGGCGCTTAAATCAGTTGTTGAAGATCGCAAGCGCGAAGACCTGCTCAAAGACTGGGTGGCTAAAAAGCAGAAAACGACCTACGTCCGCATTTCCGAGAACTGGCGCAACTGCGATTTTCAGTATCCGGGCTGGGTAAGGTAAAAAAAGATGAACGGTTGAAGTTAAATTATTATATTTTAAAGTGTTAAGAGATGAAATGCTTATGGTTGATGTTCGTTCCTTTCGCTCTCTTTGCACAACAAAATGCCGATACTGCTGTTGTTCGTACGACGAAAGTTTTTCTTGAACATGCTGACGAACAGCGGTTTAACAAAAATATCAGCGCCGACCGACAGGTGCTGGTAGGCAACGTGATTTTTCGCCACGACAGCTCGTTTATGTACTGCGACAGTGCATATTTTTTCGAGACCAACAGCTCGCTCGAAGCCTTCGGGACAGTGCGGATGGAACAGGGCGACACGCTTTTCGTCTTTGGCGATTACCTGCTCTACGACGGCAATACACGCCTTGCACAGATGCGTTATAACGTGAAAATGGAAAGCTATCAAGCCGACAGCTCCGTCGTAACGCTTTTTACCGACAGCCTCAACTACGACCGCACAACCGACATCGGCTATTATTTTGAAGGCGGGATGATTGTTGATGCCGAAAACGAATTGACCTCGGTTTACGGACAGTATTCGCCCTCAACCAAACTGGCGGTTTTTAACGACAGCGTCAAACTCTTAAACCCGCAATTCACCTTATGGTCTGATACTCTGCATTATAACACCGACACCAAAATTGCCGAAATCCTTGGTCCATCCATCATTGACTCCGATAGCGGCATAATTCACACCTCGCGCGGATGGTACAACACCAACGACAACACTTCGCTGCTCCTCGACCGCTCGCAACTTTTCTCCGGCGACCGTATGCTGGTTGGCGATTCCATTGTGTATGACCGCGCTACGGGCTTCGGCGAAGCCTTCGGCAATGTTTTTATGAACGACACAGCCAACAAAATCATACTCGAAGGGAACTATGGCTATTACAACGAAAAGACTGAATATGCGTTTGTTACCGACAGCGCCCGCTGTCTGGAATTTTCGCAGGGCGACACACTCTATATGCGTGCCGATACCTTCGAGATGATAACTGTCGATTCCACGCGCCGCGAACTGAAAGCCTATCATCGTGTGCGTTTCTATCGGATTGATCTTCAGGGCGTTTGCGATTCTATGCTTTTCGACACGAAAGATTCGGTGATGAATATGTACACCGACCCTGTGCTGTGGAACGAGCGTTATCAGCTCTATGGCGACACCATCAAGGCGTTTATCCGCGACAGCGTTATCGACCACGTGCTCGTCAGGCAATTTTCTTATGCTATCGAACAAATGGATTCGCTGTCATTCAATCAGCTGAAAGGCAGGGATTTATATGCCTACTTCGAGGGTCGCACCGTCAGGATGATTTATATTGACGGCAACGCCGAAACAATCTATTATCCTCTTGAACAGGACAGTACGGTAACGGGAATGAACGAGACGCGAAGCAGCTACCTGCGAATATGGTTTAAAGACAATAAACTCGAAAAATTAGCCGTCTGGCCCCAGCCACAGGCTAAAATGACACCACTGCAAGACCTCAAATCCGACCAGCGGACAATGAAAGATTTCTTCTGGTATGACTATATGCGACCCCGCGATAAAGACGATATCTGGCGTGTAATCGAAAGAAAAACGGAAGAGAAACCCAAAAGAACGAATAAATTTCGTAACTTCGCGCCGGAAAATTAAGATCAATAGATTATGAGAATGTTTTCGTTTTACAACCTGCGCAAGCCACGCCAGTTCGAGCATAAGCCGATATACTGGGACCCGCGCAAAGAAGCCCTCGAAGAGCGTATCCGCAAGGTGAAAATCGAGATGGGCGTCCTCGAAGAAAAACCCGAAGAGCATAAACCTGCTATCAAGGGGACTTTCATCGAAGGGACTACGCACCTGAAGAAAAGTAAGCTCAAAGGCGAAGACCTGAGCAGCCGAGCATACAAAAATATGCGTCTCATCCTTATACTTTCCATTCTCGGCGTCATTTTCTGGTATTTTTTCCTGAAGTAATGAGCGATATAATCCATCTTTTGCCCGACCATATAGCCAATCAGATAGCCGCCGGCGAGGTTATCCAGAATGCCGCATCAGTAGTTAAAGAGCTGATGGAGAACGCTATAGATGCCGATGCTCACAACATTACAGTCAATATCAAAGAAGCCGGACGGACGCTGATTCAGATTATCGACGATGGCAAAGGTATGTCCGAAACCGATGCGCGAATGGCTTTCGAGCGGCATGCTACCTCGAAAATCACCGAGGCGAAAGACCTCTTTGCGCTACACACGTTTGGCTTTCGTGGCGAGGCGCTTGCTTCAATCGCCGCTATCGCACAGGTCGAATTGCGCACTCGCTTAAGATATTCCGAACTGGGCGTAAAGCTCTCTCTGTCAGGATCCAATCTCGACAATATAGAACCCGACGCCTGTCCCGAAGGTAGCATTTTTTCTATCAAAAATCTGTTTTATAACGTTCCGGCTCGGCGGCGTTTCCTGAAAACTAACGAAACAGAGTTTCGCAATATACTTCGCGAATTTGAGCGCGTTGCCTTAGTCAACCCGCATATAGCCTTCACGCTGCGACACAACGATTCCGAGGTTTTCAACCTTCCGGCTTCAGGCGCTCGCAACCGAATTATAAATATTTTCGGCAAAAAATTAAATCAAAAGCTTTTGCCTGTCGAAGTTACCAATGCGATAGTGAATATCGAAGGGTATATCGGGCATACCGACACAGCCTCAAAGCGCAATTATCTTAATTTCTTTTTCGTCAACGGGCGTTATATGCGTCATCCCTATTTCCATAAAGCGGTGATGCAGGCTTACGAACAGCTGCTGCCCGCCGGTGAAACGCCCGACTACTTCATTTATATGACCTTGGATCCGGCGACTATCGACGTCAACATACACCCGACGAAGACGGAAATCAAGTTCGAAAACGAACGCCCGATATGGCAGATCCTCGCTGCCGCCGTCCGCGAAACGCTCGGTAAAGCCAATGCAGCGCCAAGCATAGATTTCGATAGCGATAAAATCATCACTATTCCCGTCTATAATCCCGACGAACAGGTGCGTACGCCGCAAATCCACGTTAACCATCACTACAATCCGTTTGAGAAGCCAAACCGTCCGACTTATACCCAGCAGGACTGGGAACAGCTGTATCGCGGCTTTGAACAGGATAAAACAACCGAACATTCGATTGAAAATAAGCTAATTAATGAGACTGCCGACGAGACGCTATTTCCCGATGTCGCCGTTTCGTGCTTCCAGTACAAAAACCGCTATATCATTACACCTTTGAAATCTGGTCTGGTGCTGATTGACCAGCACCGCGCACACGTCCGCATACTTTACGAGAAATATATATCGAACATCAATGCCCGCAAAAGCGTGTCGCAGAAGACGCTCTTCCCCGAAATCGCCGAGCTGACAGCCGAAGAAGCCTCGGCGCTACCCGAATTTGCCGACGAACTGCAACAGTTGGGTTTTGAACTCAGTTCGCTTGGGGGCAACTGCTATTCAATCAACGGATTGCCCGCCGGAGTGGAAGAGTGTAATCCCGTCGTCCTGCTGAAAGATATCATCGCCGACGCTATTGAACACGGCGACCTCGACAATGGCAGTAAAACCGATATGCTCGCCTTAGCCTTAGCCCGCACAGCTGCCGTCAAAGCCGGCAAACAGCTGACTGTAGAAGAAATGGAAGCTATAGTGGCAGGGCTTTTCTCGCTGTCGTCCAACAATTTAACTCCCGACGGCAAGACCATACTCTATATCCTGTCGGACGAGGAACTGGGAAAAAAATTCAAGAATTAGTCCGAGACGCAATTACTTGGAATACAGCCTCGCAACCTGCTTTACGCCTTTTACTTCGCCGATTTTCTTTATCAGACGGTCTGCAGCCAGCGTGTCTTTTACCATCACGGTGATGTCGCCGCGGAAAAGTCCGTCAACCGAATCGACATTGATGCTGCGCAGTGTCATATTGCCGTCTTTGGAAATAACTGAAGATATGTTGGTTACGATGCCTATATCGTCGTGTCCGATGACGCGCAGCGTGATAACATAGCCGCTGCCCTCGCCTTTCCATCGCGCCGGCAGGATGCGGTAACCGAAACGGCTGAACATCTCCGGCGCATTCGGACAGTTGCGGCGATGGATCTTTACGCCCTGAGTCGAAACAAACCCGAAAATCTCGTCGCCGAAGATAGGATTGCAGCATTTGGCTAACTTGTAATCTATTCCCGACAGATTTTTGTCGAGCACAAGTTCATCTCCCGCGCTGCTTTTCTCCGCAGTCTGCGGAGTGGCTGTAAATTGCTCAGCGCTACGTATTTCGGTGTGTTCGGCTGCTTCACGCTCTTTGCGCTCTATATCAAGGTATTCCTCTATTACGCTGTTGACGTCGAGCCGTTCATCCGCTATCTCAACATAGAAATCGGTAACGCTTTTGAAGCCTTTTTTCTTGATATAACGCATCAAAGCCGCCTCTTCAAGCTCTATTTTGCGGTTTTTGAAACGGCGTTGCAACAGCTCTTTCGCATATTCCGCAGCCTTGGCATCCTCCTCACGCAATGCCTGACGTATCTTCGTCTTTGCTTTCGAGGTTGATACGAATGTCAGCCAGTCCTGCTTGGGCTTTTGTTGAGGCGAAGTGATGATTTCAACCGAATCGCCATTGTTAAGCACGTGACGGATAGGCACATTGCGACCGTTCACCTTGCCCGAAACGCACCTGCATCCGAGCTTGGAATGTATGGTGAACGCAAAATCGAGCACCGTAGCGCCTTTGCCGAGCTTGAGCAGTTCGCCCGTCGGTGTGAAAACGTATATCTCGTCTTTGTACAAATCCATCCTGAAATCGCGGATCGTATCCATCGGGTTGGAGCCTTGATTTTCGAGTAACGCTCGGACGTCATTCATAAACTCATCCAGCCCGCGCTCTTCTTTCACGCCCTTATATTTCCAATGCGCCGCAAGCCCCTTTTCGGCTATCTCGTCCATTCGTTGAGTACGGATTTGCACTTCGACCCAGCGATTGCGTGGTCCTAACACCGTGATATGCAGGCTCTCATAACCATTGTTTTTCGGCACCGAAATCCAGTCGCGCATCCGGTTTGGATTGGGCTGATACATATCGGTGATGAGCGAAAACGCCTGCCAACATTCCGAACGTTCACGTTGCTCCTCCGAGTCGAGGATTATACGAATAGCAAATAAATCATAAATCCCCTCAAAATCAGTCTGCTGCTTTTTCATCTTGTTATTGATGGAATAGATTGATTTTGTCCTTCCTTTGATGTCGAACTTCAGTCCGGCAGCATCCAATCGTTCTTTCACCGGCTGGATAAATTCTTCGATATAAGCATCACGCGAGCGTTTGGTCTCGTTCAGCTTTTTCTTGATATATTCGTATTGTTTGGGATCTATATACTTGAGCGACAGGTCTTCAAGCTCGCTTTTTATCTTGTACAGCCCAAGACGGTGAGCCAGCGGAGCGTAAAGATACGACACCTCAGTCGCCATTCGGATACGGCTGCTGTCGTCTTTGATCTGTTTGCCCATACGCATCATACAGAGGCGGTCGGCAATCATCAGCAGGATGACACGCACATCTTCGGCAAACGAGAATAAAAGATGATGAAAATTCTCGGAATTGATAGCAGTATTACGTGCATAAAGGTCGGACGTTTTCAGCAAACGGCTAATGATAAGCGCAACATCATCGTCAAACGCCTTACGGACCTCGTCTAATTCGATAATTTTCTTGTAAACCGGTCGATAAAGCAGCAAAGCGATGACCGGCGTGCGCTTCAGTCCGATGTCCGAAACGGCAATCATCGCCGTGCGGATATTACGCAGCAAACCGTTGATGCCGTTCTGATCGCGCCCGTAACATTGCAGGGCGATAACCTTCTTCATCAGCGCTTTCATTTGCGCGATGTCATCCTTTTCGAGGCACGACGATAAGCTCGTAACCAGCGAATGATACGCTGAAAAAAACTCACGCTTCTCGTCTGCCGTAAAAAAACTTTCCTTGCTCATAAGCTAAATCTTTTGTCCTGCATTGGAGAAAGCAAAGATAAGTATTAATTTATAAGCGGCAAAATTTCCTGTTCAAAAATTGTTTTTTCGACAATGCGATAGTGCGGCTCGTAGGTCTCTTCATAGATACTGCTGTGGTGCATGACATAATTTCCGCTGTCAACAAAGATCTTAATCTCGATGTGGTCGGCTTCTTCGTTTGGGAGGTACAGTTGCATCGAGCGGATGATACGGTCGATTGCTCGCCATTCCTTACGCCATTCGTCGGGAGTGGGCGCCACAACATTGTTTGCACTACGGACAAATGCATCGAGAAGCCGTTCGGCAGGCACCTTTGCGTCTTTTACAACTGACAGGTTGACACGGTAGAAATTACCAAGTCGTCCGGTCGGTTCGTAGGCAGCGCCCTTAGCTTGCTCAAAAGATGCAAGTTCTTCGCGCAGATAAGCGGCTGCCGCTGCAGTATCAGCGATAAGATGCCCGGGACCGAAGCGATCTTGAAAAAAATTCTTATACAAATCACGCAACGTGGATTTCGGATATTCGTTCATCTGATTGGTTACAGCCTCACGTACCGAAAGCTCAAAATCGTCTTGCCCTGAACAGGCAACAAAACTTAAAATCAGCAATGACAAAATAAAACGGCTCATTCTTACAAAAATAACAATTAAAAAATAAAAACACACTTGGTTCACGGTTCACGGTGCAGGGTAAACGGTAAATCTACTTACTACAATCTACTTGCTACTATCTACTAAAAAACCACATTCACCCCTCCCATAACAACGGTTTTCGGCATCGGGAATCCTTTCAGGATCTCGTATTCTTTGCCGGTCAGATTCTCACCTTTGACAAAGATGGTCAATCCTTTATCCTGCGTACCGAAAAGGTATGATGCTTTGGCATTAAGAAGTGCATAGCAAATCTTGTCGTCCTCCGTACCGCCTACTTTTTGCAGACGTCCGATCGACTCGACATCTACGGTCAGCGTAAGATTTTTGACCGTATAGGTTGCTTCGGCGAAGAACTTGCGTTTCGGCGCCGCTTCTATCGGTATGCTGGTCGAGAGCTGACTGAAATTCGCCGTAATCCAAAGGTTTTTCAGCGGATAATAGGTCAGTTCGGCTTCGATACCCTTATTATAGATCTTATTTATATTGGTCAACGTTCCCTGCTCGCCGGTAATCAGATTCTTGGCTTCGAGATAAAATGCGGTAACTTCGGCGAAGAATTTGTTGTCGAAAAGATACTGTCCGACCGAAATCTCATAATTCTGCATCGTTTCGGGCTTCAGGTCAGGATTAGCCATTGAATACGGCGGATACGAAATGTACAGTTCGCGTATGTTAGGACTGCGGTAGCCTTCGGAGTACGACAGTTTGATTGCGTTGCCTTCAAACGGACGAATCGTAATGCCTGCCTGCGGCGTCCAGCGACTTCCATAGGCATCGTTATACTCATAGCGCAGACCGGCGTTGATACTTAAATGGTCAAAAAGATCCTGTTGCATAATCGCATAGCCTGCAACCTCATTAACAGATCGACGAACGATTTCACCGATTCGTCCATTGATAGTATCGTTCCACGCATGCCCTCCCCAGTTTTTATAGTCAATCCCGGCAGTAAAGCTGTTACCATCGAAGAGCCTGAACGTCTGATACATTAACAATCCTGTATTATGGTCATCGGATTTAAAGCGAAATGTACGTGGCGTTCCACCGGTTTGCGGGCGGTATCCGTCATTAATATCGTGATGTCCCCAGTTGTAGAACAGTTGAATAGCGCCGCTCGACTTCTCGAAAGCATTAGTAAGACTGACCGAAGCTGTCCCGCGCAATACATCCATTGTGTTATCTGTAATAGGATTATCGACCGGACCTGAGTTCTGACTGTTCGATTTGGCAAGGCTTGCGCTGCCTTTCAGGCGAAAGTTGTCGTTAAGCCGATAGCCCAGATTGGCAAAACCGTTAGTGATACGAAAATCGGAATTAGCTCTCATTCCGTCGCTACGATCGTGATTGACGGAGATAAAACTGCTAAAACGTCCGGCATTGTATCCATTGTTAATCATATACTTCTGCGTATTATAGGAGCCATACATTATCCGCGCCTGAGTGCGGCGACCGTCATCCTGCTGGCGACGGGTTATAATGTTTATCACACCGCCCATTGCGTTTGAGCCGTAAAGCAACGAACCGGGACCGCGAATGACCTCAACACGCTCGACATCCGAAGCTACATAAGTGTCCGGCAGTGAATGACCGAACACTCCAGCCCACTGCGGCTGTCCGTCGAATAGCATAAGCACTTTGTTGCTCTGACCTATACCACGAATGTTAACCGTACCTGCCGAATTGGTGTTTACTCCAAAACCCGTAACGCCTTTCTCGGTAACAAATAGCCCTGGCACACGGTGCGACAGCACAGGCAGTAAAGCCGATTCGCTGCTCGCCTCTATCTCTTCGCGACCGACAACCGAGATCGACAGCGGAATAGTATTGCGGTTTACTTCAATCTTGTTAGCCGTTACGACAACCTGCTTCAGGCTTATCGTCGTATCGACGGGCGCCGTGTCTTCATCACTTGCAAACGTTTGATTTGCTGCGCTTAAAGCGATAAATGTCAGAAATAATACTTTTTTCATAATTTGGTTTGCATTTAAATTCGCCGCAAAGGTAACACGTTTTTTTGATTTCGTGCTACTTTTGGGTGAAAAAAATATTCTTTTTGCGTAAAAAAGAATAATGTGTGGATAAAAACGAAAAAACGAGTATGATCAGTCGGCTCTACTCATCACGAGTTTGCCGTGTTTGATACCTTTGATCGAAATAAGCTTGTCTGACAGTTCGGTCAGTCGAAACGCCTCACCGGTAACTGTCGCTATATGGAGGCAAAACTGCTCGTTGAGGTAATATTGCGAAGACGACAGGATAACGTCCTGATAGTTTTGCTGAATGGCTGCTATCTTCGACGTGATTTTGCGCTTGGTCTGGTTATACATTATTATAACCGTTCCGGCGACAATGTGCCCGCACTGCCATTTCTGCTCGGCGACATTCTTTTCGACAAGGAAACGGATAGCCTGCGAACGGTTAGCGAAACCATTCGCATCGACATAGCGATCTAATTCATCCAATAATTCGCCTTCAAGCGATACTCCAAAGCGTTTCAAACTCATTGCTATAACATCTGATAACGGCTACAAAGGTAACGAAAAAATTAATACCGCGTTTTATAATTCTTAATTTTTAATTTACTTGAACCCTTCCAGCAAATGCTGCGGCGAGGCGCGGGGCTGAGATGTCCGCAGACTTCGTTTTCTAACAATCATCATTATTTCAACACCTTAATCAATTCGGGCATCAGCAGATGCAAGCTGTTTTCGTTTTGAGCCGTGTAGAAGTTTTCTTCAACAGCAAACGCCCTGTCAGTCGCAATCGCACTTTTTACTGCGCCACGAACGAACGGATGCATCGCCAATCGCCTGCCCGCCGCTACTCCGGTAATATCAAAGAGCAAACCGCCAACGCAATGACCGGCAATCGTTTTCCCGCTGTCGCCAAAGGTCTTGATTACTGACAGCAGGTCCTGATTTTCCTGACGTCCGGCGTTTTCCGTAAACTTAGGCATCGCATCGCCGCAGGCAAAAACCAGCGCATCGTACTCGCTTTCAGCGCCTTTCAAATGGGCGACTATATCATCCGCCTCAATCGAAACGCCCGAATTGGTCTTAATCTGCGTCGTCTCGGCTACGGCAAATACACGATACGGTATGCCGTTTTCAAAAAATGATTCCAAATACTGGAACAAACCTGACCCGTTTACCGGGTTAACTGCTAAAATCGCTACTTTCTTTGTCATAAATCTTTTAAATTAATGTATTATATATTGATAAAAAACTTCGGCAAAAGTAGGCGGTCGCACCTCTGTCCGCAAACTGGTGCCTAACTCACATCGACGGTTAGGATTGTTGAATATCAGCGAATTGCAGTTTGTTTATTTAGGATTATTTAACATTTCGACTGCAAATTTTCTGCACCGTATTACTTTTTTATCGGAATATTACTCTCTTTCGGGGATTATTGACTATTTTTGCCGTCTGATTTAAAAGATGATGAAAGAGATAGATTTAAGATATCCGACTTGCCCGATTCGCAATGTTTTGTCGCGTATGAGCGATAAATGGTCGTTGCTGGTGCTTTGGACGCTGAAAGACGCCGACCGTATGCGTTACGGCGGTTTGCGCAAAGCGATTCCCGATATTTCGCACAAGATGCTGACATCCACGCTTAAACATCTCGAAGCCGACCATCTTATTTCGCGTCAGGCGTTCGCAGAGATACCGCCGCGTGTGGAATACAGTCTGACCGAAACGGGCAAATCGCTAATGCCGTCGGTACGAATGTTGATTGACTGGGCGATAAAACATCAGGACGCTGTGCTATCGTGATGGGCGCTTGCGGTCTTTTGGCGGGCGTCCGTTTGAGCTGTTGCGGCGGTCGTTTGTCCGGTTTCTGCGGTCGTTTTGATTGTTTTGTCTGCCGTTTGCACGCGGTTGGCGCTCACGTTCCGGTCGCAAAGCCTGCTTTCCAAACAGCTTTTCTATCAGGTCGTTGCGCTTAATCCTGCGCAGTATTTGTATTATTTGTTTGGCATATTCGGGCAGATACCAGAAGAAAAATGCGTGCTGGTCGAGCTTTTCTTCGCGCGAATGTGCACAGTGTACCGGCTGCATAGTATAAGGATTGATGCCGGTGTAGTACATCTCTGTGGCGAGTGTCATAGGCGTAGGCGTGAAATCCTGTATCTGTTCGAGGCGAAAGCGCATCTGCTTGGTCTTTAACGCCAGTTCCGCCATATCGACATCGCTGCATCCGGGATGACTGGAGATAAAGTACGGTATCATCTGCAGATTAAGCCTTTCGTTCATATTTATCTCGCCGAACAGCCGGTTGAAGGCTTCAAAAACGGCGAACGGAGGTTTGCGCATCATCTTAAGCACTTCGTCTTCGGTATGTTCGGGCGCCGCCTTCAGCCGTCCCGATGTATGGTTTATCATCAGTTCCTCAAGATATTCGCGGGCGGCGCGTTGCCACGTCCGGTCGGAATACGGGTGCATCAGCAGGTCGTGCCGTATGCCGCTGCCGATAAACACCTTTTTCACTCCGCGCACCTGTCGAGCCGCTTTGTAGAGACCGAGCAGGGGTGCGTGGTCGGCGCCAAGGTTCTTGCATACCGAAGGGTAAATACACGAGGGCTTGACGCACTGCCGACAAAGACGCTCGTCTATGCCACGCATACGGTACATATTAGCAGTCGGTCCGCCAAGGTCGCTAATGTATCCCTTGAAATCGGGCATTTGAGTTATGGCGTTTATCTCGTTGATTATTGAGCGGCGACTGCGCGAAACGACGAATTTGCCCTGATGAGCGGCGATAGCGCAAAAGGCGCATCCGCCAAAACATCCGCGATGGCTGTTGACCGAGAACTTAATCATCTCGTATGCCGGAATAGTCTTTCCTGCGTATTTCGGGTGCGGCAGGCGGGTATAGGGCAGGTCGAATGTGGCGTCGATCTCGGCTTCCGTCATCGGAGGATAGGGCGGATTGACAACAACCGTCCGTCCTTTTGTACGCTGCACAAGGCGAGCCTGCGACTGATATTTGTTCGATTCCTCTTCAATGATTTTGAAGTTCATCGCCTGCTTGTGTTTGTCTTTGCGACATTCATCATACGGATGGAGTTCGATGTCGCTGTGTTTTGCCGAAAAGCGATTGGTGATATATGCTGTTTGCGGTATGTCTGTCAGGTCGTCAAACTGATAGCCTTCGCGCAATCGGCGCACAATCTCGCGGACAGGTTTCTCGCCCATACCGTAAACGAGCAGGTCGGCGGGACTGTCGGCAAGGATGCCCGGACGAAGGCTGTCCTGCCAGTAGTCGTAATGTGCCAACCGTCGCATCGAAGCCTCTATACCGCCTATCACAACCGGAGTGTCGGGATAGAGCTGTTTCAAGATATTTGCATACACAATGGTAGGATAATCCGGTCGCAATCCGTGCTGTTTGTTGGGCGTATAAGCGTCGTCGCTGCGCATACGCTTATTGGCGGTGTAGTGATTGACCATCGAATCCATAGCACCCGGAGCAATGGCGAAGAACAGACGGGGCGCACCGAGTTTCTTGAAATCGCGGTGGTCGCCGCGCCAGTCAGGTTGCGGAACGATGGCAACGCGCAGTCGTTCGGCTTCGAGCGTGCGCCCGATTACGGCAGCCCCAAAAGACGGGTGGTCAACGTAGGCATCGCCGCTGAAAATGATTACATCGAGTTCGTCCCATCCGCGCAGTTCGCTTTCTTTCTTCGTCGTAGGGAGCCAGTCGGTAACGGGTCTTTGTGTTATTTCATCTTTCCTTTCCATACATAATAATAGGGTGATTTGATTTCAGGTTCGTCTTTGAACAATCCGAAAACAGCCGAGCCTGAGCCTGACATAGCGGCATAAACGGCGCCTCGCTCGTACAGTTCGTTTTTTATTTTTTCTATCTGCGGATACAGTCTGAAGATGCTTGGTTCAAAGTCGTTGACAAGCACCTCGCGCCATTGCTCTACGGGCAGGCTGACAACTTCGGATAAAGGTCGCGGCGGCATCGCAGGCTTAACGAGCGAATAGGCTTCGCGTGTCGAGACGGCAATGTCGGGCTTGACTATGCAAATCGTATAATCCTTGAGCGACACATCGACCGGACAAAACACATTGCCCGTGCCTGTCGCTACAACCGGTGTGTTACGGACAAAGAACGGACAGTCGGCGCCAAGCGACGCAGCCATCGTTTCGAGTTCGTTATCAGGAATATTCAGTTCGGCATAATCGTTCAGCAGTTTCAGCATAAACGATGCGTCCGACGAGCCGCCTCCAAGCCCGGCTCCGACCGGAACGGCTTTGTGCAGAAAGACCGACGAAGCAGGGATTTGATGACGTTGCTGCATACAGCGCAAGGCTTTCATAACGAGATTGTCGTCCGACGGTGCGTCGAGAGCGATGCCCGTCTGCTCGAACGACCACTTATCCGCAGGAGTGATTTCGAGAGCATCGCACAGTGGAATGGGATAAAACACCGTTTCGATGTCGTGGTATCCATCCTGCCGTCGCGCCGTAACGTGCAGTCCGAGGTTGATTTTTGCATTCGGGAAGCAGATCATACGTACATTATTATTTACGCTTTCCTTTATTGCCTGTTCGTGTACCCTTACCGCCTTTGCCTGCTTTGCCGCCTGATGTTCGGCGCATCGGTCTTTTCCATCGGTTCTTCTCAGGCTCATAAGCCGGAGCATCGCCCAGCGCAGCGTCGATAGGGATTTTATATATGCTCTTGCCGAGGAAGTCTTCGATTTCCTTGAAACGGCTTTGCTCTTCGACGCTAACGAACGTGATAGCTACGCCTTCGCCGGTGGTGCCTCGCGCCGTTCGTCCTATGCGATGGACATAATCCTCAGGATCGTTCGGGATATCGTAATTGATAACAAGGCTGATATCCGTAATGTCGATGCCGCGCGACACTACATCGGTAGCAACAAGCATATCTATATGACGGTTCTTAAAATCTTTCATTACCTGTTCACGCTCCGTCTGTTCGAGGTCGGAGTGCATCGCGTGTACATTAAAATTCATACGCTTGAGCGTTGCCGACAGCTCTTTGACCTTCAGTTTCGACGAAGAGAAGATAAGCACGCGGCTGGGGCTGCTCTTATGAAAAAGGTTAAGAAGTATAGGCAGTTTCTGCGCTTCGTAGCATATATATGCCGACTGCAGGATGGTTTCGGGCGGACGGGCGATGGCAATCTTCACTTCGACAGGGTCTTTAAGTATGGTCTCCGCAAGTTTTTTGATCTTGGGAGGCATCGTAGCCGAGAACATAATTATCTGGCAGGTTGGCGGCAGATGTTTGTAAATCTGCATAATATCGTCAAAAAATCCCATATCGAGCATACGGTCTGCTTCGTCAAGGATAAAAAACGATGTCTTCGACAAATCAACGCTGCCCATATTCAGATGACTGATAAGCCGTCCGGGCGTGGCGATAACGATATCGGCGCCCAGCAGCAATCCGCGCTCCTGTTGCGCGTATGCTATGCCGTCAGTCCCGCCATAGACGGCGACGGCTGACACGGGTACAAAGTAAGAAAAGCCTTCGATCTGCTGGTCGATCTGCTGCGCCAGTTCGCGCGTCGGCGACATAATGACAGCGTTGACAGCATCGGCAGGATAACCGCCTTTGCTCAATTCATTAAGCACAGGCAGCACATAAGCGGCAGTCTTGCCCGAACCGGTCTGAGCAAAACCCATAATATCGCGCCCTTCGAGGATCGGAGGTATAGACATTTCCTGTATCGGGGTAGTCTCTTCAAACCGCATAGCGTATAACCCGTCCAGAATGGCGTCTTCGAGATTTAATTCTTCAAATTTCATTAATATACTGTTTTTCGATTTACAATTTCCTGTAAATTTCTGCAAAGTTACGATTTTTTTCGTACCTTTGCACGATTTTACAAAGAAAAGCGTATTATGGCAAAAGTAAAAGGAACAGTAGTCGTCAATACCGAACGCTGCAAAGGATGTGAACTCTGCGTAGTTGCGTGCCCCTCAGGCGTCCTCCAACGACAGACTCGCGAAGTCAATAACAAAGGGTATCATTACGTCTTTATGGCACAACCCGACGAATGTATCGGCTGCGCCAACTGCGGCGTCGTCTGTCCCGACGGATGCCTGACTGTTTACAGAGTGAAGATTTGAAATAACGACCGAAGATGAAAGAACAAAGACCGAATACAGGAGATACCGACAATCTCGAATCAATCAAATTAATGAAAGGCAACGAAGCGATAGCCCACGCCGCCATACGTTACGGCGCCGACGGCTATTTCGGCTATCCCATCACCCCGCAGTCAGAGATCCTCGAAACACTGATGGCGGAAAAACCATGGGAAACGACGGGAATGATCGTCGTACAAGCCGAAAGCGAAGTAGCAGCCATCAATATGGTTTACGGCGGAGCAGGAACAGGCAAACGCTGTATGACCTCGTCGTCAAGCCCCGGCATCAGCCTCAAACAGGAAGGCATCTCGTATATCGCCGGAGCCGACCTGCCCTGCCTTATCGTCAACGTGATGCGCGGCGGACCGGGACTCGGTACCATCCAGCCCAGTCAGGCAGACTACTTCCAGACCGTCAAAGGAGGTGGGCACGGCGACTATCGACTCATCACGCTCGCGCCATCGTCGGTACAGGAAATGGCAGACTTCGTCGCTCTCGGCTTCGACCTCGCCTTCAAATACAATAATCCCGCAATGATACTTGCCGACGGCATAGTAGGGCAGCTGATGGAGAAAGTAACCCTCCCACCCTTCCGCCGCCGTAAGACCGACGACGAGATACGCGCCGAATCGCCATGGGCGGCAACAGGCAAACCCGCATCGCGACAGCCCAACATCATCACCTCGCTCGAACTCGACCCCGTCGTGATGGAAAACAAAAACATACGCTTTCAGGAGAAATACCGCCGGATAGAAGAAAACGAAGTGCGATACGAGACCTGCTTGTGCGACGACGCCGAATACCTGCTCGTAGCCTTTGGATCGCCCGCGCGGATATGCCAGAAAGCCATCGAGACAGCCCGCCAAGAAGGACTGAAAATAGGATTGCTCCGCCCCATAACGCTCTGGCCCTTCCCGTCGGAAGCAATTGCGACACTGGCAAAGCGGATGAAAGGCATACTGACGGTCGAACTCAACGCCGGACAGATGGTCGAAGACGTACGCCTCGCCGTTGGCGACCGTGTGCCCGTCGAACACTTCGGACGGCTGGGCGGCATCGTCTTCACACCCGACGAGATTGTTAAAGCCGTAAAAGAAAAACTGCTATGAACCGCGGAAGCCGTACAGACGAGATATTCACGCTGGCATTTATGCTGCTCGCTATCGGGGCGCTGATCGCCTATTTCGCCGCAAGCAGCCGCCTGCCCTTCTTCATCTGCGGAGGAGCAGCAGTCTTAACACGGCTGACACAATATATATTAAGGATATTCCCGTAATAAAAAACAAAGAAACAGAGATGGAACAGAACGAAATGATAAAGCCGGAAAACCTCGTTTACGGCAAACCCAAACTGATGAACAATAACGCCATGCACTACTGCCCGGGATGCAGCCACGGCGTCATACACAAACTCATCGCCGAAGTCGTCGAAGAGATGGGAATGGAAGAAGACACGATAGGCATCTCGCCCGTCGGATGCGCCGTCTTCGCCTACAACTACCTCGACATCGACTGGATAGAAGCGGCTCACGGACGCGCTCCCGCCATCGCCACAGCCGTCAAACGCCTCAACCCCGCGAAGATGGTCTTCACCTATCAGGGCGACGGCGACCTCGCCGCCATAGGCACGGCAGAAACCATCCACGCAGCCAACCGCGGCGAAAACATCGTCATCATCTTCGTCAATAACGCTATCTACGGGATGACGGGCGGACAGATGGCGCCAACCACGCTCATCGGTATGCCCACGTCAACCTGCCCCTACGGTCGCGACGCATCCCTCAACGGCTATCCGCTCAAAATATCCGATATGCTGGCGCTGCTCGAAGGCGTATGCCTCGTAACACGACAGAGCGTTCACACCGCCGCCGCCGTGCGCAAAGCAAAAAAGATGCTCCGAAAGGCGTTCGACAACGCCATGGCGGGCAAGGGAACGTCGATAGTCGAATTTGTATCCACCTGCTCGTCGGGTTGGAAGATGACGCCCGACGCCTCAAACAAATGGCTCGAAGATAATATGTTTCCGTTCTATCCACTGGGGGATTTGAAGGGGGATTAGTTGTCAGTTGTCAGTTGTCAGTAATCAGTTGTCAGTAGTTTTTGTCAACTTGTAAAAAATAAAAGATAAAAGATAAAAATAGAACTATCGTGAAACAGGAAATAATCATAGCAGGATTCGGGGGTCAGGGCGTCTTGTCGATGGGCAAGATACTGGCTTATTCGGGATTGATGGAGAATAAGGAAGTAACGTGGATGCCATCCTACGGACCTGAACAGCGCGGCGGCACAGCTAACGTAACCGTCATCATCAGCGACGAACGCATCAGCTCGCCCATACTCAACGAATACGACATCGCCATCATCCTCAATCAGCCGTCGATGGACAAGTTTGAATCGAAAATCAAACGCGGCGGCATACTGATATACGATGGCTACGGCATCAACAAACCCATCACGCGCACCGACATCAACGTTTACCGCATCGACGCGATGGACGCCGCCAACGAACTCGATATGCAGAAGACCTTCAATATGATCGTGCTCGGCGGACTGCTCAAAATCGTACCCATGGTCAGCCTCGACAGCGTCGTCAAAGGACTGAAAAAGACCCTCCCCGAACGCCACTACAACCTCATCCCCGCCAACGAAGCCGCCATCCGCAAGGGAATGGAGATAATCAGGAAGGAGTGAGGCTTTTTTAAGGTGCACGGTAAAACGGTGCACGGTCGGTCATTTAATCATCACTTTATAGCTTCTCTCATTAAACCGGACTGTGTAATACCCCGCAGGGAGAGGAATAACGGTCTGTCCTGCTGCGACGTTACTTATACGGTAAAGCTGCCCCGACAGCAGATAAATGCGTACAGTCGAGGGTGCAAGAGCATCGACATACATCTTACTGCCATACGCCCAGATGCGATCGGTCGGCGTCGCATCGTTAGCCGTGCGTATTACGTCCGAAAAATCTATCGTAAGCGGTTCGGTGATGCTTTTAATCGTTACGGTGATGCTGCCGTTGGGATTTTCTACGCGCACTAATCCTTCGCTGTCGTGCAGCGGGTCGCCTGTATATATTCTTAGCCTTTCGGTCGAATAGCCGGGCTGCGGGCTGACGGTGAAAGTAAAATCGTGCGAACTCAAAACATAATAAACGCCCGCCGGAGGCGATGTCGTCAATCCTTCGATTTCGCTTATTATCACCTCGCGCACAAGTCTTACATCTATCTCTTCGCCTCCAAACTCATAAGCGCCGATGTCAACAATGTCGTAGGCGACGCGGTTGCAGTAAGCGAGGTCGAACGGCAAGGCTTCGAGGATGCGCTCGCCGCTTGTAGCAGTATGCGGATATTCGAGCACGACATCCCAGTATGTAAGGCTGTTATAGATATGCACCGTCCGTCCGCGATCTATCGCACTGCTCGATGCCCGCAACATATAGTCGCCCTCCTGCATCTCGCCCGTCAGGTCGAAACCGCTCTTCTGGAAGCTCGGATTGGCGTCGTAGTTATGGCTACCGTCGATACCGAAAGTCGCGTTCCAGCTTTCGCTGCCGCCCGATCCTTCGACTATGGAATATTCGTAGAACGTCTGCGATGCGATATTTGCGACATTAGGATTCGAGCCTGCCGCGACACGATTACCCCAGATGATGGTATTGCGAAATACCGGCGATGAGTTGTCGATATAAATGCCTCCGCCGCTCGACGATGCACGGTTGCCGCTGACAGTAACGTTGGTCAGCTGCGGCGCTCCGTTGCGTATGTAAATGCCCGCGCCTCGCGATGCGATGTTGCCGCTTATCTCTGTATTATACAGTATCGGGCTGCCGCCGTCGATGCTTACACCGCCGCCGTCCTGCGACGTATTGCCGCGAATGATGCAGTTGGCTATCACGGGCGAGGCGCCATTGATCATCCTGATTCCTGTCCCTGCATAGCAGCCTTCGATCACGAACCCGTCCCATCGCGCTTCATTGCCAACGCCGTCAATCACGACAGCATTTGTTCCCGCTCCGCGAATGACGGTACGGTTTTCGGCAAAATTTCGTTCCGAGATATACGACTCCCAAGCCGCAAAACCGCCAAAAATCTTCACGCTGTCGCGATCCATAAGGTAAGCCGAGCCTGCGGAATTACTGTATTCGCCCCGTGCAACCCAGATAAAGTCGCCGCCAACAGCATTGACCAACGCTTCTTCGATTGTCAGGTAAGCGTTTGCCCACGAACTGCCGTCGTGATTGCCGCCGACGACATTTTGGTCAACGAAAAATCCGCGCTGACCGGGCGTTCCCGACGGCTGCGGGTTCCAACTCCACGTCGGCGAACAGGTCAGATTGCCGTAAACGCCCTGCGGAATCGTGCTAACATACGACAGCGGGGCGACCGCAGCCTCGTCGCTCACAATATTCCAGCCGGTGAAAGTGTAACCGTACTTGACGGGCGGGTTGAGCGCGACGGGCAGCTGCTCTATCGTATAGTTGTTGGGATTGCCGACGGCTGCCGTCGTCCAGTTGGCAGGCGAGTAGGTGATATTGTATTTATGCGCTTTCCAGACGGCATAAAGCACCTGATCGTGCATCGGCATAACGAAGATCTGCCCGGTAGCGTAAGTCGTACCCAGCCCGTCAGCCTGAGTGTTCCATCCTATAATATCGTAACCGGTACGATGAAACGCGGGCACTTCGGCAGGCGTGGCGAGGTTGAGGTTATTGCCCTTGACAACCTGATATTCGTAATCCGGCGCCGTCGATCCTGCAAAATTGGGCTTGTAAGTCAGTTTAGCCAAATCGCTCAGCGCACCGTTGTAGGGATACATCTTCGGATTGCCCGACACCTGAATAGTGCCGCCGGCATAATACAGCGGTCCGGTATTGTTCACCCGCCATCCGATAAACGTTTTTCCTGCGGGAACGGTTACGCCTGCGTCGTTGCGGACAGTGGCATAAACACCGTTGGCATAGCCCTGTCCCGAAGCGTTGTCAACGTCGAGCACGGTGATGTTGTCGGAGTCGTAGTAGGTGATTTTCAACCCTTCGCTTTGCCAGCGAGCATAAAGCGTCATATCGCTGTAAATCGGCATCGTTAGCGGAAAAGCGATTTTCGTACCGAGCACAGGAATGTAATCCCATCCAAGGAAAGCGCCACGCTGCGGGTCGTTGTACCCGGGCGTATAGACCGTTCCCCCGATTGTCAAATTGTTGAAGTTGACATATCCGCCGTTGGCGACGCCCTGTTGCTGGCTGCCGTCATTGGCAAGCGGCGAGCCGTCGGCGTCAACAAAGGTGATGATATTGTCCGAACTTTCCCAACGGGCATAAACGGCGAGGTTGTATGGCGGCGCCGTCATATTGAAGTTGAATTGCAGCATCAGGCTCGCGTCGGCATACCATCCCTTGAACAGGAATCCCGGAACGTCGGGAACGGGCATATCGAAACTTGCAAGCGGCATTCCGGTCGTAAATGTTGCAGAAAAAACCGACTGCCCGCTCGGAATATGCCCCATAAAATCATACGTAAGCGTATAAATTATGCGCGTGTAGTAGAAATTCTTGTATATGCCGTCGATGGCATCGGAGCCGCCGACCGCTTCCGGTCCTGTCTCCGACATACTGTAATCATATCCGTAAACGGGATAATTCATCCCCGTGAGCTGCTTGCCCTCGAAGCCTCCCGACGAACTGAAACGCAGCACGGCAGCCGAATACGACGGCAACAGCACGAAGGTCTTTGTGCCGTAGGTGCGATGCGGCAGGGCGGCTTCGGCAGGCGATTCGATGCTCGACACCTCCGCCCAATAACGCACATTAAGCGTCGTATATGCCGCGCTCGACAGCGCCAGCGTAACGTTGTAATTGGTTGCGCCCGCTTCGAGATAAGTCAGATTCAGCGTCATCGACGAATTGATTTCCGTGCGTGGCGATTTCCATAATCCTGCCATTGGAGTGCCAAGGATGGAATATGGCGGATCCCAAGTGTCGAAACTGTACGTTATGGCATCCTGCGGCGGTTGGGTGTAATAAAATGTAGCGCCGTTGACGGGATGAGGCCAGCGCGTCGAGATATTGTCGCCAAACTTGAAATATAGCACAAACGGGTTGGGCGTGGGATTGTAGGTCGGGTCAGCCGTTATATCGCCATAAATTTCGGGCGTACCGTCGTAGTCGGAGTCGAAGCTCATCTTGACATCCGACGCAGGCAGGTCGAAAGTGATGGAAAACGTGCGCAACCGGCAGTAAACGTTGACGATAGTTGAATTATCACCTGCCACTGTCGCCACGACGGTCGTGTATTCGGTTGACTGCCATTCGGCGTAACGCATCGGGTCGTCAACGCCGAAATTGTTGATTGGCGGCATATCGTTACTGTCGAACACGATGTCGGCGCCGCTGCCCGGATTGCCGATGGTCTGTCCTGCCGTGCCTACACGCGGCGAAGTCTCTGCAAAACCGAACACATAATGACTCGGATTGCCCGGCTGAGGAACAAAATTGACGCCCATATCGGGACGCTCGACCCAGTAAACGATGCGGTAAGTCGCGCCGTTAAGAATGGCTTTCCAATGAAGATAAACGGTCAAATCACTGTTAACTACGTAATTAGGATTGAGAATATCCGTACTTATATCATTGCCGCCTCCGTCGATAGCATCGCCCGCGCCACTGTCGCCCGCGACGAGCGACCAGTGTAAGGGGCTGTAACCCTGACGTGTAACGCTGTAAACAGAGGGGAAAGGCGACACTTCGGCGATTTTTGAGCCTTTCTTCGCCTGCACAGGCATCACCTGCGTGCCGTAGGTCTCAAAATAAATCGTTACCGCGTCGTAAAGTATTGGCTGCAAGGTCATATTTCCCGTGATGGCAGTTGTTTCAAACTCAAACCGCACCGTCGGCGTCGAAGGCAACGCCCATGTGTTTTCAAACCATTTGTTGGCAGGTTTAAATACATTCAAATCAGGCAGTTGCCCCGACCCGGGGCGCGTAGCATTGCCGCCCGACGCGACAAGCTCCGAAAATACCACCTTGCCATAGCCGTCGAGAAACTGCACGAGGTAGTTGTTGCTGAAAACGGCGTAAAACATTGCATTTGAAGTGAAAACCGAATCGGGATTGAACCGCAGCGATGCGTCGTTGATATCGGCGGGCGTACCCGTCGTGTACCATCCGACGAACGACACCTTGCCATAGCTGGCAGGCGTGGGAGGAACAGGAACCGTTACATGACCCGCGTAATCAGCTGTTTTCTGGGCGTAGTTAACCCAGCCCGTAGCAGGCGGTGTGGCAGGAACAAGAAACGTAACTGTCTGAGCAAAAAGACTGTAACCTGAACATATCAGGACAAAAAGCAGAGTTGACAAAAAACTCCGCAAGCGTGGTTTAATTCGGGACGCCATCCGATTAGATACATTGCACATAATCTTTCAATTTAAATATCAAACGACCCTTAAAAGCTATCTCAAAAATCTCAATTAATCTTAATCCGAGCCTTCTCTGCATTGCGATAAAATACCCTGACTAAGTCGCTGCAAAGGTATTACAAAAATATTATACCTTGTTCAAAATTTACAAAGTTTAACTTTCGCATACATATTTTAATTTAAAATATGTTTAAAAAAAATCACAGAAATTACAGGTGTTTTTCAAATCCTATTCAAAACCCTATCAATCAAATCACTCATACTGCCTTTGTATGAGGTGTTCATCCGGTGGTCGGCGCGTCCGGCTATAATGCAGCAGACCGTCAGAGCGCGATGACCCATCAGGGCGGCAAGTCCGGCGAGGGCAGAACTTTCCATCTCGTAGTTAGTTACATTAAGTCCCTGATATTCAAATTCTTTAATGCGGTCGTTCAATGTAGGAGAATGTAGATGTAGCCGCAGTTCGCGTCCTTGCGGCGCATAGAAACCGTTGGCTGCAATCGTTATGCCACGTACGATGTCGTCTTGCGCAACCTGCTCTAACAGAGAGCTGTCAGCCGAAACGACGTAGGGACGGACGCCTTCGACATCCCAGCGCAAACGGCTCATCAGCGCATTTTCCATATCCGTATCACGCACGGCTTCGCTGTCCTTATAAAAATAAATCACGCCGTCAAGCCCGACAGACCTTACCGCAGCTACATACGTTCCTATCGGCGTATAAGGCTGCAACCCGCCCGAAGTGCCGATACGCACAAGCGTCAGACGGCGAAAAACGGGACACACTGTGCGTGTTGCAAAGTCGATATTCGCCAGAGCGTCAAGCTCATTCATCACGATATCGAGATTATCGCAACCTATGCCATGCGAAACGACGGTAATGCGTTTGCCGCGATAACTGCCTGTTGCAGAATGAAATTCGCGATTGACAACATCACATTCGATGTCGGTCATCCTTGCAGCAATGCTATCGACCCGCGCCGGATCGCCGACGAGAATCACGCGGTCTGCCAGCTGTTCGGGTCGCAGATGCAGATGAAAAATACTGCCGTCATCGTTGATAATCAGCTCTGAGGGGGGTAGCGGCTTCATTTATTTGTCAGACGGTTTCGACGGTTTCGAGATGGCGTCGCGCATCGAGGTGTCGGCTTCGATATTTTTCATCCGGTAATAGTCCATTATGCCGAGGTTGCCGTTGCGGAAGGCTTCTGCCATGGCTTTGGGCACTTCGGCTTCGGCTTCGATCACCTTGGCGCGGGCTTCCTGGGCTTTGGCTTTCATCTCCTGCTCGGTGGCGACTGCCATGGCGCGGCGTTCTTCGGCGCGCGCCTGAGCGATGTTCTTGTCCGCCTGCGCCTGATCCATTTGCAGGGCGGCGCCAATGTTCTTGCCAATGTCGATGTCGGCAATGTCGATCGAGAGTATCTCGAATGCCGTGCCTGCGTCCAAGCCCTTGCGCAGCACGAGTTTAGATATGGAATCGGGATTTTCGAGCACGCTCTTGTGGTTTTCGGACGAGCCGATAGACGAAACGATGCCCTCGCCTACCCTCGCCAGTACGGTTTCTTCGCCCGCGCCGCCGACAAGCTGCTTGATGTTGGCGCGAACGGTTACGCGAGCCTTGGCTATCAGCTGGATGCCGTCTTTGGCGACTGCCGTAACGGGCGGAGTGTCAATCACTTTCGGATTGACCGACATCTGTACTGCCTGAAACACGTCGCGACCGGCAAGGTCAATAGCCGTAGCCATCTGAAACGTCAGGTCGATATTGGCTTTCGATGCCGAGACAAGGGCGTGAACAACGCGCTCGACATGTCCGCCGGCAAGGTAGTGCGCTTCAAGCTCGTCGCGCGTCAAGGTTTTCAAACCGGCTTTGTGAGCCTCAATCATCGCACGGGCGATAACTCCGGGCGGCACCTTACGGATGCGCATCAGGAACAACTGTATCAGCGAAATGCTGACGCCCGATACCTTAGCGGATATCCACAGCAGGAACGGCACATAGTACCAGAACACAAAAAAGAGGATAACCACTGCAAAAATCAGAACATAAAAAATAAAGTCTGTCATAGCG
>JAISTS010000133.1 GCA_031272455.1 Tannerella sp. | reverse complement strand
ACGTTCAACCGCTTCTTTTTTTGCGACGGTAGTTTTTACCCTCACTTTTTCCGAAGATTTCTCTTCCTGTTTGTTGCCTCCCCCTCCGCAGGAAAACAGGACGATTGCGCACACGAGGGGCAAAAATCTGAATAAGATGTTTTGTTTCATAATTTTTATTTTTTAAATTATTTTTCAATTCCTAAAACCTTTTCCAAATCAGCTTTTGACGAAAGATAGTCCGCGATTGCCTGATGATAGGACAAGCGGGCTTGGGTAATGGCAAGTGATGCGTTTTGCAACTCAAGTATGGTGCCGGTACCGTTTTCGTAGCGTTTGGTGGCTATATTATATGCAGTGTCGGACAGTTCGACGCTTTGTTTGGCTGCACCGACCTGTTTTACTGCTTTGTTCATATTGTTGAGCGCCGAGACAGCCTGCACACGCAGGGCGTCCTTGGTGTATTCGCGCTGCATAAGCAACTGATTGCTCTGGATTTTCAGTTGTTTTTCCTTTGCCGAAACAGTAAAAATGGATGTGATCGGCACGCTCAACTGAAATCCGCCGATAAGTCCCTGGCTGAACCATTCGGTAGTAGCCGGCTGATATTGCTGAGTAAAGAAACTCACTCCGGCTTTGTTGCCCGTTCCTGCGTATGAATAATTTGCAAACGCGGCAAGCGTCGGCAATCGTTGCGAGCGTTGCAGTTGCAACGAGCGGTCGAGTTGACGCTTCTGAATATCAAGCTGACGCAGGTCGGTGTTGTTATCAAGTTGCAGTTCGTCGAGGGTTTCGACTTCCACAATGCCCGATTCAAAATCGGAAAGTGTGTTCGTAACTTCAATCGGTTGAGCGGCTTCGATGCCAACAAGAACTTTGAGGTACATTTTAGCCTGCTCAATGCCGTTTTCGGTTTGCAGCAAGGTCGGTTCGAGGTTTTTCACCTGCACTTCAGCCGAAAGGTGGTCGTAGGCGGCTACCACACCCACTTCGAATGCTTTTTTGGCCGTTTCCTGATTTTTACGGGCAAGGTCATATCCGTCGAGCAGGGTTTTATAGGAATCCTGCGCGACAAGGATATTGTAGTAAGCTTTCGTAACTTCGTTGCGCAGAGTGATTTTTGAGGCTTTAGCCTTTTCAACTGCGCTTTGCATGTCGAGTGTTGTCATTTTGATGGAGTGCCACAGCGCGGGGGCGAACAGAGGCAGCGAAGCGCTCAGCGTAGCGGTGGCGTTGAAATCGGTCGGCAATTCGATAACCATACCTGCGAGCGCCATAGTCGCCGGTTTCAGGTATTTGGCATACTGCCCCGTCCCTTCCACATTGGGGATAAGGCCATACCACGCGCTTTTCTTTGAATAATCCACGCGCTGAATTTCCATATCTGCAATTTTGACAGTCGGGTTTTCACTCAAAGCGATTTTAATCGTCTGTTCCAGGTTCAGCACCAACGTATCCTGTCGATTTATGCTGAGCGAGTCCTGCGCTCCAACCGATAGCCAACCCTGCGACAGTATGAACAGAATGCCTGTTATCTTTTTCGCCTTTTTGCTTAGTTGTATCATTGTAATATATAATTTACTTATTTTCAAATCATTTTTTGACGGTGCAAAAATAGTCCGTCTGTTTTTTGGGGCAAACAGAAAAACGACCAATCATCTGTTTTTACCCGACAAAATCCGGGAAAACAACGACGAATATCCTGTAGCCCGTTATTGAATCGTTCCTTCTTTTTTATAATGTAACTTCATTATGTAACGTTTTAGTATCTCCCGACCTTTGTCGGTACATATTCCACGCATAAAAATCAAAAAAACAGTATCAAATACTTCCGCCGGGTCATATTTGCTGAACACATCGGTGGACAACGATTTTTTCATCCATTCACCTGCCAGAATTGTAAGCATGTCAAAATCAATTTCCGGAAGGAAAACGTCTTCTTTCACACCACGCTTCAACAAGCCAAAGAATACATTCATTATTCTATCCTTGTTTTCAGTAAAAGTCCGGTACGCATCGGTATATCGAAAAATGTCTTCATAAAAAGCGTCGCATATCCACGCCGGATTATCCTTTGTCCTTTTGTCAAAAAACAACAGGATTACATCCAACGCAGTATTGGGCTGTTTCATCAATTCAGTCAGGTATTCATACCAACTGCTAAAATTCATTTTCAACACCTGAAGCAACAGATCTTCCTTGTTTTCAAAAAACTCATACAACGTCCTTTTGGAAACGCCTGAATAACGGGCTATTTCATCCATACTCACTTTCTTAATGCCGTTTCGGCTGAAAAGAGAGACCGCTGTTTTGAGAATATGCGTCTGCAACATAAAAATCTTGTCTGAATCTGGCTGCAAAAATAGGCTGTTCAAAGTAAACCAAAAAGGTATATATTGTTACAAAATTGGTCAATATTGAAACAAAACAATGTTGTAAATCAATTTTTCGGCCGTATATATCACAAAAACAGGATAAAATATGCGTTTTTGACGAATGATTTTTTGATTATTTTTGTTTTTTGCAAATAGTTTTATTACCTTTGTCCCGCAAGTACAAGGTGTACTTTTTAAATAAAAGAGTGTTAGATAATAGATTATAAATAATAAAAACAATGTGGCCATGACGGACATTCAATCCATATTGAAGAAGTCTGAAGAGAAAATGGCGTCAGCCATTCGTTTTTTGGACGAAGATTTAGCGCGTATCCGTGCAGGGAAAGCCAATCCAAAGATTCTGGATAACGTGAAGGTTCCCTATTACGGTAATTTGACGCCGCTTTCTGGCGTAGCGTCTATTAATACGCCTGACGCCAAGACGTTACTTATTACGCCTTGGGAGAAGGCATTGCTAAAGGACATAGAGAAAGCGATTCTTAATTCCGACGTAGGCATCACGCCCGAAAACAACGGGGAGGTCATACGTCTGGGTATTCCGCCGTTGACGGAAGAACGTCGTCGCATGTTGGCGAAACAGGCAAAGCAGGAAGCGGAAAATGCAAAAATCAGCATCCGCAACTCGCGTCGCGACGCCATTGAAGCGTTAAAGAAGAGTCTGAAAGACGGTGTCCCCGAAGATGCGGAAAAAGACGCAGAAGATACGGCGCAAAAAAATCATGACCGGTATATCAAGAAAGTGGATGAACTCTATACCGCCAAAGAAAAGGAAATCATGACGGTATAAATAAATCATGCACGGTCTTGTTATTAAAAATACCGGCAGTTGGTACTCTGTACAGACAGAGGACGGGCAGGTTATTGAGAGTAAAATCAAGGGTAATTTCCGGCTGAAAGCCATCAAAAATACCAATCCGGTAGTGATTGGCGACAGAGTAGAGATTGAGGCCAACAGCGAGGGGACAGCTTTTATCACGGCCATTGAAGATCGTCGTAACTACATTATCCGCCGCTCGTCCAACCTGTCGAAACAGGCGCATATCCTTGCGGCAAACCTTGATCAGGCGTTGTTGGTTGTGACGGTCAATTATCCGCCTACAACAACCGTGTTTATAGACCGTTTCTTAGCCACCGCCGAGGCATATCAAATTCCTGTCAGATTAGTGTT
Source organism: Tannerella sp. (assembly GCA_031272455.1). Taxonomy (GTDB): domain Bacteria; phylum Bacteroidota; class Bacteroidia; order Bacteroidales; family Tannerellaceae; genus Tannerella. Next base: position 21,164 of record JAISTS010000133.1, on the reverse strand, counting down.
TAATAAAGTAGATTGCTACGATAAAGATGAATTGGAGTATCTGGAAGGACTGATGCGCCTCTATACCGTTGTCGGCTATCCCTGCCATGCCATTTGCGCCTTGTCGGGCGAAGGGACGGGTGAACTGAAACAACTGCTGGCGAATAAAATCACGTTGTTTTCCGGACATTCGGGCGTAGGCAAATCCACACTTATCAATAGTTTGATTCCCGACGCGTGTCTGAAAACGAATGTCATTTCGGATTACCACAAAAAGGGAATGCACACGACGACATTCTCGGAAATGATTCCGTTGCCGGAAGGCGGTTATCTGATTGATACGCCGGGAATAAAAGGCTTTGGGACGATTGAGATGGAAGGCGTCGAAGTGGCGCATTATTTTCCGGAGATTTTTCGGATTTCAGCCGATTGCCGTTTTCATAACTGCACGCATCGCAATGAGCCGGGATGTGCAGTTCTACGGGCTGTTGAAGACCATTTCATCAGCGAATCGCGCTACAAGAGTTACCTCAATATTCTGGAAGACAAAGAGAGCGGCAAGTATCGTGAGGCGTACTGACGTCAGCAATTGATGTGATGCGGATGCTATTTGTCTTTCCACTCCGCAAACTGACTGTTGTACAACTCGTAATAGACGCCATGCCGGCGCAGCAGTTCGGCGTGTTGGCCCTGTTCAACGATGTTTCCGTTTTTCATTACGAGAATCATGTTCGCTTCGCGGATGGTGGACAAACGGTGGGCGATTACGAAACAGGTATGCCCGTACATAATCCTTTTCATGGCTTTTTGTATAAAGACTTCCGTGCGGGTATCTACCGACGAGGTGGCTTCGTCGAGAATGATGATTGGCGGCTTGACGATCAGGGCGCGTGCGATCGTCAGGAGTTGTTTTTGCCCTTGTGAAATGTTGCTCCCTTCCTCATTAATGACAGTGTCGTATCCCTTCGGCAAGGCGCGAACAAAACCGTCGGCGTAGGCAAGTTTTGCGGCTTCGATTACTTCTTCATCCGTTGCACCGCGCCGTCCGAAGGCGATGTTTTCGCGAATAGTCCCCTTGAACAGCCAGGTATCCTGAAGCACCATGCCAATAAGCGAATGGAGTTGCTTGCGTCCCATGTCATTTATGTTGATCCCGTCAATATAGATGCTGCCACTGTCGGGCTGGTAGAAGCGCATGAGCAGGTTGACAAGCGTTGTCTTGCCTGCGCCTGTCGGACCGACGATGGCGACCAACTGCCCCGGCTCAACATGGATAGATACGTCTTCTATCAAAGGTTTGTCGGGCAAATAGCGGAACGACACATGTTCAAAATCAACCTTCCCCTGAGGATTCTCGTCTGCAACGGGGTTTGCCGGATCGTGCACCTGTTCCTTTTCGTCCATGATTTCAAAATAGCGCTCGGCGGCGGCAACTGTGGACTGCAGGATGTTTACGATCTGCGACACCTGCATGATCGGCTGGTTAAATTTCCGGGAGTAACTGATAAAAGCCTGCACTGCGCCAAGCGTAAGGCGTCCGCCGGCGACCATGTAGCCGCCAAGCACACATATTGCCACAAAGGTTGCATTGGCGGCAAAATTAAGTATCGGATGTATGACGCTTGTAACAAACTGAGCCTTCCATCCATACTTGTACAGACCGTTGTTGTGGGTCTGGAATATTTCCTCCGACTTGCGTTCGTAATTGAATGCTTTGACTACCGCATGACCGCCAAACATTTCTTCGATATGTCCGTTCAGATGCCCAAGCTCGGCAGCCTGACCGATGAAAAACGTTTGCGACCTGGATGCGATTACTTTGGTCACCAGGAAACTTAGGGGCAATACAACAAAAGCGATCACACTGAGCAAAGGATTGATCATGAGCATCATCACAACGATGCCGACAAGCGTGATGGCGGAGGTAAGCAACTGTATGATACTTTGCTGAAGCGTGCTTGCAATGGTGTCAATGTCGTTGGTTATGCGGCTGAGAATCTCGCCATGCGTCCTGGTGTCATAAAAGTTTAGCGGGAGTTTGTGTAGTTTGACGCTGACGTCTTCGCGCATCTTCCGGATTATTTCCCCCGACAGTCCGCTCATGATATATTCCTGAATATAGCTGAAAAGAGCGCTTGCAAAGTAAAGCCCTGCGAGCAGAGCAAGATAGCCGAACAGGCAGCCGAAATCAATGCCTGCGTTCGAGTGATGGATTCTTGCCATCACGCCATCGAAAAGCACATCCACTGCCTTGCCCAGAACAGCAGGGCCGAATATACTGAAGACCGTACTCAGGACGGCAAACAGCAATACCGTGGCTAATCTGCCGCTGAACGGGTGCAGGAAGCGGAGCAGTTTATGCACAGTGCCCTTAAAATCCTTGGACTTCTCGGCAGTTTGCCTTATCGGATTATCGCCTCTGCCACCATGCACTTTGCTTGATATGTTCGCCAGTTTCGCCATTGTCTTCAGAACTTTACAACTGTTTATTCAATGCGACTTCGACGGGCACAGGTCAGATTTCCACGTTGTATAAAAGCCATGAAAGACGGGGCGCCCCTACCACGCAAACAGCGGATAATCCTTCATCAGCGCGTTCACTTTCGAGCGCACAGCGGCGATGGTCGTTTCCGATTCCGGCTCACGCAGCACGGCGTCAATCAGCTCGACGATCTCACCCATCAGCGGCTCGCGGGCGCCGCGCGTGGTGATGGCTGGCGTGCCGACGCGGATGCCCGAAGTCTGGAACGGTGAACGGCTGTCGAACGGCACCATATTCTTGTTGACCGTGATGTCGGCTGACACGAGCGCCCGCTCTGCCGTCTTGCCCGTCAGTTCGGGGAATTTCGGACGGAGGTCTATCAGCATACAGTGGTTGTCCGTGCCGCCCGAGACGACCTTGTAGCCCTTGTCGGCGAACGCCTGCGCCATGGCTGCGGCGTTCTTCTTCACCTGCGTCTGATAGCTGCGGTATTCCGGTTCGAGCGCCTCGCCGAAAGCTACGGCTTTGGCGGCAATCACGTGTTCGAGCGGTCCGCCCTGTATGCCGGGAAACACTGCCGAGTCGAGCAGCTGCGACATCATCCGTATCTCGCCCTTCGGCGTCGTCTTTCCCCACGGGTTTTCAAAATCTTTGCCTATGAGGATGATGCCTCCGCGCGGTCCGCGCAGCGTCTTATGTGTTGTCGAGGTTACTATATGCGCATATTTCAATGGATTGTCTAACAGCTCAGCAGCGATCAGCCCTGCCGGATGCGCCATATCAACCATCAGCAGCGCGCCCACGTGGTCGGCTATCTCGCGCATCCGACGATAGTCCCACTCGCGCGAGTAGGCTGAGCCGCCTCCGATTATCAGCTTGGGATGTTCGCGCAGGGCGACCGTCTCCATCTGGTCGTAGTCCACGCGCCCGTTGTCTTCGCGTACATTATATTCCGTAGCGCGATAGATGATGCCCGAACTGTTGACCGGCGAGCCGTGCGAGAGGTGTCCGCCGTGCGAGAGATTGAGACCGAGAAAGGTGTCGCCCGGATTGAGGACGGCAAGGAAGACCGCCGCATTAGCCTGTGCGCCCGAGTGCGGCTGCACATTGACCCACTCGGCGCCAAACAGCTCTTTCAGCCGCTCGATAGCCACACTCTCCGTCTTGTCAACCACCTCGCAACCACCATAATAGCGCTTGCCCGGGTAGCCCTCGGCATATTTGTTGGTCAGTACGCTGCCCATAGCCTGCAAGACCTGCTCGCTCACAAAATTCTCCGAAGCAATCAGTTCGATGCCCTTCAACTGGCGCTGACGCTCTTCGTCAATCAGCGCAAAAATAATATTGTCTTTCTTCATTTACGTAATTATTCGATTTTTGATGCCCCAAAGGTACAATATTTTCCGTTCACGAAACGCACTACTGAAAAAAAATATTCTCGCGCCTCGGCAAAAGCATTTTACCGATCGGTTGTACAACCGGTTGGTGATATTTTTGTGCCGACTGTATCAAAATCGAACACCGGTGTCCGAAAACGGACACTTTCGGTTTTGGTAAGGTGCATATAATCAGCGTGATGCGTTTATGGCATATTTTTTGTTATAGCGGTGTCAAATCAAAATCAGTAAGTATGAAAAAGATAATATTTGCCGGTATTTTATGCCTTATTGCGGCGACCGATGTTGTCGGCGTCGGCATAGAGCTGTCGTTGAGGGATGCGATACGTATTGCGCAAATCAATTCTGTGGATGCGGCGGTGGCGCTCAACGAGTTACAGTCGGCATACTGGGGCTACAGGACATATCGCGCCGACCAGTTGCCCGAAATCACGTTTACGGGCACTCTGCCGTCGTACAGCAACCAGTACAGCCGCTACCAGCAGCCGGACGGCTCATATACCTACATCCAAAATAACTGGCTGGGAATGAGTGGCGAACTGTCTGTAAGTCAGAATATTGCGCTGACAGGCGGGAAGGTGGCTCTCAACACTTCGCTCGATTTCACGAGGCAGCTTGGGGCGGGCGCGCGCAACGAATATATGAGTATTCCGGTCGGGCTGACGTTCACTCAACCGCTGTTCGGCGTCAATACCTATAAATGGAACCGCCGCATAGAGCCATTGCGTTATCAGGAGGCGAAAGCGGCTTATATTGAGCAGGTTGAGCAGGTTACCCTGGCGGCTATCAGCTACTTTTTCAATCTTTTGCTTGCCTGCGAGTCGCGCGACATAGCATTGCAAAACCTTGCCAACGCCGATAAACTCTACGAGGTAGCCCTTGCCAAACGCGCCATCGGCTATATCTCCGAAATCGAGCTTATGCAGTTGCAGTTGACGGCTTTACAGGCGAAAGGCGCTGTTACCGAAGCGATTGCGAATATGAATGCGCAAATGTTTCGGCTTAGTACTTTTTTGGGATTGAACGAGGGCGACACGATCACGCCCGTGATGCCCGAAGGAGCGCCCTCGCTGCGGATGAACTACAACGAGGTTTTGGATAAAGCGCTCGAAAACAATGCCTTCGCCAAGAGCATTATGCGCAAACAGCTTGAGGCGGACTATTCGGTGGCTTCGGCTAAAGGTAATATGCGCAGTATCAGTCTCTTTGCTTCGGTAGGATATACCGGAAAAGACAAAATTCTGGAAGATACCTATCGGCGTTTGCGGGGCAATCAGATTGTCGAAATCGGCGTCAGTATTCCGCTGTTGGACTGGGGAAAACGCAAGGGCAAGGTGCGTGTGGCGGAGTCGAACCGCGAGCTTACGGAGTCGAAAAACCGTCAGGATCGTATGAGCTTCAATCAGGATATTTTCCTGCTTGTCGAGAACTTCAACAATCAGGCGGCGCAGCTCGAAATAGCCGAACAGGCAGACCTCATCGCCGCCAAACGCTATGCCACTACTGTCGAGACCTTTATGGTGGGAAAAATCAATGTGCTCGACCTCAACGACGCCCGCAATTCCAAAGACGAAAGCCGCCTGAAATATATCGAACAGCTGTATCTCTACTGGAATTATTTCTATAATATTCGCAGCGTTACGCTCTGGGATTTCGTGTCGGGAACAAATTTGGACGCCGATTTTGAAGAACTTGTCAGAAAATAACTAATTTTGCGGGATGATACTGATAATTGACGATGATGCCGCGATACGTTCGTCGCTCGAATTTGTGTTGAAACGCGCCGGCTATGATACTCAAGCGGTTGCAACGCCCGATGCCGCACTGACGGCTGTCCGCCGGATGCCGCCCGACCTTGTGCTGATGGATATGAACTTCAGCCTCTCGACGTCGGGCGAGGAGGGTCTGCGGCTCTTGCGTCAGGTCAAAACCTTATGCAGCGAGGTTCCTGTCATACTGATAACCGCTTGGGGTTCAATATCTTTGGCTGTCGAAGGGATGCGTGCCGGCGCCTTCGACTTCATCACTAAGCCATGGGATAATATGATGCTGCTCAATTCGATACGCACAGCGTTGGCGCTCAATTCGCCTGCAGGCAGTTCGACGGATGAGCCGCATTTCGATAAGATTATCGGCAAAAGTAAGGCGCTCAGGCAGGTGCTGCAAACCGTTTCGCGCATTGCGGCTACCGATGCTTCCGTGCTGATAACGGGCGAGAACGGCACCGGTAAGGAGCTTATAGCCGAAGCCATACACAGCAACAGCGCCCGCCGCGACGCTCCGTTTGTGAAGGTCAATCTCGGCGGCATATCGCAGGGACTTTTCGAGAGCGAGATGTTCGGACATTGCAAAGGAGCTTTCACCGACGCCATATCCGACCGCACAGGGCGTTTTACGCTTGCCGACAAGGGCACTATCTTCCTCGACGAGATAGGCGACCTCGATATGTCGTGTCAGGTCAAGCTCTTGCGCGTGCTGCAAGACCGCACTTTCGAGGTTTTGGGCGACAGCCATCCGCATCGGGTCGATGTCCGCGTCGTGAGCGCTACCAATGCCGACCTCGCCAAGAAAATTGCCGAGCGTCAGTTTCGCGAAGACCTGTACTATCGTATCAATCTGATAACCATACATATACCTCCGCTACGCGAACGTCGCGAAGATATACCGCTGTTAGTACGGCATTTTGCAGATGAACTTGCTCGCCAACAGCATCTTCCGAAAACGCATATCACAGACGATGCCATCGAATATCTGTGCCGACAGCCCTTCCCTGGCAATGTGCGTGAGCTTAAAAACCTGACAGAGCGCACTTTGCTGATCTCCGGCAAAACGACGCTCGACGTTGCCGATTTCAGTGAACATATTTCGGATACGTCAAATAACGTTCTGTCGCCCACAGGTTTAAATCTCGAAGAAATGGAAAAACGCTCCATAGAGGCGGCGATAGAAAAAAGCGGAGGCAATATGGCTCACGCAGCCCGCTCGCTGGGCATCAGCCGTCCTGCCCTCTACCGTCGAATGGCAAAATACGGAATAATATGAAAATCAGCGCTCTGTTTCGTATTCTCGGCTTTGTGATGGTCGGCGGGCTTGCGGGACTGGCGTTCTGGAGCTTGCGGCTCGGACTGTTCGGGCTGTTTGGGGCGCTCGAAGGGCTGGCTCTGTTTGCCATTATCTATCTCGTGTTTTTTCATCGCCGCATCATCAAACCCCTGCATATCATCGGCGACGGTATGGATCTGCTGCGTGAACAGGATTTCAGCACCCGCCTGAAAGAAGTAGGGCAGCCTGAAGCCGACCGTATCATTCAGATATTCAATAAGATGATAGAGCAGCTGAAAGAAGAACGGCTGAAGGTGCGCGAACAAAATCAGTTTCTCGACTTGCTGATAAACGCATCGCCGCTGGGGGTGATAATTCTGGATTTCGACGACCGCGTGTATTCGGTCAATAACGCCGCGATTACCCTGCTGGCGCACGACAAGTCGGTCCCGCTTATCGGCAAGCGTTTTGGCGAAACGGATAATGAGCTACTGCACAGTATGTTGCAGATTGAGCCATACAGCTCTCAAACCATACGCCAGAGCGATGCAAGCATTTACAAGTGCACCCATTCGCGGTTTATCGATCGCGGTTTTCATCATTCGTTTTATCTTATCGAACTGCTTACAGAAGAGGTGTTTAAGGCAGAAAAAAAGGCTTACGGACAGGTCATACGTATGATAGCTCACGAGGTCAACAACACTACCGCCGGTGTGATTTCTACGCTCGACACTATAGGGCAGGCGTTTGACGATGTTAACAGCGACATTCACAATGTGTTGCAGGTTACCATCGAACGCTGCTACCGAATGAACCGTTTTATCTCCAATTATGCCGAAGTGGTGCGTATTCCTGAACCGCAGTGTATAGCGCATAATATCAACGACTTGATGACGTCGTGTAAGCGTTTTATGGAAATGATATGCCGTGAAAAAAATATCAGTATCGAGCTTGAAATGAGCGAAATACCTCCATTTGCACCTATAGACGCGGTTCTGTTTGAGCAGGCAGTTGTCAACATAATAAAAAACGCAGCCGAAGCGATAGGCAGTGATGGCAAAATCATCATCAGCACAAGCGCCGACCCCGTCGCCATCGAGATAGCTAACACAGGCAAAGGCATTGACCGTGAGACAGAAAGCAAGCTCTTTACCCCGTTTTTCTCCACCAAGCCCAACGGTCAGGGGCTGGGACTTTTATTTATCCGCGAAGTGCTGAAAAAACATAACTGCTCGTTCTCGCTCAAGACCTGCCCCGACGGTCTGACGCGCTTCAACATAGAATTTTAGACCTTGTTTCGGCTGTTTTTGTCTATATTTATTGCAAAATTTGTATTTTTGCAGAAAAATTAACGCTTATGATGCAGACAAACCGACAGCTTGAACTTGCCCGTAAGTTCGTTTTGAATACGGGATGCCACGTTTTTCTGACCGGAAAGGCGGGGACGGGCAAGACTACCTTCCTGCAACAGTTGCGCGAGTCGGCTGCCAAACGGATGGTCGTCGTCGCGCCTACCGGAGTGGCGGCTATCAATGCTCACGGCGTTACTATTCACTCGTTTTTCCAGCTGCCGCCGGTGCTGCAAATCGGCATCGACCAGATCAAACCGGAGATGCACCACTTCAAAAAGGAGAAGTTGAACATCATTCGCAGCCTCGACCTGCTTGTTATCGACGAGATAAGTATGGTGCGCGCCGACCTGCTTGACGCTATTGACATTGTGTTGCGACGTAACCGTAACCGCAGCAAGCCTTTCGGCGGAGTGCAACTGCTGATGATAGGCGACCTGCAACAGCTGTCGCCGATAGTTAGCGAGGGCGACCGCGCGGCAATGGAAGCTGTATATGACACGCCTTACTTCTTCAGCAGCAAGGCTTTAAAGGAAACGGAATATGTCAGTATCGAACTTACGCAAGTCTTCCGTCAGCAGGACGCATATTTTATAGATCTGCTTAATAAAATCCGTAATAAAGATCTTGACAATGAGACACTTCAGGCATTAAATAAGCGTTATGTTCCCGATTTTAAACCCAAAGAAGAAGACGGATATATCATTCTCTGCACGCATAATTATCAGGCGTTGCGCATTAATGAGACGGAGCTGAATTTGCTGCCCGGCAACGAGTATTATTTCGAGGCGATGGTTGATGGCAACTTCCCCGAATATTCGTATCCTACTAACAGTGAGCTGATTCTGAAAGAAGGCGCTCAAGTGATGTTTGTGAAAAACGATACATCGGCAGATAAGCGTTATTACAACGGTAAAGTGGGGAAAATCAAGACGATACGTGGTAGTGAGGTGCATGTCGTATGCGCAGGCGAGGATGACGAGATTGTCGTAACTCCGCAAAAATGGGATAATGTGCGCTATGGACTTGACCCTGAGACGCAGGAAATCAGCGAGATAGTTGACGGTACATTTGTGCAGATGCCATTGAAACTTGCATGGGCGATAACGATACACAAAAGTCAGGGCTTGACCTTCGAGCACGCCGTGATTGACGCCAAAGACGCTTTTGCGCACGGACAGGTCTATGTCGCCCTCAGCCGCTGCAAGACGCTCGAAGGGCTTGTTCTCAGCACTCCGATAAGCGGCAAGAGCATTATCAGCGATCTGACAGTCAACGAGTTTACCCATCGGATAGAGAACAGTCAACCCGACGAAAGGCAGTATCTGATGGCGCATCAGGCTTATGCCACAGAGCAGTTGAAAGATCTGTTTAATCTTACGAGACTGCGTAGCCGTATTGTGTATATCAACAAGATTATCAGTGACAACCGCGGCAGCATCCCGCAGCCGACAGTCGATCTGTTTGCAAAAATGCTGCAACCCGTTCAGGATGAGATTGTTGAAGTGGGATTGAAGTTTAACGTTCAAATCGACCGCCTGCTGTATCAACAGCCTGATATAGAGCAAAATGCCGCTTTGCAGGAACGCATTTCCAAAGCCGCTGCCTATTTCTCCGACAAAATCAGTGCGCTCATCCTCAATGTTCTGTCGCGAGCTGATACCGACCTCGACAATAAAGAAGTGAAAAAGCAACTGAATGAGGCTGTTACGCGCCTCGAAAGCGATGCGACGATGAAATACGACTGTCTCACTACCTGTCTGAAAGGCTTTGTGCTGTCGGAATATCTGCACGCAAGAGCGCTCGCAGCCATCGAAAAGGATAAACCTAAAAAACAGCGCAAGCAGGTGGCAGCTGCGGAAATAACCGAAATCGCTCATCCTGTGCTGTTTGAGCGACTTCGGAAATGGCGTAATCAAAAAGCGCAGGAAATTGACAGAGCGCCGTTTGTAATATTCTCACAAAAAGCGCTTTACGAACTTGTAAACAGACTTCCGCAAGATCGACGCTCGCTGCTTAAAGTCCATGGCATCGGCGAAGCAAAAGCCGATAGCTACGGCGACGAGATAATCGAGATCATCAGCGCCTACTGCACGGAGTTTGGCATTGTGTAGTGTTCAAAAGCGAACACTGCTGTCCGAAATCGGACACTTCCTAAAACGGTAAATTGCATATAATCAGCGTGTTACATTTGTGGCACGAAGTTTGTTTTTATCTGTACGCAAACCGTAAAACTACATTTAATGGATAGAGAAATATCGAAAGAATTCCGAAGAAAGGAACGGCAGAAAAAACTGCTGCGCGCCGGCGCCGGTGTCGCTGCAGTTGTTGCAGTTATCTGGCTAATAATAAGTCTGTTACAATCGGAAGTTAGGCGCAGCGACCTGATGATTTCAAAGGTCGCAACGGGCACGCTCGAAGTGTCGGTCAGCGCTACCGGTAAGGTCATCCCGGCTTTTGAGGAGATTATCAACTCGCCCATAACGTCGCGAATACTTGAGGTTTACCGTCGTGGCGGCGACTCTGTGGATGTTGGGACGCCCATCCTGCGCCTCGACCTGCAGTCAGCCGAAACGGAATACAACAAGCTGCTCGACGAAGAAAAAACCAAACGTCTCGAACTGGAACAACTGCGAATCCGCACGCGCAACACACTGTCGGAAATGGATATGAGCTTGAAAGTCAGCCGTATGGAATTGAGCCGACAAGAGGTGGAACTGCGCAACGAGCAGTATCTTGACAGTCTGGGTGCCGGAACGACCGACAAGGTGCGTCAGGTGGCGTTGAGCGTCGATGTCAGCAGGCTCAAACTTGCCGAAGACGAGCAGAAATACCTTAACCAGCAAGCGCTGTCGGAAGCCGATATAAAGATTAAAGAACTGGAACTGAATATCTTCAGTAAGAGCCTTGCCGAGACGCGCCGTACCCTCGAAGACGCACGGATACGCTCGCCGCGTAAAGCCATATTAACGTATGTCAACAACGAAGTGGGCGCAAGAGTAGAGCAGGGCAGCCGCGTGGCTATCGTGTCCGACCTGTCGCATTTCAAGGTCGAGGGCGAGATCGCCGACAGCTACGGCGACCGTATCGCTCCGGGCAGCCGCGCCGTGGTCAAGACCGGCAAAGATAAGCTCGACGGCGTGGTCAGCACCGTTACGCCCCTCTCGCGCAACGGAGTCATTTCGTTTACCGTGCAACTCGACGACGACAGCAACAGCCGCCTGCGTTCGGGACTGAAAATGGATGTTTATGTCATGAACGCTATCAAAGACGATGTAATGCTCATTGCCAACGGCTCGTATTATTCCGGTCAGGGCGAATACGATATGTTTGTCGTCAGCGGTAACGAATTGATTAAACGCAAAGTGCGCCTTGGCGAAAGCAGCTACGAGTATGTGGAAGTCGTCGGCGGACTGAGCGCGGGCGAAGAAGTGGTCGTTTCGGATATGGCGCGATTTGCAGATCGGGAGAAGTTGAGGATTGAGAATTGAGAATTGGGAATTGAGAATTGGGAATTGAGAATTAAGAGTTAAGAAAGTAAACGAGTAAACAGCTGACAACTGACAACTGTTTACTGATTACTGAAAACTGAAAACTTATAAACATTAAATAAAAACCAAAATGATTGTATTAAAACAGCTTGAGAAAATCTATCGTACGGACGAGATCGAGACGGTAGCATTGGAGAATGTAAACCTCGAAGTGAAGAAAGGCGAGTTTATGTCGGTGATGGGACCGTCGGGCTGCGGAAAATCCACTTTGCTGAATATCATCGGCTTGCTGGATGCGCCCACAACGGGCGTAGTCGAAATCGACGGCGTTGACGTTACGGGCTTGAACGACCGCGAACAGGCGGCGTTTCGCAACCACCAGCTGGGCTTTGTGTTCCAGAGCTTTCATCTGATAAATTCGCTCAATGTGCTTGATAATGTGGAACTTCCGCTGCTGTATCGCAACACTCCGGCAGCCGAACGTCGCAAGGCAGCCCGCGCAGTGCTCGAAAAAGTGGGCTTGAGCCATCGTATGAAGCATTTCCCGACGCAGCTGTCGGGCGGTCAGTGCCAGCGAGTAGCCATTGCCCGCGCTATCATCGGCAATCCCAATATCATCCTCGCCGACGAGCCTACAGGTAACCTCGACAGCAAAATGGGCGCCGAAGTGATGGAAATCCTGCATAAACTGAACAGCGAAGACGGACGTACCATAGTGATGGTTACCCACAACGAAGATCAGGCTAAACAGACCTCGCGTACAGTGCGATTCTTCGACGGACGACAAATTGGAGAGGTGGTTAATTGATTAAGTAGTTGGTAGTGAGTAGTAAGTAGTTGGTAAACGAGAAAAAGTCAACTTGTTAGCTAAAAAAACTGACAACTAAATAATTTACAATGAACCGAATAATAACATATTTCAAACAAGCGTATGCGCTGATGCGACAGGAAAAGCTGTTTAGCGCGATTTACATACTTGGCACAGGGCTGTCCATTGCCGTTGTGATGGCGCTCTCGATCGTTGTCTATATCAAGATAGCGCCCGTCTATCCCGAAACGAACCGCAACAGAATGTTGATTATGTCGTATGGCGTCGAGAAATACGGCGAAAACAGCACGAGTCTGGGCGGCATCTCTTATCAGTTTATCAAAGATCATCTGAAAACGCTGAAAACACCCGAAGCAGTGAGCGCTTATGCCCGTCATGAAGGATCGAGCCACTATGTGCGTACGGAAAACAGTCTAGAACAGACCGAAGTGCAGTTGTCGCTTACCGACGAGATGTTCTGGCGGGTGTTTGAGTTTCGTTTTCGCGAAGGTGCGCCCTATACGGCTGCCGATGTGCAGTCGGCTATCCCTGCGGTGGTCATTGCCCGTTCGCTGGCACGCCGTCTTTTTGGCGAGGAAACGGCTGTCGGGCGTTACGTTGTTATGGATATGCGTTCATATCGTGTGTGTGGCGTGGTTGACGATGCCTCATGGGTAACGCAGCTCAGCTATGCACAGATTTACGCACCCTACAGCACCGACCCCGATATAGCTGCCGCATGGGGTACAACCGGCTATTGCGGTGATATGCAAGCCGTTATTTTGGCGCCATCAGCCGGAAAAGTGGATGAGGTCAGGCGCGAGATACGCGAGCATTTCAGGCAATATTCGGCTGAACAGGCGGAACTGACCGGAGCAACACCCGATTTGGTCGGTCAGCCCGACAAGCATTGGGAAAGCACCCTGCGCAACTCGAATATGTATCCTACCAACTACACAAAAATCATCTTAACCTATTGCTTGGTCTTTTTTGTGCTTTTGCTGGTGCCTGCAATCAGTCTTTCGGGGATGGCGGATTCTCGTATGGAACGGCGTCTGGCTGAGATGGGCGTCCGTCGCGCCTTTGGTGCGCCCGCTCCCTTGCTTATGCGGCAGGTGCTTATCGAAAACCTGTTTTTTACGCTTCTGGGCGGTGTTGTGGGACTGCTGATTTCATGGATATTAGTCTCGACCGGCAGCAACTGGCTGATGAGTCTCGGCTCAATGGGGATAGGATTGCCGCCCGAAAGTACGGAACAGATACTGACGCCTGCGATGCTGTTTAATCTGCCCGTGTTCGGTATCGCGCTCGTCGTGTGCATATTGCTCAATCTATTGTCGGCGTTCATCCCCGCATGGAGGGCGTCGCGCCATCAAATCGTCGATTCGTTAAACCTGAAATAATTAAAACAATGATACGTTCAATATTAACTCAACTCTGGAACTGTCGCAAGGCTAATCTGTCCGTTTTCCTCGAACTGCTGTTCGTCTTCTGCCTTGTCTGGTATATCACCGATTACCTGTTTGTGTATGCCTATAACGAAAATTTGCCCAATCATCGCGACCTCAATCATACGTGGAAACTGAATATCGACGTGCTTTCGCCCGATCATCCCGATTATCGTGCCGACGAGAGCGAACCGCAGGCTATGTACGACAATTTCCACCGCATCCTGCGTATCGTCGAAGATTATCCGGGCGTGGAAGCCGTAGGAGTGTCGCCATCGATCTCGCTGCCGGGCACAGGCAATTATCGCGGAAGGATGCTTTATGCCCTGTCTGACACTACGCGATTTGCAGATGTGCAGCAATTGGAAATCTATCCAGGCGCGGATTTCTTTCGTGTATTCCATTATACTCGCAACGACGGTACGCAACCGGCGTCGGTTAGCGATTTCGACTGGGCGACGCCTCGACCGGTGGTTATCAGTCGCTCTGTCGCCGATGTGCTCTTCTCCTCGATAAATCCCGTCGGACAAAAAGTTGTGCCGAGCTTGGATAAGGCGGCAATGGACGCTCCGATGACGGTTATAGGCGTTGTTGACGACACAAAGCGTTACAGCTTCCTCCGACCCCGTCATGCCAGCTATCCGGCACAAACCGGCTTGGAAAACTACGACATTAGCTTTTGGCGTATGTATATCGCCATTTGCATACGCAGTAACGGCTCGCAGCCCGATGTTGTCTTTTTGGACGCCTTTCGCAAGGCGATGACCCGCGATCTGAACGTCGGCAATTTCTTTTTCAAAGGCACCAGCTCGTTTCGCAATCTCGAAGCCAACACTGCCTCGCGCCATGGCATTTCAAGCGATGTCAAAGTGCGTGTCTATCTGATGATTTTCTTTTTGCTCAATATCCTGCTGTGCGTTTTGGGGACGTTCTGGTATCGTATCAACATGCGGCGCAGCGAGATAGGCTTGCGCAAATCGCTGGGCGCTTCGCAAGCGCGCATCCGTAATACGCTGTTTCTCGAAGGGATATGTCTCCTTACCGTTTCGGCTTTGTGCGCCGCCTTTATTGATATGCAGTTTGTCAGCGCCGGTCTTATAGAAACGATGGGGAAGGAATGGGGAGCGGATATCGACCGCGTCTTGTTGCCCGACCGTATTTGGCTGCGCTTCCTGATTACCAACGGTATAACATACTCTGTACTCGCGCTCGTAATACTTGCGGCTATTTGGCTGCCTGCTCGACGAGCCGCTGCGCTGATGCCTTCGGATGCGCTTAGGGATGAGTAATAAATAAAAAATAATATTTAAAATCTAAATAAAAATAACTAAAATATAAATAAAATTAAAAATGAACCGAATAATATCATATATCAAACAGGATTGGGCGCTTATGCGGCAGGAAAGGCTGTTCAGCTCCATCTACATCCTCGGCACAGGCTTGTCAATTATGGTGGTTATGGTGCTGGCTACCGTGATATATTTGCGTGTAGCGCCCATTTATCCGGAAACCAATCGCAACCGTATGCTGGTGGTGATGGGCGGCAGCGTAAAATTGAAAGAGGGCGCGCGTGGAATGTGGGCGTCGGACATAGCTCCAGCCACGATGGAAAAAATCTTTGCGCCCTCGCAACACCTTGAAAAACTGGCTATTTTTCGCTCCGAAACACGCTATCTGCAGGCTGAAGGAACGCTCGACGAAGAACAGTCCGTTACGATACTGCACGTTAACGCCGACTACTGGACAGTCTTCCCGTTTCATTTCGTTGACGGTAAGGCGTTTACGGAAGCCGATTTTACGTCGGGCATAGCTACGGCTGTCATTGCCGAATCGCTTGCCCGCAAACTGTTCGGAACGAACAAAGCTGCCGGACAAACCGTCGTGCTCGATTTCAAGCCCTACCGCGTCTGTGGCGTCGTCCGCGATGCTTCGTTTATTACTTGGCGCTCGTTTGCGCAGGTCTATATTCCTTATACGGCAGTCAAAGGTTACGATGATGCCTTCGGACCCGAAAATCTGCTTGGCAATATGCGTGCGGTTTTGCTGGCTCGCTCGGCAGACGATTTGGACGCGCTCCACGCAGACGTAACGGAGAATATTCGCCGATTGAACTTGACGTTGCCCGAACATAATTTCAGTCTGCACGGACAACCCGACCGGCAATGGCAATCCGCACTTCGCGGATGGGCAAGCGAAGATACCGATTTTACAAAGAAAATTATGCAATATCTGCTGGTCTTTCTGCTGATGCTGCTAATTCCGGCGGTCAGCCTGTCGGGGATGATAGAGTCGCGTATGGAACGGCGTCTGTCGGAACTGGGTATCCGCCGCTCGTTCGGCGCTCCTAAAGCGTTGCTGATGTGGCAGATAATCGCCGAGAATTTTGTGTTCACCCTGCTTGGCGGCGCCCTCGGACTGCTGCTCTCTTATGCCGTTGTCGTCTTCGGACGCAGCTGGGTTATATCGCTCGGACAACAAATGGTATTCGCTCCGCAAGGCGATGTTGACATACTTATCACGCCGAGTATGCTGCTCAACTTTCCCCTGTTTATTTTCGCACTTGTGATATGCTTCCTGCTCAATCTGCTGGCAGCGCTTATCCCCGCATGGCGTGCCTCGCACAGGGAAATTGTCTATTCTTTAAACGCTAAACAGTGAATTAGTGGTCAGTAAACAGTAAACAGTAAACAGTAGTCAGTAGTTAGTAGTTAGTAAACAGTTAAATATTAGATATTTATGATAAAATCAATCTTTACTCAGATATGGAACAGAAAACGTTCTAATGCGTGGATAGTCATCGAACTGTTATTGGTCTTTTGCGCCTCGTGGTATATCGTTGATTATCTGTTTGTTTTGAGCTATAACTATAGCTTGCCGAACTATCATAATACCGACCATACATGGATGGTTACGCTGGGAGAATATCCTTCCGACTATGCGAAATACAGCCCCGAAAACGCATCAGCGGAAATGCGACTGCAAAATTTCAACCGTGTGATTCAGGCGCTTAACGATTATGACGGAATTGAAGCCGTCGGCATAACAAACTGGTCGGGCGGTACACCCGGCAGCGGCAACTACAATGGCGCCGATTTTTATGATGCCGACGACTCAACGACGATCGCTGACCCAAATTCAGTCAATGACAACGGCGATATTGGCGGCATAATTGGCGTCGGATTGCAAGTTATCCAGATAGACCGACATTCGGACTATTTTCGCGTTTTTGGGCATACGACCGACAAAGGACGGCAGGCTGTCTCGACCGGCGACTTCAACTGGGCGGAGCCTCACTGCGGCGTGATCAACAGCTCATCAGCCCGCAAACTTTTTGGCGACAAGACAGCTGTCGGGCGACATATCACGTCGCAGCATTATGGCGATCAGGCTGTCTTTACAGTGATTGGAGTGATTGACGACACTAAACGCTTCGACTGGCAACGTCCGCAAGAAGTGTTCTACGAAGCCTTTCCTGTGGATACCAACACTATCGGACAGGCTGTCATTTCCATCAGAAGTAAGGCAAATCAACCCGATCACCTCTTCGCAGAGCAGTTTCGTAAAGATATGCGAAGCCGTCTCGCTATCGGCAATTACTTTTTGCGCGACATCGAATCGTACGACCTGATTTCCGCAAGAGCGGCAACGGATTTCGGCATTGCTAACGAAATTCGCCAACGGGCTATTTTTATGGGTTTCCTTTTGCTCAATATCTTGCTCTGCGTCGTGGGTACGTTCTGGTATCGTATCAATACTCGCCGCGAAGAAATAGGGCTGAAGAAAGCCTTAGGTTCGAGCTGTCGCAGTATTCGTAACGGATTTCTGATCGAAGGGCTGTGCCTGCTGGCTTTAGCTGCCTTGCCCGCTATCGTTATCGAGTTTCAGTTTGTGGTCGCCGACCTGCTTGAGACGCCCTACCGCAATAACACAGTCTATCTGCCCGACTATAAATATCTGCGATTCATAATAACAAATGCCATAACATGGGCGCTGATGTCGTGTGTCATTCTTGTCGCCGTCTGGCTGCCGGCACGACGGGCGGCTGCGTGGGCGGCTGCTGATGCGCTTAGGGATGAGTGATTTTTTTTTTTTTTTGCGTTTCCCCAAAAAGTATTACCTTTGCGGCTATGAAACTGAACGCTAATGAAAAATATAAATCTTATTATGACAAACAGTAAGCAATTTTCGATTTACCGCATAGCATTTTGCCTTGTTTTTGCCTTGTCAATGCTGACGGCAGGCGCACAGAACGTGTTCAACGAACGCGAGTACGAACAGGTCTTACAGTCCGTTGACGGGCACGGGGGACAGTTTAAGTGGAAAATGAAAAAGGCGGGAGAGGTATCGGCGCGTTCCGAAGATGTCTCGACCCAAAAAGTCAGTACCGACGACTGGATGCCGGCAGTGATACCCGGAACGGTGCTCAACTCGCTGGTATATAACAAAATATATCCCGAACCATATTACGGACTGAACAATATGATTCAATCCGGCATCATCCCCGATCTGAATATCGCCGGACGCGATTTTTATACTTACTGGTTTCGTACCGAGTTTGAGATAGCCGACGCAATATCGAAAGAGAAATGCTACTGGCTTCAGGCTGACGGCATTAACTATCGCGCCGAGTTCTGGCTTAATGGCGAGATGGTGGGCAATGTCGCCGGAATGTTCTATCAGGATCAAATGGATATCACAGACTATATTCATCAGGGTAACAATATATTAGCTGTTCGCGTTTATCCCGTTGACTTTCCGGGTAGCCGTACCGATTTTAAGCTCTTCGGCGCCAAACACGAATTTTCCAACGGCGGCAATGGCGAGATAGGCAAAAACGTTACTATGCTGATGACCGTCGGATGGGATTTTAATTATCTCGACGGCGTGCGTGACCGCAATACCGGCATCTGGAAAGACTTGCGCATCTTCTCGACCGGACGTGTCAAACTGCGCCATCCCTTCGTTAAGTCTGATTTGCGCAAGCCCGACTACGACCTGTCGCGGCAGACCGTTTCCGTCGAAGTGTCTAATCCCAATTTCGAGAGTAAAAAAGTGCGCATCACGGGCGAAATTCCGGCGCGTAACATCAAGTTTGAAAAAGAAGTGGAGCTGTTTCGAGGCGAAGTGCAGGAAGTGGTCTTCACTCCCGACGAATTTCCGCAGCTCGTCATCGACCATCCCGACCTGTGGTATCCCATCAACAAAGGCAACCATTATCTGTACGACATCAAGTTTACAGCCTATCTCGACGGAAAAAAGAGCGACGAGATAGCTTCGCGCTTCGGTATTCGCGAGATTACATCAGACACGAATACGCCCGACGGCTCGCGACAGTTCTATGTCAACGGCAAACCGCTGTTTATTCGCGGCACAAACTGGATTCCCGAAAATATGCTGCGACACTCCGACGAGCGTATGTATGCCGAATTTCGCTATACGGCGCAGGCAGGCTACAATATGATAAGGCTCTGGGGCGGCGGTATCACAGAATCGGATTATTTCTATCAGCTCTGCGACGAACTGGGTATTCTCGTATGGACGGAATTTTGGGTTACGGGCGATACGAAACATCCCTACGACATCGGACTGCACCTGAAAAATGCCACTTCAACCATCAAACGCATACGTAACCACCCCAGTCAGGCTTATTATGTCTGCTCAAACGAATCGACCGAAGTGCCTCATATCAAAGACCTTATTATGCGTCTCGACGGCACGCGAGGCTATCAGATGCAATCGGAAATGGCAGGTATTCACGACGGTAGCCCTTATCGCACCGTCAACCCGATGCGTTATTACGAAAATACGGCTTCGGAACGTGGCAGCCGTATCGACGGCTTCAATCCCGAATATGGCGCTGCCTGTATTCCCACCGTCGAATGTCTGCGCGAAATGATGCCCGAAAAAGACCTCTGGCCCCCCAATCGCGAAGTGTGGGACTATTCCGAAGGCAACGGATTTTACTATATGACAACGCTTTATGCCGATATGATTAACGAATACGGTAAGGCTACAAACATAGAAGACTTCGCCGAAAAAGGACAGTTCGTAGGTGCACTGAAATACAAGGCAATAGCCGAGGTGTGGAACTACAATAAACTCAACTTCGGCGACCGCTACTGTTCGGGATATCTCTTCTGGTACCTCAATTCGCCTATGCGTCAGGTCTGCGGGCGTATGTGGGACTGGTCGCTCGAACCGACAGCAGCGCTCTATGCCACGCAAAACGCCAACGAGCCGCTGCATCCGCAGTTCGACTATATCAAAAATACGGTCTCGGTTGCAAACGACTATGCGACGAGCTTCCCCAATTGCCGCCTCACAGCTGAAGTTTACGACCTGAATATGAAACGTGTTTTCTCGCGGGAAATACGCCTCGATATGCCGGCTGACGGCGTCGCTAACGATGTGATTAAGATTGATTTTCCGGCAAATATTACGCCCGTTCATTTCATCAAACTGCGTCTGTACGATGCCGACAACCACCTCGCAGGCGATAATTTTTATTGGCGCTCAAACAGCCGCTACGAAGGACCAACTACAGTTACGGGACCCACTACGGCACAGTTTCAAACTATAAATAATCTCGCCAAAGCTAATGTGAAAGTCAGTTACAAAACGCATATCGAAAACGACAGCCACTTCATCAACCTTAAACTGAAAAACAGCGCTGCACTGGCATTTTTTACGCAGATAAAATGGATAGATAAGCAAGGCAATCCCGTCAGACCCTCGTATTATTCCGATAATTTCTTCAGTATGATGCCCGGCGAAACAAAAGAAATAAAAATCGAAACCGCCATGCACCACCTGACCGATAAGGAATATACCCTCGTCATTCGCGGCTTCAATCAAAAGGAACAGCGATTTGTGGTTCGGATGCAGTGAGGTGGGGAAGTGTGTCTAATATTAAAAAGTTATAATTGGCTTTAGGCGAGAATAAATCGCCTTCGATGCCGTCAATTTTTTCTCGCGCAATCTGAATTGCCAAATCAGATTTATCAATACCAATCCATTGGCGATTATTGAGTTGCGCCGCTTTTAAGGTTGTGCCGCTGCCGCAAAAGCAGTCCAAAACAATGCTGCCCTCATTGGAAGAGGTTTTTATAATCAAATCAAGCATTTCTGCATTTTTTTCTGTCGGATAATCAGGATATTGCGGGTCTTT
>JAISTS010000026.1 GCA_031272455.1 Tannerella sp. | reverse complement strand
CGCGGACTCAACACCACCGACGCCCTGCAATGTATCGAAACCGAGTACGAACCCAGCATCGAGCGCAATCTTATCCTCGACTTTATCAAGACCTCGAAACGCGGCATCGTGCGCGGGTCGATTGATGAATAGTCAAAGCCGATTTCCTGTATCAAAAATTTGCGCCAAAATCGTTTTAAATGGAGACGAGTTTTGGCTTAATGCCGTAAAAACGAGATATTTGGCTTTGAAAGGCACTGTTAACGACAAACGCGACAGTGCCTTTCAAATGTTAAACATTGTTAAATATCAGTAATTGGCATTGCATAGTATTTAAAGACATCTTATCTTTGCAGCGGCAAAAAAGTTTTTAAAAAATGTAACAATTTCCAAACTTTTGCGTCATATAGGTAGAAACTTAAAACGAAAGGATAGCTGAAAGATGATTATTCAACTGAAAGATATTAACAAAACATATTTCAACGGCGCCCCGCTGCACGTGCTCAAAGGCATAGACCTCGACATCGAACGCGGCGAGATGGTGTCCATCATGGGCGCATCGGGGTCGGGCAAGAGTACGCTGCTGAACATCCTCGGCATACTCGACACGTATGACACGGGCGAATATCATCTTGGCGATCAGTTTATCTGGGAACTGAGCGAGACGCGAGCCGCCGAGCTGCGCAACCGTATGATTGGATTTATCTTCCAGTCGTTCAACCTGATAAACTTCAAAAACGCTATGGAGAACGTGGCGTTGCCGCTGTATTATCAGGGCGTCGCCCGACGGAAACGCAACCTTATGGCGATGGAATATCTCGATCGCGTGGGATTGAAAGAATGGGCTGAGCACCTGCCGAGCGAGCTGTCGGGCGGTCAGAAACAGCGCGTAGCCATAGCGAGGGCGCTGATTGCCAAGCCGCAGGTGGTGCTTGCAGACGAACCAACGGGCGCTCTCGACAGCGTAACGACGGTCGAAGTGATGCAACTGCTCCGCGAGGTCAACCGCGAAGGAATGACAATGATTATCGTAACGCACGAACAGTCGGTCGCCGATGTTACCGACCGCATTATCAGGCTTAAAGACGGACTTATAGAAACTGAAATAAAAAATAAAAGATAAAAAATGCGATTGCTGGATTTTGATAATTTTCGCGAGATAGGCAGTACGATGAAGAAAAACAAGCTTCGTACTTTCCTGACGGGCTTTTCGGTAGCCTGGGGTATCTTTATGCTTATCTTCCTGTTGGCGGCGGGCAACGGACTGCGCAACGGCATCGCATATAATTTCAATAGCTGGTCAGCCAATATGGTCGAAGTCTGGGGGCGATACACCAACCTGCCGTGGCAGGGACTGCCGACCAACCGCCGAATCAGGTTTACGGAAGATGTCATTGACTTTATCAAACGCAACAATCCCGAAGTCGATCTGATTTCGCCGAACAACTCGCATACTGATACATTAGCCTTCAACCGTGAATATCTGACAGCCTCTCTGCGTGGCGTTTATCCCGATTATGCAAAGATAAACATAAAAAAAATACTTTCCGGAAACGGACGGTTCATCAACGATATTGACCTGCGCGACAAACGCAAAGTGATAGTTTTGCATCCTAAGATGTCGAAAGTGCTGTTTCGCGATTCGATACAGCCGCTCGGACAGTTTATCAAAGTCGGCAATCTGATGTATCAGGTAATAGGTATTTATGAAGATGATAACACAGACGACTTCCCTCCGGCATACGTTCCGTTTTCGACATTGAAGGCGCTGATGGATGGCGGCGAATACGTGAACGACATAGATATGACCGTTCTCGGAGTCAATACCGAAGCCGAATCGAAGGCTTTTGCAGAGCGGTTGCGCGGTCATCTGGCGCGTCATCTGCGTTTCGATCCCGACGACGAAAATGCTATCGGTATGTACGATATGGGGCAGGAGTTCCGTATGTGGCAAGGGCTGAACAACGGCATCGCGATGTTTATCTGGGTAATAGGCATTGGCACCTTGATGGCGGGCATCGTCGGCGTGAGCAATATCATGTTAATAACGGTACGCGAGCGCACGCGCGAGTTCGGCATCCGCAAAGCTATCGGCGCCAAGCCCTCGTCTATCCTGAAAATGATTATCATCGAGTCTGTCCTCGTAACCGCTGTTTTTGGATACGTAGGTATGGTGACGGGTATCGGGCTGTCGGAGCTTATCAATTACGTGATGGAGATGTCGCAAACGGAGTCGGCTGCCGGCATAGGTGGAAACACTTCGGTTTTCCGCAATCCGACGGTTGACCTCGGCATAGCCATTTCGGCTACCTGCGTGTTGATCGTAGCCGGTGTGCTGGCAGGATATTTCCCTGCACGCAAGGCGGTTAAGATTTCGGCAATCGAAGCGATGAGAGAAGAATGAACTGAAAACTAAAAACTGAAAACTAAATAAAATGTTTGATTTGGATCGGTGGGTTGAGATTTGGGCGACGATAACGCGAAATAAAGTGCGTAGCGTGCTGACGTGTCTCGGAGTATTCTGGGGCATACTGATGCTTGTGTTGCTGCTTGGCGCGGGCAGCGGACTGCGCAACGGCATTTTCGGCATGATCGAAGGTTTTGCCACACGCACCGTATTTTTCATTGCCGACCGCACAAGCGAACCGTACAAGGGCTTCAACAAGGGACGTTTCTGGTGGATGCGCAACCGCGACCTCGAAAGTGTCCGCGACAACGTGACAGGGGCGCTGATAGTTTCCGGAATGATACAGGGCAGCAGAAGCGAGAAAAATATCGTTTATGAACAAAAAAACGGCACTTACGGCGTATTGGGCGTTTCGCCCGAACATTTCCGCATCCAGATTCCCAATGTCCTCTACGGCAGGCTTTTCAACGATATTGATATACGCGAAAAACGCAAGGTCTGCGTCATAGGCGCAGATGTCAACAAGACGCTTTTTCGCAGCACTGACTCCTGCGGAAAATATATCCGTGTCAACGGGATATATTATCAGGTGGTTGGCGTCGTCAATCCGAAATCATCCAGCGTCAATATAGGCGGCAGGATGCAGGAAGTGGTATATTTGCCTTTCTCGACGATGCAAATAACGCTAAATCAGGGGGATGCTATACATGTACTTGCCGTATGCGGCAAGCCGAACTATCCGATTAACAGTATGATTGAGGACGTTACGGCTATCCTGAAATCGCAAAACGAGATTTCGCCTACCGACCCGCAGGCTGTCATACCGATAAACATTGCCGCCCAGCTCGAAACGTTCGAGATGCTGTTTCTCGGCATAGACATTCTGGTCTGGCTTGTCGGTATGGGTACGCTGCTCGCGGGCGTCATCGGCATCAGCAATATAATGATGGTAACGGTCAAAGAGCGCACGAAGGAAATCGGCGTACGTCGTGCACTTGGCGCCAAGCCGTTCAACATCATCTCGCAGGTGATGAGCGAAAGCCTCCTGCTGACCGCAATGGCTGGCTTACTGGGGTTGAGCCTCGGCGTTTTCTTAGTCGATTTGATAAGCAAAATGCCTTTTGCCCAGCCGACAAACGCAGGCGACCAGTTTTTCGCCAGTCCCGAAGTGAAAATCCAGACGGCAGTCGCGGCAACCATCGTGCTGCTGATAAGCGGCTTGATAGCAGGACTTATCCCCGCCTGGCGAGCAATGCAGATTAAGGCGATAGACGCGATTAGGGAAGAGTAAACTTTCAAATTAAAAAATAAGAATTAAAAATTAAAATATGATGAAAAAAGGAATTTTCAGAAAAATAGTAAGAATCGCTCTACTGTCGCTGGTAGGAGTGATTGTGCTTGGCACGTTTTATTTCCTTTGGAAAAAAGCGCAGCCCGTAGTAACTGTTTACGAGATTGTTGCGCCCAAACGCGACACGGTGGAGACCAAAACCGTGGCGACGGGCAACGTCGAGCCGCGTTATGAAGTGCTTATCAAACCGCAGATTTCGGGCATCATCTCGAAGCTGCTCAAAGAAGCCGGTCAGATGGTGCAGTCGGGCGAAATCATCGCGCAAATCAAGGTCATCCCCGAAATGGTGCAGCTGAACAACGCCGAATCGCGCGTCAACGTAGCCGACATCAGCCTGCGGCAGATAGAGGAAGTGTTTCGTCGCGACGAGCAACTGTTTGAGCAAAAGGTCATCTCGCGTGAAGAATACGAGTCGTCGCGCGCCAACTACGACAAAGCCAAAGAGGAAAAAGCCAATGCCCAGAGCGCACTCGAAATCATCCGCGACGGCATAGCCAAAGACAGCAAAGTGTCGAGTACGACGCAGATACGCAGCACCATAACAGGTATGATCCTCGACGTTCCCGTCAAAGAGGGCAACTCGGTCATCCAGAGCAACAACTTCAACGACGGCACGACAATCGCCTCGGTCGCCAATATGAACGATATGATTTTTCGCGGCAATGTCGATGAGACGGAAATCGGACGTATCCGCGAAGGAATGCCTATCAAGCTGACTATCGGCGCGATAGAAGACAAATCGTTTGAAGCCACGCTCGAATACGTCTCGCCCAAAGGCGTCGAGAAAAACGGCGCCATACAGTTTGAAATCAAGGCGGCGGTGCATATCCCCGAAGGCGATTTTATCCGTGCGGGTTACAGCGCCAATGCCGAGATAGTGCTCAAACGCGCCGACAACGTGCTGACCATCCCCGAAAGTACGGTCGAATTTCGCGGCGACTCGGCATTCGTACAGCTCGTAAAGCAGGAAACGCCGACGCAAGTATTTGAACGCCACGAAGTTAAAACAGGATTAAGCGACGGCATAAAGATAGAAATCACCTCCGGCTTGACCGAAAACGACAAGGTGCGAGGCGCCGCC
The DNA here is from genome assembly GCA_031272455.1 of Tannerella sp. Taxonomy (GTDB): domain Bacteria; phylum Bacteroidota; class Bacteroidia; order Bacteroidales; family Tannerellaceae; genus Tannerella. Next base: position 23,758 of record JAISTS010000026.1, on the reverse strand, counting down.
ATCGACCCGAAAAAAGTTAAAACCGAATAGTACGCCATTATGAAAAGAATAATTATCATCCCGCTGATAATGCTATGCACGGGCGTAGCGGCGCAAACCAAACAATGGACGCTCGAAGAATGTATCCGCTACGCCATCGAACATAATATCGACCTGAAACTGCAAGAACAGGAACGGCAATCGCGTGAGACGGAACTCAATACGAGCAAGAACGCCTGGCTGCCTAATCTCAATGCCGGAGTAAGTCAGAACTTCGACTTCGGACGTTCCGAAAACCGCGAAGGCGTCATCGACGACAACACCGGCGCAAGCACGTCGGGCGCGTTGCAGACGAGTATGCCCGTGTTCGACGGCTTCCGTATCGTCAACGACATCGCCGCCAAGAAACTCAACCTTCAAGCCGCCACCGAAGCGCTCAACAAGGCGAAAGACGACCTCGCGGTCAACGTGGCGTCGTACTTCCTGCAAGCGCTCTATACCAAAGAAATCCGTAAAGTGGCGGAGCTGCAAACGGAGCTGACCGGCGAGCAGGTCAAAAAGACCGAAGCGCTCGTCAGCACGGGCAAGGCTCCCGAATCGCAGCTCTACGACATCAAGGCGCAGCTGGCAAAAGACGAGGCGACGCTGACCGAAGCCCGCAACAACGTACAGCTTGCACTGCTCGACCTTGCACAGTCGCTCGAACTTGAACGTCTCGGAACGGATTTCGACATCACCGCGCCCGAAACAGGCGATGTGATAGCCGACAATATGTCGAGCATCATCCCGCCCGACGAGATTTATAACTATGCCGTAACCTTCAAACCCGTCATCAAGCAGCAGGAATACCTGCTCGAAAGCCAGCGCAAGATGCTGAAAGTGGCGCAGGCGGGCTACTACCCTACCCTCAACCTCGGCGCCAGCTATGCCACGGGCTATTATCACTTTTCGGGAGTAGAAAATATGCCGTTCAGCGACCAGCTGCGCAGCAACGAACGCAAGACGGTAGGATTAAGCCTTAACATCCCCATCTTCAATCGCTTCGAGGTGCGCAACAGCATCCGCACCGCCCGCATCGGCATCACTTCGCGCGAGCTGATGATGGAAAACAGCAAGAAAGTGCTCTACAAGGAGATACAGCAGGCATACTACAACGCTACCGCCGCACAGGAAAACTATATCGCCGCCGGTAAAGCGGTCGAAGCAAGCGAAAAATCGTTCAGCTATGCCGAAGAACGCTACGAAGCAGGCAAAAGCACAGTCTTTGAGTATAACGAAGCCAAGACAAAGTACGCCCAAAGCCTCTCCGAACAGGTGCAGGCAAAATACAACTTCATCTTCCGCGCAAAAATTCTGGATTTCTATCGCGGACTGCCGTTAGCGCTGTAACAGCGGACGCTATTTTTCTGCGAAATGCGATTTTTTTGTTGCACTTCGATATTTTTAATTACTTTTGCAGACGTTATGCAGAAAGAAAGGCAAAATCGAGAGGGCATAAAGTCGTATTTGATGCGGCAACTGTGGAAAGAACGGGCATTCTGGTCGTTCGACAAGGCATCGTGCCGAGACCTGTCCGACCGCAACCTCATCAAGTATGTCCTGATACATCTCGACCTAAAAGATACCGACCGCTTGTTCGACCTCTATCCTAAACGGCTGATTAAGAGGGTCTGGCGCGACGAACTTGTGCCACAGGGCGATTACCTACTCTCTATGAACCTCTGCTATGCACTGCTCTATTTCGACGCCAAACGCCCCGCACAGTATCTCAAGTCCTTAACAACCAGACATATAAACCAATGGAAAAAGCGCTAACAGATAAAACGCTGCAGCCTGTTTTCAACCTAAGTTCGCAAGAAATTGCCGCCTTTATGGTTGAGACCTTACAATGCTACAAGTGAAGGCAGATGTTGCGGTTGTCTAAGTTACAGACAGCCACTTTTTGTTTAGTCAGCCCGATCTATTCCAGTAATTCCGAAAACAACATATCCGACGCATTGTTTAACGCCGATTCCGTTGAAGCAAGTGCTTATTGACAGTTACCGCACCAGCGCCAACTCCTCAATAAGCCGTGGGCAGTGTCCCCATTTGTCGATAAGATAGAGGACGTAGCGGATATCGACGCCTATACAACGTTGAAGTTCAGGCTCGAAGATGATGTCGCCGCTCATTGCTTCCCAGTTGCCGTCGAACGCCAGACCGATAAGGCGGCAGTTTTTGTCGAGCACGGGGCTGCCCGAATTGCCACCTGTTATGTCGTTGTTAGTCAGGAAACAAAGCTGTAACTCACCTTTGTCGTTGGCGTATGGTGCGAAATCTTTTTTGCCGAGCAGCGTGAGTATTTCGGGCTGCACCCAAAACTCGTCGCTCGCGTCGTCTTCTTTTTCAAGCACGCCCTTCTCGGTCGAATAGTAATCGTACCAAGTGGCGTCAAAAGGCTTATAGCCGCCAATCTTGCCATAACTCATTCGCATAGTGAAGTTTGCGTCGGAATAGAACGTACGGTCGGGGTACATTTTCTGCAAGCCTTCAAAATAGAGACGCTCGCCTTTTTCGAGGTTTTCGCTCTCCATCACAATCAGTTGCTGCATCTCGAAGAGCGAAAAAATCACCGAGGTTGACAGTTCGATGGCGGGGTCTTTCTTTATTGTCTTGTTGTACAGCGCCTTATCCCTGAGCAGTTTTGCCACATTATTATAGGTCAGCACCTGTGATTTGGCGAACAGGTCGGCTGCATATTTCTCGTAATCGCCCTTATATTTTTTGTCGATTTGCGGATAGATGTCGGGAAGGTACTCGCTCGGAACGTTCTCTTTGACGATTTTCATCATCGCCGCCAGCACTTTACGGTCGAGCTTAGGGTCGTAATCCTTAAAAAACGGAATGAAGTTGACTTCGAGCACCTCTTCCAGCTCTTCGGGCGTACTGTGGTTCATATCAACCGAATAGACCATCCGCGCGAGACGGATTATTTCGGCGCCGCCCGCAAACGCTTCCATCATATAGGTAGAATATTTCTGGTATTCCGAAGTCGCGTCGTAGCCTTCTTTGAGCCATTTCAGCACCTTGCCATAGCGGCTTTTGCGCCCTTCGTCGGCGTTCACCCATTCGGCAAACTGCTGCTGTTCAGCTTCTTTGCGCTCGACAACATTTAGACGATCAAGCCCGCGATTCATACCAATAGCATTTTTCCAGTAGTTTGAACTCGCAGCATATTTCGAGGCATACATAATCCTGACGGCATCGCTGGCTTCCATACCCGATTTCCAGATATTCTGCTTGATTTCACGCACTTCGATACGTGGTTTGTTGGTGTCGTCGATCGTTTGCTGTATGCCCCACGAACTCATATATCGCGATGTGCTTCCCGGAAAGCCTATCGTCATCGCGTAATCGTTGTCCTTGTATCCCTGCATCGAGATTTCGGCGAAGTATTTGGGTTTTAGCGGTTTATTGCTTTCGGAATACTCAGCCGGACGGTTGTCGGCATTGGCATAAACGCGAAAAACGGAGAAATCGCCCGTATGACGGGGCCACATCCAGTTGTCGGTGTCGCCGCCGAACTTGCCGACGGAGCTTGGAGGAGCAAAAACCAAGCGGACATCGCGAAATATCTCATACACAACCAAATAGTACTTATTTTGGCTATAGAACGGTATCACTTCGGCTGTCAGGAAAATATCAGTATCAAGGGAGTCACAGATGACAAAACCTATCGAATCGGCTTTGGTTATACGGTCGTATTCGTTCTCTACATCAGCTATTTGCGGGAGTATCAGGTCGCTCACGTCGCGCGTTTCTTTCAGGTATCGGACGCTCAATCCGGGTACAGGCAGCTCTTTATCAATTGTTTGCGAGACAAAGCCGTCTTTCAGGTAATCGTGTTCAAGGCTACTCAACTGCTGAATAGAGCTGTATCCGCAATGATGATTGGTGAAAATCAGCCCTTTATCCGAAACCGTGATGCCCGTACAGCCACTTCCGAAAATCACTACGGCATCCGCCACACTGGGCGAGGTGTCGCTGTATAATTTTTCGAGCGACGACTCAAATCCCAGCTCTCGCATACGAGCTATGTTACGTGCGTTCAACTCTTTCAGTAACCACATGCCTTCGTCGGCATAAATTGTTGTTGCGAAAATCGTCAGCATTACTGCCGTGATCAATTTTTTTACATTTTTCATTTGTTATATTCCCGTGTTTGTTTTATTATTATTTTCGTTTATTATTTTAATTGATTTATATTTTAATTCTTATTTTTTATATTTTAATTGAATAAAGTACTCACGCCAGACCGCAAAACCGCCAAAAATCAGCAGTAAACCGCTCCTGTACGCCAACTTAAGCCAAACGTTTTCAACACTCGGAACGAATGCGGCGGCATATAGCGCAGCAGCTAACAGTGTGTATATCAGCGCCGAACGCAAATCGTACGCCACCGGATATTTCTTGCGCCCGATGAAGTACGACAACAGCATCATCAGCAGATTGCTTGCAAACGAAGCCCATGCGCACGCCATAAAACCGTAGTGCGGCACAAATAAAATGATTATCGCTACCGTTGCAAGGCAGCCTGTAACGGAGAAAATCGCACCCCAGACCGTACGGTCGGTCAGCTTGTACCATACCGACAGGTTGAAATATATTCCGAAAAACAATTCGCCCAGCATCACTATCGGCACGACGCTCAGTCCTTCGTAATATTTTGCATCAACGATATATTTCAGTATATCAAGATAATACATCACGCCAAGGAAGATCGCCAGCGCAAAGATGATAAAATATTTCATCGCTTCGGCGTAGGCAACGCGATTGTCTTTCTCCCTGTTTTTTGCGAAGATAAACGGTTCGTAGGCATAGCGAAACGCCTGAATAAACATTACCATCACGACAGCAATCTTGAAACAGGCGCCGTAAATGCCGAGTTGCGCATTGGCATAATCCTGATTATCAAACATAAAAGGGAACAGGATCTTGTCGGCTGCCTGATTGAAAATCCCTGCAACGCCCAAAATCAGTATCGGAAACGAATAGGCAAAGATCTTTTTCAGCCTGCCGATGTCCATCCGCGAACGCAGTCCGGGCAACATATCGGGCAAGAGCAGTGCAAACGTCAGCGCAGTGGTGAACACGTTGGAAATGAAGATGTAACCCACGCCATAATCCGCACGATAGAACCAGCTTATCCATTCGGGATGCGAGTTGTGTATCAACGGACAAACGAGCAGGAAAAACAGGTTGAGCGCTATATTCAATCCGATATTCAGCAGCTTGATAACGGCAAAACGAATAGCCTTGCCACGATAGCGCAGATAGGCAAACGGGATGCAGCAGAAGGCATCGACCGCAACTATCCCTGCCATCATAGCGACATATTCGGGATGCGATGAATAGCCTAACGCACTGTTAATCGGACTGATAAAAGAAAAGACGGCGACAAGAAAAACGACCGCCACCGCAGCGACAGTATATAGGGTTGTGGCATAAACTCGCAACGGCTCCTGCTCTTCTTTATGGTTGATGAAACGGAAAAGCCCCGTTTCCATTCCGCAGACAAGGATAACGAGCAGCAACGCCGTCCATCCGTAGAGGTTGGTAACGACACCATAATCAGCAGTATTTGCCAGCACGCGGGTATAAAGCGGCACCAGCATCCAGTTGAGGAAACGACCAATGATACTGCTCAATCCGTAAATGGCGGTATCCTTCGCCAGCCGTTTCATTCCTCCTGCCATCGTTTGCTCAATTAAATAAACTCCCCTGTTCTGACGCGGGACGCAGCTTGCCGAGATGCTCGTAAGCCAGCGCCGTAACTTCGCGCCCGCGCGGTGTACGTTTGATAAATCCTTCCTGAATGAGGAACGGCTCATATACTTCTTCGAGCGTGCCCGGATCTTCGCTCAGCGCCGTAGCTATCGTCGTCAAGCCCACCGGACCACCGCCAAATTTGTCGATAATCAGCGTAAGCAGCTTATTGTCGATCTGATCCAAGCCGTAACGGTCGATATGCAGGGCTTCGAGCGCATAGCATGCTATCGCCTTGTCGATGCTGCCGGTACCCTTGACCTGTGCAAAATCGCGCACGCGGCGCAGCAAAGCGTTAGCCACACGCGGCGTACCGCGGCTTCGTCCGGCAATCTCGCGAGCAGCTTCCACATCACAGGCTATGTTCAGTATATCGGCGCTACGGAGAACGATCTTACGGAGCGTTTCCGCATCGTAATATTCGAGATGCAGGTTGATACCGAAACGCGCCCTCAACGGAGCTGTCAGCAGTCCACTGCGAGTGGTTGCGCCAATCAGCGTGAAGGGTGCGAGGTCTATCTGTATCGAGCGGGCGCTGGGACCTTTGTCTATCATAATGTCGATACGGTAATCTTCCATTGCAGAATAGAGATATTCTTCGACGACAGGGCTTAAACGGTGGATCTCGTCGATAAACAGGACGTCGTTTTTTTCAAGCGAGGTCAGCAGCCCCGCCAGATCGCCGGGCTTGTCGAGCACAGGTCCCGACGTTACCTTCAAGCCTACATCCAGTTCATTGGATATGATGTTGGACAGCGTCGTCTTGCCCAGCCCCGGAGGTCCGTGCAGCAAGACGTGGTCGAGCGCTTCTTTACGCAGCCGCGCAGCCGCGACAAACACTTTCAGGTTCTCGACAACAGCCTGTTGACCGCTGAAACTCTGAAATGTAAGTGGTCGCAGGGCGTTCTCGTATTCGCGATCCGACTCGGGTATCCGTTCGTTCCGGTGTATGTTAAAATCGTCTTCCATCTTTTCAATCGACCTGCAAAGTTAAAAAAAAGTCTGATATAAAACGACTATGTGAATTATTATTCTTACATTTGCGACATCATTGCGAAACGGGTATTATGGGGTTTCGTGTCCGTATGCACTGATATTGCTGTCTATAAGAAAAAATATCTGCAAACCCCGAATTAAATAAATTTAAGAAATGGCAACAAGTAAAAAAGTAACAGTTGTTGAAGGCGGAGACGTATCGCCGCAACAGGAGAAAAAGACCTTTGTCCCGACTGCGGAGAGCAAAGGCAAAGCGACTCAACTGCGTCTTTTCGCAGTTCTTCTATGGATTTTAGGAATTGGCGCCGAAGCAGGGGCTATTTTCTATCTCTACAAAGTGGGCATCCATACCAATATGGACTGGGTATGGTTTATCGGACTGATAGTCTTGGATTTGATCTTGGTCATCATCGGTTCGCAGCTCTGGAAAAAAGCTAACCGTTTCGATCCGGCGTCGCGTAAGGAAACCGTAAAATTCTTCCTTCAGAACCAGCTCGGAGTGATTATTTCGGTCATCGCCTTCCTGCCGTTAGTCATCGTGATTTTCACTAACAAAGACCTCGACGGCAAGCAAAAAGGCATTCTCGGAGCCATAGCGGTAGTTGCGTTGTTGGCGGCAGGCATCTCAAGCGCCGATTTCAGCCCTCCGTCAGTCGAAGAATATACCGAGCAAACCAACCAGATCGAGGAACTGACGGGCGGCAATCACGTTTACTGGACAAAGTCGGGAACGAAGTATCATATCTACGACAACTGCCAGCATATAAACACCAGCAAAACGGACGAGATTTTTGAAGGAACGGTAGCGCAAGCCCGCGAACTGAAGAATATCACCGAGCTGTGTAAGACCTGCGAAGAAAAAGCTAAAAAAGCCAAAGCTCTATCAGCGCCCGTGATTCCGCAACCTGCAGACGAGGAGGCTGCCGACACGCAACCTGACGAAACAGCGCCAGAAAACTGACAGGCGGAGGACAATCAATAAAAATACTCCAAAATCTGTCCGCTCAGTTGCATAAGTGAGATTTCGCAGAGTTTGATATTATATTCGGCGATGGAGAGGCGTTCTTCGGCTTCGAGGAGGCTGTTTTGGGCTTCGCGCAGTTCGATGCCCGACAGGTCGCCTAATTTGTAACGCTCGATAGCGATGTTATGGTTTTCCTGCGCAGCGACGAGATTTTCTTTCTCCAACTGCCACAGTTCGAGGTTGTTACGATATGCCATCCAGATATTTGAGTGGTCGGTTTTGAGCGCCAGTTCGAGTTGTTGTATGCGCAATTCGCTGTTTTGTATCTGTATGCGTGCGTTGCGCTGTTCGCGGCGGCGGTTCAGTCCGTCGAAGAGAGTGAAACCGAGCGTCAAGCCATAGTTTAAGCCGAGGCGTTTTTGCAGTTCTGTTGTGCCTGTGCCGTTCCATCCGAGCTGGTAGCCGTAGCCTGCGTTCAGTTTCAGATAGGGATAGTTGCGGCTCGCGGTCTTTTTGTAATCGAGTTCGGAGATGGTCATATTTTTTTGCGCCGCAAGCAGCGAGGCGTTGTGCAGTAGCGTGTTATCCCATATTGCTGTTTCTTCAAGCGAGGGGTTGGGCGTGATTAGCGAGTCGCGCAGGCGAAACCGCAGGTCGATTTCGCTGTTGCCCATCAGTTCGTTCAGTCTTGTACGCGAGGCGTGGACTACTTCAAACTGTGTCAGCAACTTGGAACTGTCGGCGTTGAAATCTACTTTCGCCTGTTGCAGTTCGAGGCGCGATCCGGAGCCGATATAATATCGTTCTTCGACGATGCGGAGGCGTTCTTTTGAGAGTACGACAGCCGAGCGCAGGTTTGACAGGCGTATTCGCTGGCGTATAAGGTTGTAGTATTCGCTGGCGATGTCGGCGACGAAATCTTCGATAACCATTCGCGTATTGAGTTCGCCCATCCGTCGCAACTCTTTCAGTTTTGCATAGTTAGCCTGAATACCAAAGCCGTCGAACAGCGTCCAGTCGAAGTTAAGCCCGACGTTGAGCGTTTCGGTGTTTACGCCGTTAGCAGCGCCTGTCGTCCCGTCGGTATAGTTGTAGCGATAGTCATAGTTCGTGCCACTGAAACCGGAACTCATATCGAGCGCGGGCAACATTCCGGCATTTCCGGCAGTCGCATTATTTGCCGCAACGCGCTCTTCGTTACGTATGATGAGTATGGAATAGTTGCGTTCCAGACCGCGTTCGATGCACTGTTTCAGGCTCAAAGTGTCCTGCGCCGCGACAGCTGCACAGAGCGATGAAAGAAGGATGATTATCAGGTTTATTCGCTTCATATTCAGGATTTTTTCTTTATCATATCAGTCGAAATATAGCTGTACATCGCGGGGACGATAAACAGCGTCATAAACGTTGACAGCGCCATTCCGCCAACAACAGCCACGCCCATCGCAATGCGCCCGTTAGCTCCTTCGCCCGACGCCATAACCATCGGGATAAGTCCCAAAATAGTTGATATACTGGTCATTAATATCGGACGTAATCGCTGTACCGACGCCGAATGTATAGCTTCCATCTTGCTCAATCCCTCGCTTTGGCGCTGATTGGCAAACTCGACTATCAATATGCCGTTTTTAGCCACCAGCCCTATCAGCATAATAATACCTATCTGACTGAAAATGTTCATAGTAATGCCCTGTGCGCTCATATACATCAACGCGCCGGAGATGGCGAGCGGCACCGTGAACATCACCACGAGCGGGTCTTTGAAACTCTCGAACTGCGCCGCCAGCACAAGATAAATCAGCACCAACGCCAGCACAAGGGCGAACATCAGGCTCGACGAGCTTTCGCGAAACTCTTTCGACTCGCCTGCGAGGGCTGTACGGAAACTGCCGTCAAGCGTCTCGCGCGTTATTCGATCCATCTCGTCCAATCCATCGCCGATGGTATAGCCTTTGTTCACGCCCGACGAGATGGTCGCCGCGACAAAACGGTTATAGCGATAGAGCTGTGGCGGCGCTACCGTTTCCGTTACCGTTACGAGGTTGTCGAGCTGAATCATCATCCCGTTGTCGCTGCGTACATAGATGGATCTCAGGTCTAATGGCGTGTTGCGTTGCTGGCGGTTGATTTCGCCAAGTATCTGATACTGTTTGCCGTTCATATAGAAATAGCCCATCCGCTGTCCGCTCAGGGCATACTGCAAAGTCTGCGCTATGGTGCGTGTGCTGACGCCGAGCAACGTAGCCTTGTCGCGGTCGATTTCGATATGCGCTTCGGGCTTGGTGAATTTCAGGTTGACATCAGCCATCTGAAACACAGGACTTTCGCTTACTTTCTGCATAAATGCGGGCAGATTTTCCTGCAACTTGTCGAGATTGGGCGATTGCAGCACATACTGCACAGGCATACCGCCGCGCCGTCCACCGAAGGTCGATTGCTGTTGAACAAAAGCGCGCGCCTCCGTTTTCGACTGCACCAGCGCCGACAACTGGTCGGCTATCTCCATCTGAGTCCGTGTACGTTCGCGGATGTCTGACAATGTGGTGTTTACGGATGCCTGACCGAACATCGAGCGGTTGACTACGGCGATGGCTTCGGGCACAACGGAGTCAACAATAGCCTCAATATTAAGAGCATAATCGCGATAGAACTCAAACGTGGCGCCTTCGGGTCCGCGCATATTGATTTGTATCTGCGAACGGTCTTCGAGAGGCGACAGCTCCGAAGGGATTTTGTTCCAGAAAAACCATATAGCGCCGAGCAGCAAAACCGTTATCGGGAGGGCTGCAAGCCTGTATTTCAGGAAAAAAGTCAGCAGTCGGGCATAGCCTTTGTTCATCCCGTCGAAAAACGGCTCGGTCTTGTCGGCTAACCAGTTCTTTTTTTTGCGGCGTTTCAGGATTTTTGTTGCGAACATTGGCGTAAACGTCAGAGCCACAAGGGCTGATATGAGCACGGCGCCGGCTATCACGATGCTGAACTCCTTGAACAGTCGCCCCGTCATCCCTTCCATAAAAACTATCGGCATAAAAACGGAAACAAGCGTGATGGTTGTCGATATGACGGCAAAAAATATCTCTTTCGAGCCTTCGATACCGGCTTCTTTGGGCGACATTCCGCGCTCGATGCGGACATAAATATTCTCTGTTACGACAATGGCGTCATCGACAACAAGCCCGACCGACAGCACTACCGCCAACATTGTCAGTACGTTAATAGAAAATCCCGCAAGATACATCACAAAGAAGGCGCCGACGAGCGAGACGGGAATGACGATAACGGGCACGAGCGTTACACGCCAGTCGCGCAGGAATACAAAAATGATCATAACTACCAGAATGAAAGCTATATAGATCGTTTCCTGCACTTCCGAAATCGAGGCGCGTATGAATTGCGTATTGTCGTAAATGATGCCGATATTGATGTCGTCGGGCAGGTCTTTTTTCATCTGCTCGATGCGCTCGTAGGCTTCGTTGGCTATTTCGATATGATTGGCGCCGGGTTGAGGGATAATAACCACTGCCACAGCCGGTTCGCCATTTTTCGTCATATAGCTGCGGATATCTTCGGGTCCGATTTCGGCTGTCCCCACGTCGCTGAAACGGACAATATCCGTGCCGTTATTCTTGATAATCACGTCGTTAAACTCTTTCGACGTCTGCATCAGCCCCATCGTGCGTATCGACAGTTCGATGGTATTGCCTTCGATGCTGCCGGAGGGAAGTTCCACGTTTTCGCGGTCAACGGCGTTTTTGACGTCGAGCGGCGTAACGCCATAGCCTGCCATTTTGATAGGGTCGAGCCATAGTCGCATAGCGTAACGCTTTTCGCCCCAAATACTTACAGCGCTGACGTTCGATATTGTCTGCAAGCGTTCTTTCACTGTCAGGTCGGCTATTTCGCTCAGTTCGAGCAGCGAACGTTTCTCGCTCTGGATGGAGATCTGCATAATCGGCTGCGCGTCGGCATCGGCTTTCGAGACGGTTGGCGGGTCGCAGTCGCGCGGCAGGAAACGCTGTGCCCGCGATACCTTGTCGCGCACGTCGTTGGCAGCCGTTTCCAAATCGACGGACAGCTCAAATTCGACCGTGATGCGGCTGTTGCCCTGGCTGCTGACGCTCGACAGCGAACGTATGCCCGGTATGCCATTGATATTCTGCTCCAAAGGCTCGGTTATCTGGTTCATTATCACGTCGGAATTAGCGCCCGGATACGAGACCTGAACGGAGATTATCGGCTGGTCAACGCTGGGAAACTCGCGGACGCCAAGGAAGTTATACCCGATAAATCCGAACAGCAGGATGACCAGCGTCATTACGGTGGCGAGAACGGGGCGTTTGATGCTTAATTCGGAAATATTCATAACGCGCTGACAATGTTATCAATGGTAACAGGCAAGCCGGTGCGCAGCTGCATAATGCCCGACACAATCACGGTGTCGCCTTCCTGCAATCCGCTGACGACCTGCACCTGCGCTTCGGTACGCAGCCCGGTAACGATTTCAGCCGGTTGCGCCGTGCCCTCTTTGTACAGATACACAAGGCTTTTGCCCATCTCCTGTATCATCGCTTCGCTGGGGATTGCCAATGCGTCGCTGATTTCGCGCTTTGTTATCTCGACCGAGGCATAGCGTCCGGGCTTGATCGACTCGTCGAGGTTGGGATAGACGGCGCGCACTTTCTGCGAGCGGCTTTCGAGCGTCAACTCCGACTCGACGGCGTAAATATTGGCGTGATAGTCTTTCAATGAGCCGCTTACGCGAAAAATTATCGGCACGCCGGGCGACATCTCGGCAGAATATTGTTCGGGAACGGAAAATTCGATTTTTACGGGCGAAATCTTTGTCATCTTGGCGATTGTCGTCCCGGGCGTAGTATAGGCGCCTTCGCTGACGTAGCGCAAGCCAATGATGCCGTCGAACGGGGCGCGAAGCTCGGTCTGGGCAATGTTGGCTTTGACTAAATCAATGTCTGCCATCAGTTTATCGTATTCGGTAGCCACCTGTTCGTAGGCTTCCTGACTGACGGCGTCCTTGTCGAGCAGCGTCCGCTGACGAAAAACGCGCTCCTTTGCCAGCGGGATTTGCGCTTCGAGCTTCTTCAACTGCGCTTGCAGGGGCTGGTCGTTGATTTTTGCCAGCAACTCGCCTCCGCGCACGTGCGAACCTTCTTTGAAATATATCTCAACAATCTTGCCCGAAGTCTCGAACGACAAGTTGACTTCCTCGTCAGGAATAATGTCGGCTGTGCGGATAATTTTGTCGGTCAGCGTTTGCTCTCTCAATACTATTGCATTTATATTCAACGCTTTGCGCGACTGCCCTCCGCGTGCATCGGTTACGACTGGTCGCGAATCGTCGGCGTTCATAAATTTCCGTTTAATATGAGGATAAGCAATCATACCGCTGATAAACAGAACGATAACCCCCAGTAAAATCCATTTTACCTGTTTTGTCATAATCGTAATCAACAAAAAATAATTTACCTTTGATATATGACGCAACGAAAACGAAAAGGTTTAATCCGATTTTATTTTTTTATCCAATTTTTTTTTCGACCCTGAATAAAGTTAAAAAAACGATGCCAAGAAACGCCTTTCGCCGAAACAGATCTTAATAAACGGTAAAAATATCAAAATCAACGCATTAAAAATACTTAAAACGGATTTTGCAACGAATGTTTTTCGGATATTTGCCGTTGAAAAATAATTTTAGAGAGACGGGAGAGATGAGAAAGAAAGTCTTGATATGTCTGCTGCTGGTTTTCGCAGCAGGATGCTCAGAGGAAGAGGTAACGTACTCGACCGAGAAGCGTTGCTGGATATGCGAGATGACCGTTCGCGAGGGCGATTCGAGCCATTTCGAGGTGGTGCGCGTGTGCGACCAGACGGAGCAGGAGATACGCACGGCAGAGCGCACCGGCGTCATCTATCTCGTTGACGGGCGCGTCTATACCGCGCGGGCGCCGATGAAATGCCAACCGGAGCCGGAATATTGAAAAAAATGCGCGTTTTGTTTGTTTCAGACAAAAACAATGTTTACATTTGCAGATGAAATAAACCGAAATGGAAAATACAGAGCGACTTTTTCGCAGCAATTTCGAAAGCATCTATCTGTCGAATTTTCCGGGAATGGTGCGTTTTGCTTGCGAATACACTGTGTCAGAGGATGATGCAAAAAACATTGTGCAGGATGCTTTTACGGAAATATGGGATAAACGACTGACGCTCGACCCCGACCGCAAGCATCTGCTGGCATTGCTTTTTACGAGCATCAAGAACCGATGCATTGATTTTCTGCGCCATCAGACAGTCGTCCGCGAAGCCGAGAACGTCATTCAAGAGGAGTTTCGCCGCGACCGCAAGATGCGTTTCGACTCGCTCAAAATTTTTGACGAAGAACTGCTCGCTTCGGAAGAGAATATCGAAGACCTTATACGCAAAGCGATAGACGCACTGCCGGAGCAATGCCGCGCTATTTTCATCAAAAACAAGCTCGAAGGCAAAAAACAGAAAGACATCGCAGCGGAAATGCAGCTGTCGGTCAATACCATTGAAACTCAAATGTCTATAGCATACAGAAAGCTCAAACAATCGCTAAAAAATCATATCCCGCTGTTGCTTTTTTTGACGATGATTTGATTTTTTTCGATTTTCTTTTGGCGGATTTCGGACGGTCAAACGTATTATTATAAACAAAAACCATGAGAAATGGACGAATTGGCAAGGAAATATTTCGGTGGTGAACTGACGCAAAACGAACGCTTGGAACTGTTGCGCAGGGCAGAGACGGACGGGCAGCTGTACGAGGCGCTTATCCGGCATCAGAATATTTGCACCCTGCTCGCTCTTGCGCCGCGACGTGGCGACAGCACAACGGCATACCGCGAATTTCGAGCTTTCCGTCGAAGGCAAAACAGCAAGACAGTCAGACGCTTAACGATGACGTCGCTGCGCTATGCCGCCGTCGTTCTGATTGCCGTCGCCGCTACTTGGTCTCTCGCGTACATAAATAATAAACAGCACACGACGGGGACGATGCAAACGCTATATGTTCCCGAAGGACAGCGCATTAGCATAACATTAGACGACAATACCGTTGTATGGCTCAACTCGCGCACGAAAATCAGCTATCCGTCAGTATTCGGTGCGGACGAACGTCGCGTCAGTCTCGAAGGCGAGGCGTATTTCGAGGTGAACCGAGATGCTAACCGACCGTTTATCGTAAGGTCGGGCGATATGGAAATCAAGGTTTTAGGCACCTCGTTCAATATCCACAGCTACCCAAACGAAGCGGTCAGCCGCGTCAGCCTTATCGACGGCAGCCTGCAGGTATCCGCAAAAGGCAGCGCAACGACCGACATCATCCTCGAACCTGATTACGAAGCCGTTTTCGATGGCAAAGACCTGTCCGTCGTCAGAATACGTAACAAGAACCATTTTCTGTGGACACAAGGGATATATGTTTTTGAGAACGAGACACTTGGCGCTATCGTAAAGCAGCTTGAACTGTATTACGACATCAAAATCAACGTGCTGGACAATGCTATGCTGCAATGGCGATATACCGTGAAATTCCGTCAGCGCGACGGCATACGCGAGATTTTGCGACTTCTGCAGGAAATTCATCATTTCAGCATGGCGTTCGACGAAATAGACAATACGGTTTATATTAGTAAGTAATTCTATAATCAACAAAATTTCAAACTCTTAACAAATTATGCCTATGAAAAAGGATTTTATCAAAACCATGAAGCTTTCAGTTTTATTGCTGATTGCGTGCTCGTTACGATTGGCTGCGGACAATTTGGACGCGCAGGCAGTGAATCTTAAACTGGAAAGTAACGAAATGAGTATCAGAAGTTTCATCGCGGCAATAGAAAGCCAGACCGATTTTCTGGTACTGTTCAGAAACAACGATGTGGATCTGAGCCGTCGCGTACACCTGACAAAAAAAGCCGGCGTATTGCTCGATTTTCTGAACGAAGTTTTTAACGGCAGCGACTTGAACTATGTAATTCAAAACAAGTACATTGTGCTGTCGAAACGTGATGCGTCTCCCGAAATGCGAAATGTAGTTCTCCAGCAGAACGAGAGACGTGTTACGGGAAAAGTAATCGACACAAAAGGCGAATCAATCATTGGCGCCAATATCCTTGAAAAAGGAACTACTAACGGTACGGTTACTGATATGGACGGCAATTTTTCGCTTGTCGTTCAAAATAACGCCGTCTTGCAGGTTTCATACGTGGGATATATCTCACAGGAAATCAGCATATCGGGGGGGGGTAACTCCCTGTTAATCAGGCTAATAGAAGACACACAAGCGCTTGAAGAAGTGGTTGTTGTCGGCTATGGTACACAAAAACGTTCCGATGTAACGACTGCGGTATCGTCTGTTACGGCTGACAACATCAGAGACCGTGCAGCCGTCAACTTTGGCGAAGCGCTTGCCGGACAGGTTGCAGGCGTGATGATACAGGCTGTTAATGGTGCTCCGGGCACCGAAAGCCTTGCTATCCGTGTGCGTGGCACAGGTTCAATTACGTCGTCAACAGACCCGCTATATGTAGTCGATGGCTACCCGATGGAAAATTCAGCCCTGAGTCTTATCAGCCCTAACGAAATCGAAAGTATTCAGGTATTGAAAGATGCTTCATCAACAGCCATTTACGGTTCGCGTGGTGCAAACGGTGTCGTCATTATCAACACCAAGAAAGGCGTATCGGGCAAGCCGATCATAAGCCTCACTTCTCAGGTTGGATTTCAGCAGCGTGAAAAGAAAATTCAGATGATGAACCGAGACCAGTATGTGGAATGGTTTATTGACGGACGCAATCAGGCTTGGCTCGACGCATCTGTCATTGCAGACGACCCCGACCAAAGTCCTCACAAGACAACCGACAGCAATGCCCGCCGTCAGCTTTATCCGAGTGCGAGCACTCAATATATGATTCCCGACGGCACAGGCGGCTACAAATATAATTTCCTCGACCCTGCCTCGGTAGCTCAACTGCCCGACAACGACTGGCAGGATTTGCTGTTTCGCAATGCACCAATTCAGCAATACGATTTATCTGTGTCAGGAGGCTCTGAAGCGACACGCTATTCGTTCACCGGCAGTTATGTTAATCAAAAAGGTATTGTGCTGAACACGGGTTACGAACGTTTCAATTTCCGCACATCCATATCTTCCAAGGTTACGAAAAATTTTGAAGTCGGAATGAGCCTTATGGCGAATTATTCTGTTGGACACGAAACGGACAACGGCAAATATTCGGCAGTGTCATACGCCACCCATTTGCCGCCGATTTATCCCGTTATGAACGACGATGGCACTTATGGTTCGATGGTACGCAATCCGGAAATTCTCGTTGGCGACGTAGCCAGCCCGATAGGTTTTGCAGAACAGATTTACGACCAGCGTCAACGCTCAGGATGGTTGGGGAACTTTTTTACTGAATGGGAGATCATCAAAGGCTTGAAATATCGACTCAGCATCAATGGCAGTTTGCGCGACAACACCCGCAAACGCTATCAGCCGTCGTATGTTGACCTTGACGCCTCAAAGGCTCCTCGCCCCGCTCAGGCGTTTAACGAACGCAGCTTCGACAAGGATTGGGTAATAGAAAATACGCTGACATACAACAAAACTTTCGCTGAAAAGCATGTTATGACAGCGCTGATCGGTTACACATCACAACAGCATTATTTTGAACATCTTTACGGCGAATCGAGAACTTTTCCGAACGATAACATAATGACGCTCAATGCCGGACAGATGTACAACCTGACGAGCGACGAGTCGGGATACTCGTTAATTTCATATCTCGGTCGTGTGAATTACGTTTACGACAACCGTTATCTTGTTACTGCGACTTTACGAAGTGACGGCTCATCACGATTTGGAAGCAAGAATAAATGGGGAACATTCCCGTCTGCATCTGTCGGATGGCGCATTTCGCAGGAAGGTTTTATGCAGGATATCAAAACCATAACCGACCTGAAACTGCGTGCAAGTTTTGGAATTGCCGGAAATAACCGCATCGGAAATTATGCAGCTATCGGATTGCTTTCGACAGGATATTATCCAACGGGCGATGCTATTCAAGGCACCGTTAATCCGAGTACGATGTCGAACGACGAATTAAGCTGGGAAAAGACGCGCCAGTTTAATGTAGGTTTTGAGTTGGGGCTGTTCGACAACAGATTGCGACTTGAAGCTGATTTCTACGACAGCAAGTCGCTCGACCTTCTGCTGAATGTGCCCGTGCCGACGATTACAGGCTACTCCAACCAGATGCAAAACATCGGAAAAGTCCAAAATCGCGGTATGGAATATGTGCTGACGACAAAAAATCTGATCGGCAAATTCAAATGGTCGAGCAACTTCAATATCTCGTTCAACGAAAACAAGGTGCTTGAACTTGGAGCCGACGGTCGTCCGATATACGCAAGCGCACCGAATGCCAGCAATGCCTTTGTTACGCAAATAGGCTATCCTATAGCAAGTTACTACGGCTACGTTTACGAAGGCGTCTTTATGTCGCAGGAAGAACTCGACAAATATCCACATCTTGCTAACGACAAGGTTGGCGACGGACGCTACAAAGATGTCAATGGCGACGGAATACTTGACCAGAACGACAAAGACGTAATCGGAGACAACAGCCCGCTGTTTACCGCCGGTTTTAGTAACAACTTTGCTTACAAAAACTTTACTCTTGATGTTCAGTTTACGGGTTCGTATGGAGCAGAAACATTCAGTTTCTGGAAACGTATGGTAGGTATTTATCACGGCGACCGCAACGGATATTATGGTCAGCTCAACCGCTGGCGCTCGCCCGAAGACCCCGGCGACGGCATACACTTCCGCCCGACCCGTACGCCTTCAGGCTGGCAGCGCGACCCATCGTCGGCATGGGTGCAGGACGCTTCATATATCCGTCTGCGCAACATATCCCTCAGCTATCAGCTTGATGATAAAATTGTTCAATCGCTGCGCGTCAGAGGGTTGCGTTTCTATATAACAGGCGGTAACCTGTTCACGCTGACGAAATATGTCGGATACGACCCCGAAAACAGCAGTGAATATCTGACAAATGCCTTGACCAAAGGTGGCGATTATCTCGGCTATCCCGCGTCGAGAACGTATATCATAGGCGCTAACATAACTTTCTAACTTTAAAACCGAAATAATATGAAAAAGATATTTTTTATAATAGCATCTGTTTGTATCTGCTTCGCATGCAGCAACGATTTTATATCGTTGAATCCGCCTTCGCAATTAAATGCAGACGGTTTTTATCAGACTGAAACAGATATGAATCAGGCAGTTTTATCTGCTTACGGAAAATTAAGAGACTTGTACAACCAGCAGTTTTACCGGCTCGGTGAAATCCGTTCAGACAATACGACCTACTCATGGCTGGCTGGCAATCCTGCCAACGAAAAAGGCGTGGACGAATTTGCCTCACCTCTGCTTCCTGAAAATTCGTTCCTTAACGACACGTGGAACAACTCCTACAACGTCATTCTGCGATGCAACATCATCATCGGACGTGCCGAAGATGCCACTTTCACCAACGAGGAGCACCGTAAACAGTATATTGGCGAGGCTCGATTTCTCAGGGCTTTGATGTACTTCAAACTGAATCTTATCTTCGGCGGTTTCGGCTTGAACAATGAGCTGCTTGGCGTCGTAAAGGTTGACAAGGAAATCTCACAGGCAGAAGCGTACGAACTTGAGCGAGCTCCGCTTCAGGATGTTTATAACCTGATAATCGAAGACTTGCAATATGCCGAAACGAACCTTCCGGAGTCATACAGCTCTACCGATGTGGGACGTGCGACAAGAGGCGGCGCTACGGCAATGCTCGGCAAAGTGTATATGCACATGGCAGGTTATCCTCTGAACAAAGGCGACGAATACTATTCAAAGGCAATAACACAGTTCAGGTCAATCATCGGCAATTCAAGATATGCACTGGAGCCGTCATACGCAGAACTTTTTGCGGTTGACAACAAAAATACAGCAGAATCGCTATTTGAAGTGCAGTATAAAAAGGGAGCGCCCAACGGCGCAACAGGCAGCCCGTGGAACAACAACTTCGCGCCGCGTTTTTCGGCAAAAGAAGTTGTATTAGTCGGCGACAAGGGCGGAGAAAATGCACCCACACGCGATATGTCGGAAGCCTACGAAACGGGCGATCCGCGTAAATACGTCTCAATGCGCGACGGATGGCTCAGCGCTTCGACAGGTGCTTGGGAGACAGACAAGTATGTATGTAAATATTATGATGTCTCTACCAGCGGATCCGACAACGGCAATAACTGGATTGAGTTGCGACTTGCTGACATCTATTTACTGTATGCTGAAGCCCTTGTGCGTACCAATGGCGACAAAAATGAAGCCATAAGCTATGTGAACAAAATTCGTGAACGCGCACGCAATACGGAAGGAGATCCCGAAATCGAGGTTCCGGAAGGACTGCTTAAAGACCTGAAAGCCGGAGATTTTGCAACAAACGACGCCTTATTGCTTGCAATAGAAAAGGAACGCCGCGTTGAGCTTGCGTTTGAGAGTCATCGGTGGTATGACCTTGTACGCACCGGACGAGCGAAAGAGGTTATGATTGCCGAACAGGCTTATGACGGCTTCCCGCCATTCACATGGAGCGACGATATGCTGTTTTATCCAATTCCGATGACAGTGATGCAGTCGAATCCCGGAAAAATAATTCAGAACAAAGGATACACTCAATTATAACACTATGAAAAAAGCGATTTATATTTGTATCACGATGTTCTGCATCAGCGTACTCGGCTATGCTCAAGTCAATACGCTGACGGCAAAGGAACAAAAGCAGGGATGGAAATTGCTGTTCAATGGCATTAATCTCGACGGATGGACGTCGGTGGGTAAAGATGTTCCCCCTGAATCAGGATGGGAAATTGCCAACGGAATACTTACCGTCAAGAGAGATGGCAACAAACGTGGCGGCGATATAATCACGAAAGAAGAATTTTCGGATTTTGAGTTGTCCGTTGACTTCAAAGTAACCGAAGGCGCTAACAGTGGCATTAAATATTTCTTCATCAGATATGAGAAAGGCGGATGGCTTGGTCTTGAATATCAGATAATTGACGACGAGCGACATCCCGATGCAAAATTAGGAATCGACGGTAACCGCCGTCAGGCAGGCTTATATGATATGTTCGCCCCAAAAGTGAATATGGATAAACCGGTCGGTGAATGGAATACGGCGCGGATCGTAGCCAAAGGTACTAAAGTCGAACATTATCTTAACGGAAAAAAAGTACTCGCTTTCGACCGTAAAAGCAAAGCATACGACGATGCTTATCTGCTGAGCAAATACAATGGCAGCAATCCCAAATTTGGCGATATCGAAAAAGGGCATATACTGCTTCAAGATCATGGCGATGTCGTATCATTCAGAAATATTAAAATCAGAGTTTTAAAGAAATAAGTAAATAATTATGGAATCAACAACGAGAAGACAATTTATCAGACAGGTTGCCCTGACCGGAGCCGGTTTAAGCCTTGGTGCTACATCATTCACAGCCAAAAGTTACGCTCGCATTTTAGGGGCTAATGAGCGTGTCAATGTGGCAATTATGGGCACCAACGGGCGCGGAGCAGGTATGGCTCGCAACTTTCAAAGTTTTGAGGATGTGGATGTCAGCTACATCTGCGATGTGGACGAGAAAGCATTGACAAGAGGTTTGGAAGCCGTAATACGGGCAGGCGGAAACGCTAAAAGCGAAAAAGACATACGTAAAGTGCTGGACGATAAAGCCGTTGATGCGCTATACTATGCCACTCCCGACCACTGGCATGCTCCGGCAGCTATAATGGCTTGCAAGGCCGGAAAACACGTTTATGGCGAAAAACCGTGCAGCCACACACCTCACGAGGGCGAGTTGATGATTGCAGCTGCCCGCAAGTACAATCGCGTAGTGCAAATCGGAGCGCAACGCCGTTCGTGGGCTGGAGTGATTGCAGCTATCAATGAGCTTCAAAACGGAATAATAGGAAAGGTTTATTTTGCTCGCGCGTGGTACACAAACAGCAGAAAATCAATAGGTTTTGGTAAACCTGCACCTGTGCCGGATAATCTGGATTTTGAACTGTGGCAAGGTCCTGCGCCACGTCGCATTTACAAAGACAATCTTATCCATTACAACTGGCACTGGTTCTGGCACTGGGGCACGGGCGAAGCGCTCAACAACGGCACGCACGAAATTGACGTTATCCGCTGGGGACTTGGCGTCGATTACCCGACAAACGTCAGTTCCGAAGGCTCTCGGTTCTGTTTCAAAGATGACTGGGAATGTCCTGATACGCAAATAATTAATTTGCAGTTTGGCGACGACTGTCTCGTTACATGGGAAGGACGCAGTTGCAATTCGCGCAACTCTGAAGGCATCGACCGCGGCGTCATTTTTTATGGCGAAAACGGCTCTCTCGAAACCGGACATAACGGCTATCGCGTGTACGACCTTAAAAACAAGCTCGTCAAAGAGCTTGACTCAAAGGATGTTATTGACGGACGCGACCCGTCAAGTCCAAGTGCCAATTTGGACAAAGTGCATATTGCAGATTTTATTGATGCAATAAAAAACAACCGAAAGCCCAACGCCGACGTTGCCGAACTGCACAAAAGCACAGTGCTCGTACAACTTGGAAATATCGCTTGGCGCACCGGACAGCGGCTCACCGTTGACCCGTCAAGCGGACATATTTTGAACAGCAACGAAGCTCAGGCTCTGTGGACACGCACCTACGAACCTGGCTGGGAACCGACAGTATAATTTAATAACCGGAGTGGATATGCCGTCAAACGCGGCATATCCATCCTTTAATACACTAATTATGAAAGTAAAACAGCTTATATTCACAGGACTGACTTTAGCGTGTTCGGCTTACATGGCAACAGCACAAAACATACTGACAGCCAATCCCGAAGATATCAACACCTGTATCGACAGGTTTGAATTACGCCCTGCCGACAAAAACAGCAACGGCTGGGCGCATTATTATATCCCGAAAGGAATGGGCGACACGCTGACTGTCAAAATGTCGTGCGTATATATTGGAACGCAGACTCACGCGCCACATTCTCACAACGAAGATGAGTCGTTTTACATCATAAAAGGACCTGTCAATTTTCATATCAACGGAGAAGAACGCATTCTCAACACAGGCGATTTTGTATATACGCCAAGCGGTTCATCACATAACATACAGCGTGTCAGCACTCAAGATACAATTAAATATCTTGTTATCAAACGTGAAACCATAAAAAGCGTTGACAAGCCGCATCTGGTGAGCAAACCCGATTATACCTACGGTGATTGCACATATTATCCTTCACAACACAGCGAATGGACTGATACAGAAAGAGATGCATCTCTTGTGTTACTCGACCGACAGTTTGCCGACGGATTTCAGGTTGTACTTCAGCGCGTTACAGACAACAATAAGATTTTTCAAAATAAAAATCCTCATTTTGCCGGTCAGGTAGCCATTTATATCATAAATGGTAAAGCAACGGTAATGCTAAACAATAACAGCGCTGAAATTGAAACAGATAACACGTTTTATTGTCCTAAAGGCGCAAGTTATAGCCTGAAAAAATCGGGCAATGAGCCATTGCTCTTTCTTGCTGTAACAACAGAGTAAATAAAATTTAAGGTATAAAGGACAAAAGTGATGCTATTTTTATTATTAACGTAAGTTCGACCTAAGCAATAGCACTAACTTTATCAATATCAATAATTTCTAATTGGTAGCAAAAATCAAGCGACCTCACCGAATAGAGCGTTCGCGACAAGAGTCTTGTTTTTCAATTCAGTTATCAGACTTATAAGTTCTTTCTGTAATGCCCCCTCATGGAATGTACTGTTACAATATTATTTTCTACGGCATAAACTAAGCGATGACCTCGTGCAATCCGTCTTGACCAATACCCGGACAGGTCGCCCTTAAGCGGT
>JAISTS010000003.1 GCA_031272455.1 Tannerella sp. | reverse complement strand
AAATATGGCGGTCTGAAAGCGCTACGCTTCGAGGCTACGGGCTTCTTTCGCGTGCATCACGACGGCAAACGGTGGTGGTTTGTTGACCCCGAAGGCTATGCTTTCCTTAGCGCCGGCGTTTGCTGCATAAGTCCAAATCAATCAGGCGTTTACACTGATATGGAAGACCTGCTGACATGGTTGCCCCCGCGCGATGGCGCTTACGGCTCTATTTATGAAGACGGCAGGTACAAACGCATAGACTACTTCCGCGCCAATCAGATGCGCGTTTACGGCACTGAATACCTTGAGAAATGGGAAGAGACCACGCCGCGTATGCTCAAGCAGTGGCGTTTCAACACTGTCGCCAACTGGAGCGACCGTAACATTCAGGAAAAGAGCGGCTTGCCCTATCTGAAACATCTGCACGGCTTGCCCTCGATGAAAACCATGCTCTATCGGGACTTTCAAGACGTCTTCAGCCCCGAATTTCGCTCTCTTTGCCGCGAGTACGCTTCGCAGTTAATTCCCGACAAAGATAACCCGCTGATAATAGGCTATTTTCTTGGCAACGAGCCGCACTGGGCTTTTGGCGACAATGACATAGCCTACGAGATGTTCGCCACTACACAGCCGAGTTATTCCAAACTGCGCTTTATAGCCCGATTGAAAGAAAAATATCGGCAGACCGACGCTTTCAACGCCGCATGGAATATGTCGCTCGGCTCTATCGACGAACTGCTGATGCAGACCTTCAAGCGCTACCCCTCGCCGCAGGCGGAGAAAGACTTCCGCGAGTTCACCGTCGCGCTGATAGAAGAATGGGTGCGAGTGCAGTGCGAAGAGACGCGCAAAGCCGACCCTAACCATCTGAACCTCGGTACCCGATATGCGTTCATCAGTTCGGAAACGATGATGAAGATGGGGCGTTATTTCGACGTCTTCTCGCTTAACGCCTATACTGCGCCTTTTGCGCCGCCTACCGACGAACTGTCGCGCTTGTGCGGCAAACCGGTGCTTATCACCGAATGGCATTTCGGCTGCGGAACCGACGGCGGACTGCCTACAAGCGGCTTGCAGACCACCGTATCCCAGAAAGAACGAGCCGCCGCCTACCGCAACTTCGCAGAGAACGGCTTCGCAAGACCCGAAATAATCGGCTTTCACTGGTTTCAGTGGACAGACCAGAACATCCTCGGACGGGGCGACGGCGAGAACTTCAACATCGGCTTTTTAGACGCCTGCTCGTTGCCTTATCCCGAACTGACCGAAGCAGCCCGCCTGACGCATGAACGTATGTACGACATAGCGCGCGGCAAGGTCAAACCGTATTATTATAAGCTCTCAGAAGTGCCCGATTTAAATGATCTTTAATTGTTTTTTTGGCGAATACAAAAATATTTAATACTTTTGCGGAAATTTAAAACCGGAAAGTATGGAATATACGGCATTGATAGAAGAATGTAAAGAAGGTGGATTTGTGGCTCAATGCGCACAAATGCGAAATGCGTTCGCTCAAGGTGAAACCATCGAAGAGGCTCAGGAAAATCTTAAAGAGGTAATACGGCTTTTGATGGAGTGTGAACAGGAGCAGCAAGAAAAAATTATTGTTAAAAGTGCGCATTTTTACCGTGCAGCAGTTGTGTTATGAAACGCCAAAAGCTTTTAAAACATCTCGCGACTTTCAACTGCACACTGTTGAGGGAAGGAAGCAGCCATTCTATTTACATCAATCAATTAACGGGTAATATGGCGCCTGTTCCACGTCATTCCGACATAAAAGAAGTTATGGCAGGCAAGATTTGCAAAGAATTAGGTGTTCCGAAAATTATTTAAACAGATACTAATTGCGAAACCGTTAAAAACAGCTATCTTTGCCACGGCAAAAAGATGAATTTACCTGAATTGACAGCGATTTATGCCGCCCATCCGCAGGTGAAAGCCATAGCTTCGATTCTCGACAGACGGGATAAACATCTGAATGTCAGGCTAAATGGCTTAAAAGGGTCAGGGACGGCAATTACTGTAGCCTCGCTTTTCTCAAGGCGTGGCGGGTGCTTG
The DNA here is from genome assembly GCA_031272455.1 of Tannerella sp. Lineage (GTDB taxonomy): Bacteria > Bacteroidota > Bacteroidia > Bacteroidales > Tannerellaceae > Tannerella. The sequence continues at coordinate 8,223 of JAISTS010000003.1, read as the reverse complement.
TTGTGTATCCTCAACGACGCCGAAGAAGCGGCATATTTCTACAACGACATAGTGCAGTTGACCGGTCGGCACATCAGTTTTTTTCCTTCGGCATTCCGTCGTAGCATCAAATACGGGCATATTGACACGGCAAACGAAATACTTCGCACAGAGGCGCTTGCTTTGCTTTACAGCGGCGTTCGCGATGCGCTGATCGTTACCTGTCCCGATGCGCTGGCAGAACGGGTATCATCGCGCGAAGCCTTGGATAAGAACACGATACGGATACATAAGGGCGAATCCATCGACAATATGTTCGTCTCGGATATGCTTGACGAGATGGGTTTTGAGCTGACAGATTACGTTTATGAGCCGGGGCAATATGCGATGCGCGGCAGTATAATGGACATTTTTTCGTTTTCCGGCGAATATCCGTTCCGCATAGATTTTTTCGGCAACGAGGTCGAGAGCATCCGCACTTTCGACGTTGATACGCAGCTCTCGCGTGGCAAATTAGACGAAATCACCGTGATTTCGGCGCCTAACCGACACAGCGGCACGGGCGTATCGCTGTTCGATCTGCTGCCTGCCGACACTCTGATTTTCGTGCCCGATCCTGACTGGTGCGCCGAACGGATAGAAAGTCTGTGGAACGACGAACCTGTAGCCGACGACGAATCGGCATTTGCCAATATCGACGATATCAGGAAGATGCTTATTAATAAACAGGACTTTACGTCTGCTTTGGCATCTTTTTCGAGGATACAAACCGGCAGCAAATCAATCGACGGCGACGAAAGCGTCGTAACGTTCAACTGCGAGCCGCAACCGCTGTTTATGAAAAACTTCGATTTGGTTTGCAGCAGCCTACAGCATTATGTGTCAGATGGTTATACTGTTTATATCACGACTGACAATCCCCGTCAGGCAGACCGTCTTCAGGCGATTTTTCAGGATCGCGGACAGAATATCCCGTTTACCTACGTTGACAAGACCGTACACGACGGATTTATCGACAATACAATAAAAATATGCGTTTTCACCGATCATCAGATTTTCGGACGTTACCATAAATACAGTATCGGCAACGAAAAGGCGCGTGACGGCAAAATCGTACTGTCGCTCAAGGAATTGAACCAGTTCACGACAGGCGATTACATCGTACACGTTGACCACGGCATAGGTCGCTTCGGCGGCTTGGTGCGCACCGATATGAACGGCAAGATGCAGGAGGCGGTCAAGCTGATTTACCGCAACAACGACATCGTTTTTGTCAGCATTCATTCGCTTCACAAGCTGTCGAAATACAAAGGCAAGGAGGGCGAAGAGCCGCAGTTGAACAAGCTCGGCAGCGGGGCGTGGGAACGGATGAAAGACCGTACTAAAAAGAAAGTCAAGGACATAGCTCGCGACCTCATCCGTCTCTATTCGCAGCGGAAAAAGGAAAAAGGCTTTGCGTTCAGTGCCGACAGTTTTGTGCAGGACGAGCTGGAGGCAAGTTTTATCTACGAAGACACGCCCGATCAGGTGAAGGCGACCGCCGACGTCAAAGCCGATATGGAAAGCGACCGCCCTATGGACCGTCTGATTTGCGGCGATGTGGGTTTCGGCAAAACGGAAATAGCCATCCGCGCAGCGTTCAAGGCTGTTGCCGACAATAAGCAAGTGGCTGTGCTTGTGCCGACTACCGTACTCGCGTTTCAGCATTACAAGACCTTTACCGACCGATTGAACGGTTTCCCCTGTACGATAGATTATATCAGTCGCGCGCGTACATCTGAAAATACTAAAAACATACTCCAACAGCTTCGCGACGGCAAAATCGACATACTGATAGGAACGCATCGAATAGTCAGCAAAGATGTGGTGTTCAAGGATTTGGGCTTGCTGATTATCGACGAAGAACAGAAATTCGGCGTCGCCGTAAAGGAAAAACTTCGCCGCGTCAAGACCAATGTTGACACTCTGACGATGACCGCCACGCCCATCCCGCGCACCCTGCAATTCTCGCTGATGGGCGCCCGCGATTTGAGTAATATCAACACTCCACCGCCTAACCGCTATCCTATACATACTGAAATTCAGCGATTTAACAGCGACATCATACGCGAAGCCATAGAATTTGAGATGAGCCGCAACGGGCAGGTCTTTTTTATCAACAACCGCGTCCAGAACATCTCCGAGATCGAAGCGATAGTGCGCCGCGAAGTGCCCGACGCCCGTATCGCCATCGGACACGGGCAAATGGATCCCGAAAAGCTCGAAAAGACCATTCTCGACTTCGTGAATTATGAATACGACATCCTGATAGCCACAACGATAATCGAGAATGGCATAGATATGCCCAATGCTAACACCATCATTATAAACAACGCACACCAGTTCGGACTGTCGGAGCTGCACCAGCTGCGGGGTCGGGTAGGGCGCAGCAACCGCAAGGCGTTCTGTTACCTGCTGGCGCCGCCGCTAACGACCCTGACGCCCCAGTCGCGCCGCCGTCTGCAAGCCATCGAGAATTTTGCCGAGCTGGGCAGCGGCATACACGTCGCTATGCAAGACCTCGACATTCGCGGAGCAGGCAATATCCTCGGCGCCGAACAGAGCGGGTTTATCGCCGACCTCGGCTACGAAACCTATATCAAGATACTCGAAGAAGCCGTTGACGAGCTGAAAGCAGACGAATTTGCCGAACTTTTTGCCGAAGGCGGCGCTACTGTCGATACAGGTCAACGCTTTGTGCGCGAGACACATATCGAAAGCGACCTCGAACTGATGTTCCCCGCCGCCTATATACCGAACGACTCTGAGCGCGTCGCAATTTATCGCGAACTCGACGGCATACGCGACGACCGGCAGACAGATGAATTTGTGCACAAGCTCACCGACCGCTTCGGCAAAATCCCTACCGAAGGCGAAGAGCTGATACGTGTCGTCTCGCTGCGCCGCATAGCCAACAGCCTTGGTATAGAGAAAGTTATACTCAAGAAAGCACAAATGGCGCTCTATCTGCCTTCGGCGCCCGACAGCCCTTACTACAATAGCCGTATGTTCGACAAACTGCTCGCTTTCGTACAGCTGCACCCCCGAATCTGCAATTTCCGCGAGATGAACGGCAAACGCAGCATCGTCGTACGCAACGTCGGCAATGTCGCCGCTGCATGCCGCTACCTGCGCGAAATCGACGAAATCTGCTGACAGTCGCGAAATTTTTTTATCCGAACAATGTAGCAAAACGCAATTTGTTACGTAATATAAGTGAAACGCAATAGAAATGGCAAAATACGACGAAATCATCAGCGAAGTCAGGCGAAGCAAGCCGCAGGCGCAAATGGCGTTCTACGATATGTTTGCGCAGACCACGTTCCGAAGCGCGCTTGCCGTCGTTGGCAACAGCGATGAGGCGGAAGAAATTATGCAGGACTGCATACTGAAAACGCTGACGAACATCGACCTGCTGCGCGACGATGCTGCGGCGATGAAAAATCTGCTCTGCCGGATGGCTGTCAACCTTGCCATTGACACGGTACGTAAACGCAAAAACCTGTTTGTCGATGTCGAAGGTCAACTCGAAGACCTTGACTGCGAAGACGACGAACCGGAGACGGAAATGCCTGATATCGAGGATATAAAAGAAGGCGTTAACAGTTTGCCCGACACCTACCGAAGCGTTATCGCACTGCGGCTGTTCGACGAAATGAGCTTCGACGAGATAAGCAAAGCGCTGGAAATCAACGCATCGACAGTCAGAGTGCAATATACGCGGGGAATAACGAAACTGAAAATGTATCTTAAACAAAAAAACGATAAAAATGAACGATATGCTTGAAAAAAAACTGAAACAGCACGCCGACGAAATCTTCGGGAGCGAGCTTGCCGAAGGACATCGCGAACGGTTTGCCGCAAAACTTGCGGTGCAAAGCAAACGCACTAAGCCGAACATCGTCCGTATGATCTTCGTCTATACAGCCGCGGCAGCAGCGCTGATTGCGGCTGTCTTTACGGCGCAACGCTTTATGCAACCGGCTGACGTTCAGGATTATGAACCGATAGACGATGTGCGCAATTACTATTCAGCCCTGCTCGACAGCGAATTTGAACAGACATGGCAGCAGGCGCGCTCGCTCGACGAACCCAGCCGCGAAGCGCTCTATCGCGATATGATTGACCTGCGCGCCGAAACGGGTACTTTAGACGACGTCGAAGACATCAACAGCACGCTGATAGTCGGAGTTTATACTTCAAAAATCGAAACGCTGCGACATATCAGGGAAATTATTGATGAATAAATAAAAAATAAAAGATAAAAAATAAAATTTAGTAATCTATTTAAAAACAAACAGTTATGAAAAAAATTGTATTTACTCTAATCCTGTGCGTCGCTGCGGCGGCAGTTTTTGCCAAGTCGGAATATAAGCGGGAAATAACAAAAACTTTTTCCACAAGCGCAAATCCGACGCTCGTCATCGACAGCAAGTATGGATTTATCAAAGTCATCGAAGGAACTGATAATCAGATTATGTTCCGTATCGAAATCATCGGCAAGGGATCGTCCGACAAGCTCGCAAAAGAATATGCCGAAAGCGTATCGGTCGATTTCAACCAGCAGGGCGACAACGTTAAAGCCGTAACGTCGTTCAAAAATATGTCGGGCGTCAATATGGAACGCACTGTAAACTACACTGTTGTGGCGCCGAAACGTGTCAAAATCACGCTCGACCACAAGTATGGCAATATCACGCTCGGCGACCTTATAGAGCCGCTCGACGTCGATTTGAAATACGGCGATATCACTGCGGGCAAAACCGACAGGGCGAACATCGACATCTCTTACGGCAAGTTGGAAATAGGCTCGTGCAAGCTCCTGAACATCGACTCCAAATATTCGGAACTGGCGCTCGGCGAGATTGGCGTACTGAATATCGACTCGAAGTACGACAAGGTAAATATCAACTCGCTTGACGAAACGGAACTCTCGACAGGCTATACCGAAGTGAAAATCGGGAAGCTGAACAAACGTATAGATCTTAGCATAAGCTATGGCAAACTTAATATCAGCGAGATAGCCGTTTCGTTCGAGAAAATTCAAGTCGAAGCTAAATATACCGACGTGAAACTTGCCCTGACGCCAAGCCACAGCTTCCGCGCCAACCTTGCCGTGAAATACGGCAATATCAATACCGACCTGAAATTCAATAACGTATCGGTTGGCGATAAAAAAGACAAAGGCATAAACGGAACGGCTGGCAGCAATCCCAATCCGACGGCTATAGTAGATGTCTCAGCGACGTATGGCAATATCACTTTAAAGTAACCGTATGAGAATTTTCGTTATAATAAGTTTTTGCGCGACAGTCATTATGGCAACTGTTTCCTCCTGTATGTCGCGCCGCGGCGTCCAACAACAACTGGACGCCGTGCTGCCGTGGGAATCGGATTTGGCGGGTACGGCGTGGACGCTCACCGGTCTGTACGATCTTGATACGGCAAAGTTTGCCGGCGCCAGCATCAGTTTCGACGACACAGGCTGCAGAGTATGGGGTAATGGCGGATGTAACACGTTTTCAGGCTATTATCTTCTCAGAGAAAACAACGATATCCTTTTGGCGACGCTCGTTTTCACCCGCAAAATGTGCCTGAACGACAACGCCGAAGCACAATTTGCCAAGGCGCTTAATTATACGGAAACTTACAGTATCAACGGCGATACTCTAAAGTTCTACGATATAGATAAGATCCCGATCGCTACTTTTCAAAAAATTAAAAGATTTTGACAGCAAAACTTGTTCCGGAATGAGATCGCGTAAATAAACACGAATTTTTGCAAAAACAAACGTTGCTGATTTGCAGCATAGCGAAAAAAAAGTTACCAAATTCGCATTTACATTGAAAAAAAGCAGTATATTTGCGCTATGAACAGGAAGATAAGCTCATACGGGTATTACTTCGATGAATTTAGGAAGACGCTGACAGACAAAGAATTATTGAAGTTGAAATATAGTTTGGACGTACTGAAAACGCAAGAAATTATTCCTCGCAAATTCTTCGGATTCATTCGAGATGGCTTGTTTGAACTGAAAATGGAATACGGAGGCAACATTTACCGCGTGTTTTTTGTTTTTGAAAATGACAATATCGTCATTCTGTTTAACGGATTTCAGAAGAAAACGCAAAAAACCCCTCCGGAACAGATAAAGAAAGCGTTACAAATTAAAAAACAATATGAAAATGAGCGAGACAACAGAACAAAAATTGCCGTCATACCTTAAGGATATTGACGCAGAATTGGATGCCGAATTTGGCAAAGAAGGCACTCCTGAACGCGAAGCCTTTCATAAGGCAGCGCTGACATTCTTTGGACTCGACGACGACAGAGTAACTAAAGAACGTGGCAAACTGACAATTAGCAGAGTGCCCGAACCGAAACCGCGCCGACATATAGCCGCTGCTGCAGTATTGTAACCAGCGTAACCAGTTATCAGTTGTCATAGAGGTGCACAGTTAAACGGTACACGGTGCACGAAATTTGTCATTATGCTGTTCTTTCGTGCACCTTGCACCGCGTACCCTGCACCAAACGGCGACAGTTATCCTTCGATAGCTGCAACGCCGGGCAGCACCTTGCCTTCGATAGCTTCGAGCAGTGCGCCGCCGCCGGTCGAGACGTACGACACTCCATCAGCCAGCCCGAACTTGTTGATACAAGCCACCGAATCGCCGCCGCCTACCAGCGAGTAAGCCCCGCTCTCCGTAGCCGCTACAATAGCTTCGGCAACCGAACGCGATCCGTGCGTAAAGTCCTCTTTCTCAAACACTCCCGTCGGACCGTTCCACAGTATTTTCTTCGACTTCTGTATTACTTCGGCAAAGAGCTGTTCCGAACGCGGACCGATGTCCAAACCCTGCCATCCGTCGGGTATCTTGTTGACATCCACAAACTTGGTCTCGGTGTAATTGTCAAAACCGTTGGCAATCTTCGAGTCGATGGCAAGCACTAAATTGACGCCTTTAGCCTGAGCTTTGTTGAGCAGCTCAAGTGCATAATCAAGTTTGTCATCTTCGCAGATAGAATCGCCGATTTTACCGCCGAGCGCCTTGGTAAACGTATAAGTCATACCGCCCGTAAGTATCAGGTTGTCAACCAGATTCATCAGATTTTCTATCACCTCGATTTTCGATGACACCTTCGAGCCGCCCATAATCGCGGTAAACGGTTTATGCGGGTCGGTGAGTATCGTCTTGACGGCGTCAAGCTCTTTGCGCATCAGGAAACCGAACATCTTGTGGCTGCTGTCGAAATGCTCGGCAATCAGCGCCGTCGATGCGTGAGCGCGGTGAGCCGTGCCGAAAGCATCGTTTACATAGACGTCAGCCAAAGCAGCTAATTTCGCAGTAAACGCTTTCTGGCTCTCTTTGATAGCCTTTTTGGCGACGGCTTTCTCTTCGTCCGATGCGTCTTTTGCCAATCCGCGCGGCTTGCCTTCTTCCTCGGCATAGAAACGCAGGTTTTCGAGCAGCATGGCATCGCCGCCTTTCAGCGCCGCAGCCTTCGTTTTAGCCTGTTCGCCAACACAGTCGTCGGCAAACTCCACGCTAACACCCAGCAGTTCCGACACCCTGCCAAGGATGTGTCGCAGCGACTCGGCATCGTTGGCGCCTTTAGGACGTCCCAAATGCGACGCCATAATCACGCTGCCGCCGTCAGCAAGAATTTTCTTAAGCGTAGGCAGCGCCCCGCGGATGCGCGTGTCGTCCGTAATGTTGAATTTCTCGTCGAGCGGCACATTGAAATCCACCCGTACAAATGCCTTCTTTCCGGCAAAATTAAAATCTTCAATCAATTGCATAATCTTTTATTTATTAGGTTTATAAATGTAATTTCGAAACAATCTGTCTTGCAAAGGTAACGATAATCCGGCAATCATATTACGTTTTTGGCAAAAAATTTTGCTGTCGGATTTCATTTTTACCGCAAAACTTGTTCCGGCACGAAAGCACGCAGATTTTTTTCGATTTCGTGCACCGTGCACCGTTCAACCGTGCCCCCTGACTTCTTAATCCACGTTAACAACACAAAATTTATGTTTGCTACAATTTTTTTGTTAAATAATTTTATTAAAAAATGTCTGTCGGCGGGGTGAGGTTTGTTAATTTTAACCTATATTTATTAATATTATAACAACCTGTCTTTCAAAAATATAAATATTCATAAATCTTATTTTTAACGGTATCACGTATTAAAAAACC
>JAISTS010000083.1 GCA_031272455.1 Tannerella sp. | reverse complement strand
TTTGCCACCACCCTGCGCGAGGTAGTGAGCGCCAACAACCACCTCTGGGGCGCTATCATGCTCGAAGGCGACGACTGGCACGTCATAGAGCCGCGTCCTATCAATGTGCTTGACCGTATAGGCGGCGGCGACGGCTTTGTCGGCGGCTTGCTCTACGGCATCCTCAAAGGCTGGGAACCCGCTAAATGGGCGCAGTTCGGCTGGGCTACAGGCGCCCTCGCCACTACCTTCCTCACCGACTACGGACAACCCGCCGACGAAGACCAGGTCTGGAGCATCTGGAAAGGTAATGCACGAGTACTGAGATAGTTAAACCGCGTTTGCTGAATTGATTTCGTAACAGTTTTATTTTATCAATTTGGCGCTACGGCGGATAAAGTTACTCAGCGCTTCGCCTTTGAGCAGTCCGTTGCCGAGCAGGGCAAGGTCGATGAGCTGACTTACGATGCTGTTTCCGGCGGCATATTCCGACAGGATGGCTTTGCGCTGGCTGCGCAGTTCGTCGAGGCGTTCGTTAGTCGTCTTCATATCATCTTTCTCTGCTTCAGTGATTTCGTCGTGTTTTTTCTTGTTCTGCTGTTCGCGCAGGTCGGCTTGACGCGCTTCCCAGCCCTTGATGTCGGCGGCTATGGGTTGCAGTTTCTCGTTGCATGCTTTTTCCGCATCATCGAGCACTTTTTTGATAAGTCGGTGGTCGGCATTGAGAACGAGATTATAGCTTTCAGGCATCTCGCCGTAGAACGACATATTCGGTTGCATAGCCGCCATTTCGCGCATACGGCGCATAAATTCGCTTTGCGTCAGCACTACGGGGTTAGCCTGCTCGCCGAGCGATTCGATTGCGACGCGAAATTCCGTTTTGTCTGCCGCGGGTATGCTGCTTTCAAAGATTTCACGCAGAGCCGTTTGCTGGTCGTCGGTCAGTTTGACGTCGGCGACATCCGTTTTGCGGATAAGATTTTCGACAGTATCGCCGTCAACGCGCACGAAACGTGTCTTTTCGAGTTTTTGTTCAAGCTGACTGATGGCGTGTACATCCAATTGCCCGTCCATGACTAACACGCTGTATCCCTTATCTTTAGCCGCCTGAACGTAGCTATATTGTTCGTTTTTGTTCGTTGTGTAGAGCCATATCGTCGTGCCGTCTTTGTCGGTCTGGCTGTCTTTAATCAGTTTTTGATATTCGTCGATAGTGAAATATTTGTCGTCCACATCTTTAAAGAGGACAAATTTTGCCGCCCGATCATAGAATTTCTCGTCGCTCAGCATACCGTATTGGATAAAGAGTTTGAGGCTGTTCCATTTTGACTCGAACTGCGGACGGTCGTTTTTGAATATCTCTTCGAGGCGGTCTGCCACTTTTTTGGTGATATGTGTCGAGATTTTTTTAACATTCTGGTCGCTTTGCAGATACGAGCGCGAGACGTTGAGCGGTATATCGGGCGAGTCGAGCACGCCGTGCAGCAGCGTCAGGAACTCCGGCACTATGGCTTCGACCGAATCGGTTACAAACACCTGATTACAATAGAGTTGTATCTTGTTGCGATGCAGATCGAGATTGTTTTTTATTGACGGAAAATAGAGTATTCCGGTCAGATGGAAGGGATAATCGACGTTGAGATGTATCCAGAACAGCGGCTCGTCGGTCATAGGATAGAGGTCGCTGTAGAACTTGCGGTAGTCTTCGTCCGTCAGTTCCGAAGGTTTGCGCACCCAGGCGGGATGTGTCTCGTTGATGATATTATCTTCCTCTGTGTCAACGTATTTACCGTCTTTCCATTCCTGTTTTTTGCCAAAAGCGATAGGAATGGGCAGGAAGCGGCAGTATTTTGTCAGCAGTTGAGTGATTTTGCTTTTTTCGAGAAATTCCTTGTTCTCGTCGTCGATGGTCAGGATGATGTCTGTACCACGGTCATCGCGCTCTGTTTCAGACAGTTCGTAGGTTGGAGTGCCATCGCAGCTCCATTTCATTGCCACAGCGCCTTCTTTACACGATTTGGTGATGATTTCCACTTTTTTCGACACCATAAACGCCGAGTAGAAGCCCAGTCCGAAATGCCCGATGATGGCAGCCGTGTCGTTTTTGTATTTTTCGAGAAACTCTTCGGCGCCCGAAAATGCTATCTGGTTGATATATTTGTCAATCTCTTCGGCTGTCATACCTATGCCTCGGTCGCTTATTATCAGCTTGTCGCCGTCGGTTTTGATACGCACGGTCAGGTCGCCGAGTTCGCCTTTGAAGTCGCCGACCGAAGCCAGAGTTTTCAGCTTTTGTGTCGCGTCAATAGCGTTCGACACCATCTCACGAAGAAAAATCTCGTGGTCGCTGTACAAGAATTTTTTGATGACGGGGAAGATATTTTCGCTCGTTACCCCGATATTTCCTTTAGTTGCCATATATTCTTTATTTAATTTTTCGATTATTATTTGCCAAAGATGAGGGCAAAAAAAGTGCCAAATTGCAGCGAACTGACAATTTGGCACACAAAAACATTTTTTTTTTAAACGAATAATTAAGCCAAAGACAAGGCTTTTTCTATTTCATTGGTCATCTTACCGGTTACTTTGTCGTAGCCGATGGTGATAATGTCGCCATTTTCGACATCGTTATTAAGCACTATTTCAGCCATTTCGTCTTCGAGATATTTCTGTATGGCGCGTTTGAGCGGACGAGCACCGAACTGCGGGTCATAGCCCTTTGAAGCGATAAATTCTTTGGCATCGCTGTCGATACGGATTTTGTAACCCATCGCGTCTATGCGTTTGCAGAGGGCGTCGAGTTCGATGTCAATTATCTGATCTATAGCCTCTTTATTTAGCGAGTCAAACATCACTATGTCGTCGATACGGTTCAGAAATTCAGGTGCAAAACGGCGTTCAAGCGCTTTGCGGATCACGTCGCGCGAGAATTTTTTGTCTGTTTCGGCGTCGTTGGTCTCGATGCGGAAGCCTATGCCGCGTCCGAAATCTTTCAGCTGTCGCGAGCCGATGTTCGAGGTCATTATCACGATAGTGTTGCGGAAGTCAATTTTACGTCCGAGGCTGTCGGTCAGATGTCCTTCGTCGAGCAGTTGCAGAAGCAGGTTAAACACGTCAGGATGAGCCTTTTCTATCTCGTCGAGCAGTACGACGGAATAAGGTTTGCGGCGCACTTTTTCCGTCAGCTGACCGCCTTCTTCGTATCCTACGTATCCCGGAGGCGCTCCGATGAGGCGCGAGACGGCAAATTTTTCCATATACTCGCTCATATCAATACGTATCAGCGATTCTTCGGAGTCGAACAGATATTCGGCTATCTTCTTCGCTAACAGTGTCTTACCAACGCCTGTAGGTCCCAGAAACATAAATGTCCCGATAGGTTTGCGCGGGTCTTTCAGTCCTACGCGATTGCGCTGTATGGCTTTGACGGTCGTATCAACGGCTTCGTCCTGACCGATGACTTTGCCTTTGAGGGCTGTCCGCATCTCACGCAGGCGGATATTTTCCGATTTTGCGATGCGCTGAACGGGTATGCCCGACATCATCGAGACTACTTCGGCAATCTGTTCGGAATCAACTACTTCGCGATTGGATGTCATATCTTTTTCCCAAGCCTGTTTTGCCTGTTCGAGTTCCTGCAGCAGGAGCCGTTCTTTGTCGCGATAGCCGGCAGCCAGCTCGAAATTCTGTACTTTGACGGCAGCCTGTTTCTCGTTGCGTGTCTGCTCGATGCGTGCTTCAAGTTCTTCGATAGTTTGCGGCACAACGACATTAGATATATGTACGCGCGAGCCTGCTTCGTCGAGAGCGTCAATAGCTTTGTCGGGGAAATTGCGGTCGGAGATATAGCGGTCTGTCAATTTGACACATGTTTCGAGGGCGGCGTCGGTATAGACCATCTTGTGATGTTCTTCGTAGCGTCCTTTTATGTTTTTGAGTATCTGGAGCGTTTCTTCGGGTGTAGTCGGGTCAACGATGATTTTCTGGAAACGCCGTTCGAGCGCTCCGTCTTTTTCGATATTCTCGCGATATTCGTTAAGTGTCGTTGTGCCGATACATTGCAGTTCGCCCTTTGCCAGCGCCGGTTTGAGGATATTGGCGGCGTCCATAGAGCCGGATGCCGAGCCAGCGCCGACAATCAGGTGTATCTCGTCGATAAAAAGGATAATGTTCGGATTTTTTGTCAGTTCGTTAAGCACGGCTTTGATGCGTTCTTCAAACTGTCCGCGATATTTGGTGCCTGCGACGAGCGATGTCAGGTCGAGGCTGATGACACGTTTGTCGAACAGGGCGCGTGATATTTTACGCTGGTTGATACGCAACGCAAGTCCCTCAACGATAGCCGATTTGCCTACTCCCGGTTCGCCGATAAGGACGGGATTATTCTTTTTGCGGCGGCTTAATATTTGAGCTATTCGCTGTATTTCTTTGTCGCGTCCGACTATCGGGTCGAGCTTGCCTTCGGCGGCTGCTTTTGTCAGGTCGGTGCCGAAATTGTCGAGCACCGGGGTGTCGTTGACAGGTTTCGGCTGCGTTGCTGTCGGGCTTTGGCTCGATTGCGGAGGCGTCGTTTCTTTGCTTGATGACGACGAGGGCGAATCTTCGTCTTCTTCGTCTTCTTCGGTGAAGCCGTCGCGCACGCTGTCGTAGTCGCAAAATATGCCCGCAACATCTTTCATGCTGCTGACTAACTTTCTGTAGTCCACGCCGTTGTCGTTGAGCAAACCGGCTGAATAGCTGTTGCCTTCTTTAAGCAGGGCGAGCAGCAGGTGCTCGGTGCCGGTGTAGTCGCTTTTAAGCAGTCGCGCTTCGAGAATACTCATTCTCAGTATGCGTTCGGTTATTTTGTCAGGCATTATTCGAGCGTCGGTCTGAAGCGTCGCTTGCGACGATTTCTTCATTTCGGACTCTATATTGCGTTTAATTACTTGAAAATCAAGATTAAAATCTTCGAGCAGTTTCATTGCCTCGCAGTCGTCTTCGCCGAGCAGTCCCAGCATAAGATGTTCGGGCTTCACGTCTGAACTGACGAGTCGCAAAGCCTCTGTACGACTGCGGTTTATCACGCTAATCAATCTTTTTGTATATTTATTTTCCATTACAAACAATTGTTCTCGGTCTGCAAATATAGTTACATTTTTTCTAAACAGTACAATTTTTATGCCAAAAATATTTTTATCCGTTATTTTTTTTCGGGATAATGAGCTTTTCGGCAAAATCGCGGATGACAATTCCGGCTGCTACGGCGACGTTTAGCGAATGTTTTGTGCCGTATTGCGGTATCTCGATGCAACAATCGCAGGCGTCAACTACCTCTTGCTGAACGCCTTTCACTTCGTGCCCGATGACGACGGCATATTTGCTATGTCTGTTCGGCAAAAAACTGCCGAGCGCGGTGGCGCCTTCAGCCTGCTCGACAGCACAGACAGCGTATCCCTGCTGCTTGAGTTCGCTGACAGCGTCGAGGGCGTCTTTAAAATAGCGCCAACTGACCGTATCTTCTGCGCCGAGAGCCGTTTTATGTATTTCAGGGTCGGGTGGGGTAGCCGTGATGCCGCAGAGCCAGACGGCTTCGAGGCGGAAAGCGTCGGCTGTACGAAAGACAGAACCGACGTTGTGCATACTGCGAACATTGTCGAGAACGGCTATGAGGGGCGTTTTCGGACTTTCGCGAAATTCAGTCGGCGTCAGGCGATGCAGTTCGGTTATTTTGAGTTTGCGCATACGTTTCGGCTCTTACCTGCAAAACTCACGAATAATGTCAATCATCTCGTTGCCAAGCGTTTCGGCTTCCTGTTTGCTGTGCGCTTCGGAATAAATTCGGATAATCGGTTCGGTGTTGCTTTTGCGAAGGTGCACCCATTTGTCGGGGAAATCTATTTTAACTCCGTCAATATCAGTGATTTCGTTACCTGCAAATTTTGCTTTAACTTTAGTCAGCACGCCGTCAACGTCGATCGAAGGCGTCAACTCAATACGTTTTTTTGCCATAAAATATTGAGGAAACGTGGCTCGCAACTCGCTGGTTTTCAGTTTCTTTTTAGCAAGATATGTAAGGAAGAGCGCAATGCCGACAAGGGCGTCGCGACCGTAATGGCTGGCGGGATAGATTATGCCGCCGTTGCCCTCGCCGCCTATGATAGCGCCACATTCTTTCATTTTTGCGACGACATTGACCTCGCCGACAGCTGCAGCGAAATATTTGCCGCCGTGCTTGAGCGTTACGTCGCGAAGTGCGCGCGACGAGCTGAGGTTACTGACCGTATTGCCCGCCGTTTGCGAAAGGATATAGTCGCTGATAGCCACCAGAGTATATTCTTCGCCAAACATTTCGCCGTTTTCGCATATAATGGCGAGCCGGTCAACATCGGGATCGACAACGAAACCGACATCGGCTTTTGCCTGACGCATAAGTTCGGATATCTCGGTGAGATGTTCGGGTAATGGCTCGGGATTGTGCGAAAAATTGCCGTGCGGATTGCAGTGCAGTTTGAACAACTCCTTCACCCCCAGCGCATAAAGCAGGTCGGGCAGTACTATGCCGCCTACCGAATTGACGCAGTCGATGGCGACGCGGAAATTGGCGGCGCGGATGGCGTCGGTATCGACAAGTTCGAGCGCCAGCACCTGTTCGATATGGCGTTCCTTGTAGCGATGGTCGGGGATAATCTTGCCGAGCGATGTCACTTCTGAAAAGCTAAATTCTTCATTTTCAGCTATCCGCAACACTTCGGCGCCTTCGTCGGCATTAAGAAATTCGCCCTGTTCGTTCAACAGCTTGAGCGCATTCCACTGTTTGGGGTTATGGCTGGCTGTGATGATGATGCCGCCGCAGGCTTTTTCCATCACGACGGCGAGTTCTGTGGTAGGAGTGGTCGCAAGCCCTATATCCACGACGTCAAGCCCCATTCCTGTCAGCGTACCTGCGACAAGATTGCGTACCATCTCGCCCGAAATTCGCGCATCGCGCCCGACAACGACGCGATTGTACGAGCCTGTCGTTTTGGCGGTTTTGATAAACGTGGCATACGCCGCCGTGAACTTTACGATTGCCAGCGGGTTAAGTCCTTCGTCAGGCGCTCCTCCGATTGTCCCTCGAATGCCTGAAATTGATTTGATGAGAGTCATAACGTTCCTGTTTTTGTATTACAACGCAAAGGTAACACTTTTTGTCGGCTAAAATGTGATTTTCGCTCAAAAAAAAGAAAAGGGCTGTGCCGAAAAATGTTCGGACAGCCCTTTAGCAATGAAAACTATAAAACACACAGTTTATCAGTAACCCGGATTTTGCGGGAAGTCGCCGTTGATATTCAGGTCGATTTGCTGTTGCGGTATGGGCCACAGCACGTTGTAGTCCTGAATATTCAGCCCCGGATTGCGCGGGTTGTCATTATATTTGCGTACACGCTCTATCAGTTTGCCGGTGCGTCGGAGCACGAAGTGGCGGCTTACCTCGCCGTAGAGTTCGCGTGCGCGTTCATCGAGCAGATAGTCAATATCCACGTCGGCGGCTGCTACGGGTTTGGCGTGCGAGCGTTCGCGTACAACATTGATATCGGCTGCCGCTTTCTCCTTGTCGTTCAGTCCGATATATGCTTCGGCGCGATAGAGATAGGTTTCGGCGAGACGCATAGCATACTGGTCTTTATATGTTGCGCCGCCGCCCGATGTCGGCAGGTCGTTGAGGATATTGAGCGGGTCGGCATGTTTCATAAAGAACGGATAGATATACTGGCAGGTGTCGCGCACGGCATCGCGTCCCGCGTCGGCGGGATAGAGGCTGAAGTCTATTTTCTGCTTGTGATAAGCCGAAGCGGGATTATCGAAATAGAAATCGCGCTTGATATTGTGCGGCGCGTTACGTATGTCGTTATCCCAGTTGCCTTCCCAGACAGTGTAAACCATCAGGCTCGACGGACGAATCCACGATACGGGGCGTCCGAGCGTGTCGGAATAGCCGGTATAAACGCCGTTGACAAGCTCGCCACGGAAAGCTGTTACGCCGTCGGGCGTGTTACCCATACGGAAATAAGCCGGTCCGAAAGCGCGAATACCGCGGGAATTAGAGCCGCCGGTTACCGAGGGCGGTTCAAACTGGATGACCCAGATGCCTTCCTTGTTTTCCGAAATAGTCTGATTGCCATAAGCGAAGAGGTCGAGATAGACGTCGCCGGTGCCGAAAACGTCATTTGTCGAGCCGAAGCGTTCTGTCATCAGGCGATAGCCGAAGTCGTTGATTACCCGTGTGGCTGATGCTACTGCATCGCTGTACTTGTGCTGCATCAGATAGATTTCGGTCAGCAGATGGAGTGCTGCGCCTTTGGTAGCGCGACCAGGGTCTTCTTCCTGTCCCGGATCAGGCAGGTTTTGGGCTGCGTAGGTCAGGTCTTCTTCCATCAGCGCGTAGGCTTTGGAGGTCGGGTCGCGGGTGAAGTCGGTCTTGGCTTCGTCAATAACTTCGGTATAGACTGGCACATCGCCATAGAACGATACGAGGTGGCGGTAAGCCCAAGCCCTCAAGAAACGCGCTTCAGCGATATATTCGGCTTTCTGGGTGCTGCGTTGCCATAGCGATTCGTCGAGCGCTTCGGCTGATACGATAAACGAGTTGGCTCGCTGTATCAAACGGTACGGGCGACGCCAGAAGTCATATACCGACTCGCTCTGTTCGGGATGGAGATAGGTAACGTAGTTGCACAGGAAGCGCGTACTGTTCGGGTCTTCGCCGTGGAACGCTATATCCGTGCCAAGACATTTCCAGATGCTGATCTGGTCTTGCAGCTCTTCGCCGAAATACCAGTCGTTGCGTACTGTCCAGTGGAGTCCGGTGATGCCCTGTTTCAGACCGGCAACCGTACTCAAAGCGTTTTCGGGCGCGAGAAAGTCCATCGGTTTTTCTTCGAGGAATTTCGCGTCGTTGCATGCCGACGGCAATAATAAGGTGCATATTATTGCTAATTGCAGGCAGATTGTCTTATGATTTAATATTGATTTCATATTCCTGTTATATTAAATGTTATTAAAATGCTAATTTAACTCCGAATACTACATTGCGTGTTGCCGGCAAGTGTGGACGGCTGGAGTTGGAGTCGGCTCCGGAATTTTCCGAAACGTATTCGGGATCCCAGTACGAGAAATTCGTCCAGTTGTAGAGGTTCTTGCCTGCCAAGTAGAGTTGCAGATATTCAAGTCCGCCGAGGAATTTGAGTACCTTCGGCGAGAAGCTGTACGACAGCGATACGTCCTGCAGACGCACAAAACTGCGATCTTCATAGACGCCGCTCGTTACGGCTGGCGAGTTGTAAACGCCCGTTGCGTTGTTTACGCCGTTGGTCGGAGTCCAGTACGGACGAACAGCCGACTGGTTGATGCGATACACATCGTCCGAACGCGACGAGACATTGACGTAGTCGTAGTTGTTCCACAGATAATAGCCGTTGCCGCCCTGAATGGAGTTGATGAAGACATACAGCGACCAGTTCTTGTAATTGAACGTGTTCGAGACGCTGAACGAATAGTTGGGCGTCCTTGTGCCGATAATCTGGCGGTCGTCAACCGTGATGCTGCCGTCGCCATTAGTATCAACATATTTGTACTGCCCCGGATACCATCCCGACAGGATATTGCCCGAATAGAGGTCTTGCTCGGTCCACAGTCCGCCTGCCATCTTGTAGTCGTAAATCGAGCGGATAGGCTCGCCGACGAACCACGAGTTGCCGACGTCGATATCGTTCTCGCCACCGTAGAGTTTCGTGATTTTGTCGCGGTTGAGAGTGAAGTTGACGCCCATATCCCACTGGAAATCCTGAGTTTCGATAATTCCGGCATTGAGCTGCACTTCGATACCCTTGTTCTGGATGCCGCCGATATTTGTCCATATCTCTTCGTAGCCCGACGACCACGGCATTTTACGTTTCACGAGCACGTCGGATGTGTTAGCCAGATAGAGTTCGATAGAACCGTTGATGCGGCGGTCGAAAAATCCGTAGTCGATACCGAGATTGTACGAGTTGGTCTTTTCCCATCTCAGCGACGAGTTGCCCATCACACTGGGATAGACGCCCACTACCGATGTCGAGCCGTAAACGTATGATTGTGTGGACATTTGCGCGAAGCTACTGTAACGTCCGATACCCTGATTACCGTTTTGTCCGTACGACAAACGCAGCTTGGCATAGAGCCAGGGCAAACTTTCCTGAATAAAGCTCTCTTCCGAAGCCACCCAAGCCAGCGAGAACGAGGGCAGGGTTACGAATTTGTTGTTGGCGCCGAAGCCGGAGAAACCGTCGCGACGGACAGTTGCGCCCGCCATATAGCGTTTCTTGAACTGATAGTTGACACGTCCCATATACGAAACGCCCATCTCTTCCCACATCTTGTTGTCGCTCGTTGACAGCTTCGTACCCATATCCATCTTGCTGAATCCGAGTATGGGATTTTCAAAATATTCGCTTGTGAAGACGTACGATTCGCCTGCGTATTTCTCGCGGCTGTAGAGCAGCGTCCCCTGAATATGATGGTCGCCAAACGTATTATCGTAGGTGATAATATTATTGTAAATCCAGCTGCGTGTCTCTTCGGGACGGCGTTGAGCCTGTCCGTTTGTGCCTACGCCATTCGATGTCGTAACGGGATAAAAGCGGTTGCGCTTGCGGTTGTTGTACGTGTTCGAGTAGTTGAAATCGTAGGTCAGACCTTTGACCCAGGGGACTTCGATCTTGAAGTTGCCGACGAAGAACAACTCGTTGCGTATGTCCACATCATCGACAAGCAGTCCGCGCATCGGGTGGGGCATATAGTTCTCGCCCGTAAGATAGACCGATTCGGGATAGTTCGGGTCGGTAACTTTAGCCAGCGGGCTTGCTACGCGAGCGTCGTTAAGGCTTGCCGCCATTCCCGAATAGTCGCGATACGAATAGTTAACGTTCAGCCCTGCCGACAGCCAGTTTGTCAGTTTGCCGTCAACTTTGGTGTTGAACGTGTAACGGTCGTAAAGGTCGTTGACAAGGATACGTTCTTCGCCCGTATAGGATGCTGACACGTAGTAGTTTACCCTGTCTGTTGCGCCCGAAAAACTGGCGTCGTAGCTCTGAATTGTCGGATTGTCAGCCAGCGCCACGTCAACCCAGTCGATGTCGTATCCGCCGGGGATATACATATCGCGTTCTTCCTGAGTACGAAGCGATTGCGCTACGACTGTGCGGTCAGCTACGTTGGGATAAGCCGGTTTGCCCGCATCGCTTGTCGGATTGGTTTTGTACCACGCATAGAGTTCCTGCTGATAGTAATAATCCGTCATACGCAAAGCATACTGCTCGGCGTTCATCACTTCGGGTCTGACATTGCCCGCTCCCTGCACACCGTAGTAAGCGTTGAACTGGATACGCGGTTTGCCCTGTTTGCCCTTCTTTGTCGTGATAAGCACGACGCCGTTAGCCGAACGCGAGCCGTAAACAGCTGCCGCCGAAGCGTCTTTCAGAATGTCGATGTACTCAATGTCGTTGACATTGATGTTGTTAATCGATCCGTTGTAGATAATCCCGTCGAGGATAATCAGCGGGTCGTCGTTGGCAGAGAGCGAAGTCTTGCCGCGAATAGAAATCGTGGCATTGCCTTCGTCGGCTCCGTTAGGATTGATGCTGACGCCTGCCGATGCTCCCGACAGCGTCTGCGCAAGACTGGTGTTGGGCAGCTTGGCTGTCGCATCCATTGTTACACGTCCCACAGCGCCTGTCAGGTCGCTTTTCTTCATCGTGCCGTAACCGACAACGATCACCTCATCGAGAGCTTCGACGTTCTCGGCAAGCGTAATGTTGATCTGCGTACGGTTGCCGACAGCAACTTCCTGCGTAATGAAACCGATGTAGGAAATCTGCAACACAGCATTGTCGCCGACTGCAAGGCTGAAATCGCCATTGATGTCGGTTACGATACCGTTTGTAGTCCCTTTTTCGAGGATGCTGGCGCCAATGATAGCCTCGCCGGATGCATCCGCCACTTTACCTGTTACCCGTTTCTGCCCGAAAGCCGCAAACGAGAAACAACTGAAGATACACAGCATCGCGAAAAGCCTCAGCAATGTACCTTTCCTTTTGTTAATGAATTTTCGTTCTTCCATAAGTAAAAAATAATAATTTAGTTTGAAAAAGTAATTTATTTAGTTGAATAGTTAACAATAATGATGCTGCCCAAACCAACGAGTAATCCGTTAATTAAAGTTAAATCGCGCAAAAAAATCGTATTATGCCGGCGATTTGTCAGAGTTAACAATGCGTTTATAGCTGTCATTGTTTGCGTTTTTGTATTCGCTGCAAATATAGCTATATTTTTTTTATTTGCAATTGTTTTGCAAAAAAAAACTTTTCAAATCGCTGACAGTCCGCGCTCAATATCGACTTTCAGCGCCTCAAATTCTTCGAGACCGACGGAGAAGCGTATCAGCGTGTCTTCGATGCCGATGATGCGTTTTGTTTCAGGGGTAAAATTGCCGTAAATCGTTGATTCGGGGTGAATTACAAGTGTTTTGTTGTCGAACAGATTGGTGGCGCGACGGATGAGTTTCAGGGCGTCCATAAAGCGGAAACAATCGCTTTTAGAGCCGAGTGTGATAGTGAACATCGCACCCGGATTGCCGCTGAACATCCTGTCTGACAATGCTTTGTAAGGCGAAGAGGGCAGCTTCGGATAGTTCGTAGCCTTCACTTCCGGACGTTCCGACAGATAAGCTGCCAGTTCGTAAGCCGTCTGCGACATCCGTGTGTAGCGCACGGCGAGCGACTCCATTCCGAGCGCCTGCAGGCAAGCCGTGTCGGGCGACATACACGCGCCAACGTTGCGCCCAATCTCCGAGCGCAGTTTGAAAGCAAAACGCGACAGCCCTTTCTGCGATGGCAGCGAGCTGATTTTCGGGTTGTTATCCCACTGATGTATGCCGTAATCGACTATGGCGCCGCCAATGCTCGTCGCCCCGCCGGAAATGTATTTTGTCGTTGACACGATCTCGATATCGACGCCAAACTTGCGAGCATCGAAACCACACCAAGGGATGATGGTCGTGTCGATTATCATAGGCACACCTTTAGCTCTCAGTATTCGCGAAATAGCTTCGAGATCAGCAATTTCCATGTGCGGATTGGTTATCAGCTCGGCGAAGAAAGCGCAGGTGTTGCCGTCGATAGCGGCTTCGATTTCCTGCAGATCGTCGGTGTTGACAAACCGCACTTCGACGCCAAAAGGCGCCAGCGTATATTTGAGGAACGAATAAGTGTTGCCAAAAAGATGCGGCGAAGCGACGATATTGCTTCCCGCGTATGCTATCGTAAAGAATGTGTTGGAAATGGCAGCCATTCCCGACGCCAGCGCCATCACGTGTTCACTGCCCGACGCCGCCTGTATCTTGCGCTCAAGATTGGCAACGGTCGGATTGGTGATGCGCGAATATGTGTGCGCATCGACTTTGTTCTGAAACGCAGCGGCAATCGTCTCCGAGTCGGCAAACTCAAACGCCGCATTGCGGTAAACAGGTATGTTGATAGCGCCGTGAACATCCGGTTTGGCGTATCTGCAGCCGATAATATCAGCCGAAAATGATGACGGACAACAGCCGTCTTCGCTTTGATTTGTCATATTTTTAGAGTATTTTTTTGCGATGCAAAGTTACGAATTAAAACAATACCGACAATACTTCGGCAGGCGTTCGGGCTTCGATAAACAGCCCTCTGTTGTCGCTGCGGATGAAATTTTGCTCTACCGCACGGTCGAACATCGCCATCAATGGGTCGTAAAAACCGTTGGTATTCAGCACAATGACCGGTTTGTTGTACAGCTCCAGCTGCCGCCAAGTGATGATTTCCAGCAGCTCTTCCAGTGTGCCGTAGCCGCCCGGCAACGCTACGACGGCATCCGACATCGCGCTCATCAACTGCTTGCGCTCGTGCATCGTTTCTACTTCGATACATTCCGTCATACTGTCGTAGCACACCCCGCTCTCTACCATAAAACGCGGTATCACACCGCAAGCCGTCCCGCCCGTACGCATCACAGCGTCGGCGATTATGCGCATCAAACCCGTCGAGCCTGCGCCGTTAATTACCCGTACGCCCCTTTGTCCGAGCATCTCGCCCAGCTCGACTGCCGCCTCGCCATACACCGGCGCTATGCTGTCGCGCGAAGAACAAAAGACGCATACATTTTTTATCGTATTATCGTTCTGATTCATATTCTTTTGTAAGTATTTTTTCGTAAGCCAAACGCTCGTTGCCGTCGAGCAGGTAAATAATTCCGCAATAACTGAAACCGTACTTTTCGAGAAACGTTCGCATCGGGATATTATCTCGGTGAGTATCGGCTTTGAAGCTATAAATGCCTTTGTTTCTGCATATTGCCTCAATTTGCTCAAAGATAAAAGCCGCCACGCCGCTGCGTTTGCAGTCGTTAGCTACAGCCATACGGTGAGCCACCATAAATTGTCCTTCCGTCAGCCACGCGCCCTCGTAAATCCTGTCGTAGGTGGGTTCGTCGTTGAAATAAATCGAAATCATAGCGACTACCCTGCCACCGTCGGTAGCCACATAAGCCGCCCCTGCAGCTATATCTTCCAGCTCAATCTCTGCCGTAGGATAGCCGTTTTGCCATTGCTCGACACCGCGTTCTTTCAACGATGCCTGCGCCTGCCCGATAATGCTCATTATCACTGGAATATCTTCTTTTCTTGCTGCGCGAAACTCCATAATATCCTTAAAAAATTGCGGCAAAGATAATCAGAATTGACGGAAATGACTAAATTTGCACGTTTTTTTAGCTATGGAACAAAGACAGGTACAACAAAATATTAACACTACAGCATTCAGCGTGTTGGCGGCTTTGAGCGTCAGCCACTGTATGAACGACGCCCTGCAATCGGTCGTCTCAGCCTCGTATCCTATTATAAAGAACGAGCTGAACTTGAGCTTCCAGCAGATCGGACTGATCACGCTCGCGTATCAGATTTCGGCGTCGGTCTTTCAGCCGCTTGTCGGATACTGCTTCGACAGGCGACCGTTCGTCTGGTCGTTGCCCGTCGGTATGATGTTCACTCTTATTGGATTGCTCTCGCTTGCGTTTTCTACTACGCTGACGTGGACATTGGTCTCGGTATTTCTCGTAGGTATGGGTTCGTCAACGTTTCATCCCGAAGCCTCGCGCCTGACCTCGATGGCGTCGGGCGGCAAACGCGGAATGGCACAGTCGGTCTTTCAGGTCGGCGGCAATCTGGGCGGCTCGCTCGGTCCGCTGATGGTAGCAGCTATCGTCGCGCCTTACGCCCGCAGCAATATAGCTTATTTTTCCATATTAGCATTTACCGGCATTATGGTGATGCTGTTTATAGGACGCTGGTACAGAGCGCGTTTGCAAGTCATCACGGTGCAAAAATCGTCCGAAAAAGTGCATATCAAACCGCCGCTGCCTCTCGGACAGACCATCTTCACTATCGCCATCCTGCTTATCCTGATTTTCTCGAAATATGTCTATCTGACCAGCCTGACCAGCTACTATACATTTTATATGATAGAGAAATTCGGCGTCTCGGTGCAGATGTCGCAGGTCTGCCTGTTCGTCTTCCTGATAGCTACAGCCATCGGCACTCTGATAGGCGGACCGCTGGGCGACCGTATCGGACGTAAATATGTCATCTGGCTGTCGATACTCGGCACGGCGCCCTTCGCACTGATGATGCCGCACGCCAACCTCGGCTGGACGATAGTCCTGAGTTTCTTTTCCGGTCTGGTACTCTCGTCGGCTATGCCCGCCATACTCGTCTATGCACAGGAATTGCTGCCCTACAAACTCGGACTCGTATCGGGACTTTTTTTCGGTTTCGCCTTCGGAATAGCGGGAATAGCATCCGCAATACTTGGTAAACAGGCTGATATTCACGGCATTGAGGCTGTTTATAACATCTGTGCATATATGCCTCTGATAGGACTTATCACCTGCCTGATACCCGATCTGAAGAAAAAAACCGGATAAAAAAAATATTTTTTTTCGGAGAGAGTGTTGCAGAATAAAAAATAATGCTTACCTTTGCAGCCGCATTTGAAACGATGCACTCCGAAAAACGGTGTGGTAGTTCAGCTGGTTAGAATACCTGCCTGTCACGCAGGGGGTCGCGGGTTCGAGTCCCGTCCATACCGCAGATAATAACGCTAATGACTTGATTTATAAGTTGTTAGCGTTATTAATTTGTAAATTTCGACCCTTTTCTGTCCCTTAACTCAACTAAAAAGCGCCCCCGAAACCGTTGTTTCGTGAGGCGCTTGGATGAATTTAAAACAATACCTTCCGTCATTATCGCCGCAATGTACTTAATCATAATCGTTTATCTTTTATCTTTTATTGTTACCCTCTATTGAACCCGAACCACAACCGCCTCTCCCGCCCCGATAATCTTCGGCGCAGCGAATTTGACGAGGACTGTTCGCGCATTGGCAACGCCGTTGTCTTTGCCGTTACGGGCTTGCCATGTAATATCGGCGCCGTCTGCTGTTACCTGCTTGGCTTTCAGACCTTTGGGCAGGTCGGCTTCGAACTCTTGCAGGCGCAGTTTGCCGTATTTCACGGCGAGGGTGCAGACGAGGCTCTTGCCGTCGTACTTCTGCGCGTATGTACCCCAACCTTCGGCGGCGGTGAACGGTGCGCGGAAATCGTCGGCGCCCAAACGCGGCGCAAAGCGCATATAACCCTTCGGACCGTGATACTCGAAGCCGCAGGCGGCGATGAACGCGCCGTAGCTCGCCATTGCGCGGGCATAGTGGTCGCTGCACTCTATCTCGTTGTACGGATTGCGCTTGGCGGCGTGGTAGCGGTCATGGATAGCCCGCACCAGCGCAAAGCCCTCGTCAAGCATGCCTTCGGAGATGAAATGCGCCGCCACCTGATATTCAAAGCCGCTCATGCACTCGTGGAAATAGCCGCCCTGCCAGGTAACGTTGTCGCCGTAGGGCTTCTCCTCGTTCAGCGGGTTGGTGTTCATTATCATACCGCCCTCTCCGGCAACGGCATACGGGCGACCGCCTTGATGTTCAGCGATATACGGACCAACGTCGGTGGTGAAGTTATATTTCCAGAGGGCTGTTAGAGCCGAGCGCACCTTGCGGGCGTCGAACAGCCGTCCCAGCCCTACCTGATACGCCCACGACTGACCGTAAAGCTGGTCGATGTGGCAAGTGTTGTAGGAACCGAGTTTGACGCGCCCGTTCTTGCCCGGACGGTGAATGTAATATTCGCCGTTGTAGAGGTATTTGTCCATGTTGGCGACGCCCTTGCGGACATAGTCGGCGCATACGCGGGCAAACTCCTCGTCGCCCGCCTCCGTTGCCATCGTCTCAGCCGCTTTAACTGCCGCGATACAAATACCTACAAGCCAAGCTATTTCACCTTCCCAGACAGCGTCGAGCGTGTTCTCAAGCGGCGTATCTTCCATACCGTCGCCGTTTTTGTCCTGATTGATGATAAACTGTGTGGCACGGCGTATTTTCTCCCAGTTACGACGCAGGAAGCCATCGTCGGCGCTCATCTGGTGTTCGCGCAGCGAGCGCAGTATGACGCCCGCCTGTCCGTCTATTGCAGGACGTCTCTCATGCTCGGCGCGGAAGATTATCCCGCCGTCGTCTCTAATCGCCACGCCGAAGTCCGTACGCTCGCGCAAATCGCGTTCCAAAGCGGGGAAGATACGCCCCATAGCCTGTGCATACGACCACACGTGCGTACAGGTACCTGCACACGCGCCGACGCCTTCCCATGCCCAGAAACGCCCGTCGCTGAAACGGTGAGCATTGCTCGTGGCAAGCGTATCTAATGTTACAAACGTCCGCTCTAAAAACCAGTGCGGAAGCGTGGAATCTTTCCAAGTCTCCGCCCATAAAAGCGTCTGCGATGATAAACGGTTGAAATTCTGACGTATATATTGCGCCACTTCAAGCGACGATTTATATTTTGCGGAATAATACTGCCCTTCGCTGCCGGTACGCAGACCGCCGATTTTGAGGTTCGGGAAGTACCACGAAATCACGAAGTTAGCCGTCGCCGTCTTGCCTGCATCGAGCGTAAGCGACTGCCGTACAGAGCCGAAAAGTCGTTCTAGCGTCGGTTTGTCCGCTTCCTTAGTCGCCTCTGCTTCAAAGAGTTGATTAAGGTCTGTTGAAGCGTTTCCTTCGGTAGCGCTGTCGGCAAGCGCAGCGATGCACATATCGCCGGCGTCGGGGCGTTTGTTCTCAGCGTCTTTTTTGTCATAAGAAAGCAGCGTCTCGTGAACTGCCGTTAAGCCGTCGGCGCCGACAACAGTGTTTATGCGACGGTAGTTATAGTTAGTGGGGGTGGCAGTGTTAAGCCCCGTCTTATTTTCGAGCCAGCCCACTATGCTGATTTTAAGCGGTTTAGAGCCGGTGTTACGAAACTCGAAAGCATGAATCACGGCGGGCAACGAAGAATCGTCGTCGTTCAGAGGGATGAAAGGCGCGAATGCCCGCAGAGTGATTTCGAGCGGCAGCGACGGGTCAGTATAGCGCACAGTACCAACAGGATAGCCCGCCTCGAAGGTTATTTCCTGCCAGTCGCTCTCGGCAAGGCGGCGGTTTATGCTCTTTCCGTCGTATTCGATGCGGACGGCAAAGCCCTGTTCCAACGGGCGTATGTCGTGCGCCGGTTCGATGTAGCAGGCGCCGTCGCGCGAGCGCACATTCTTGGCGTGCGTAGTCTGTTGCGTCCATTTGGCAAACTTGGGTTCTATGCCTTCGCGGTTGTCGTTGAAGACGTCCCACAGCCAGAGCCGTCCGTCGCCGCCGAGATAGACCCCGCCCGCATTAATCCCCCCTGCCGGCATACCGATATACCGCAACTCGCCCAGCGACTTGGAATAGACCGTAGCCGCCCCCCGTTCATAGAGCGACTTAAACCACCCGTCCGGAAACGTCTTCGGCAACTGCGTCTTCTGCGGCGCAACACCCGTAGCGCCCGTAGCGCCCGAAACAGCGTCCATCGTCAAGCTGCCTTCCCCACCCCATTCATAACCACTCATAACCACACGCGGCATTGTAACCCCCACAGCCGTCAATCCCCCCATCTTCAAAAATTTTCGTCTTGATATATTAATCATTATATACTTGAATGTTTAAAATTTCTATCTTGCATTTCACTTTTTTCTGTGAAAGCTACGTCAAAGGTAATGCAAGTTTTTTTATCGCGGCAATATTTCCGTCAAAAAAAAAAATTTTAGCGTATTTTTCTTTTGCCTTCTATTATTTTTTTCTACCTTTGCACCCGAAAACTTTTTATTTTTACTAAATACTTCATTATATGGATATTTCACATATCGAACACTTGGGCATAGCCGTAAAGAGCATAGAAGCCCATCTGCCTTATTACGAAAATGTACTGGGGCTGAAATGCTATAACATCGAGGTTGTAGCAGACCAAAAAGTCAAAACTGCCTTCTTCAAAGTGGGGCAGACGAAAATTGAGCTGTTGGAGCCGACGAGCGAAGACAGCACGATTGCCAAGTTTATCGAGAAGAAAGGCGAAGGCGTGCATCACATCGCGTTTGCCGTGCCCGACGTGGCGGAGGCTCTTGCCGAGGTTGAGGCAAAGGGCGTACAGCTGATCGACAAGGCGCCGCGTGGCGGAGCCGAAGGTCTGAACATCGCATTCCTGCATCCGAAATCGACCGGCAGCGTGCTGACAGAGCTGTGTATGCCGGGTAGTAATTAACGTTAATACATTAATAATATAAAGATGGCAAATCAACTTAACAAGGTTAAAGAACTAATAGAACTGCGCGAGAAAGCCCGTCTGGGCGGCGGCGAGCAGGCTATCCAAAAACAGCATGACAGAGGTAAGTTCACTGCCCGCGAGCGCATCGCTATGCTGCTTGACGAGGGCAGTTTCGAGGAAATGGATATGTTCCTCAACCATCGTTGCACTAACTTCGGGCAGGACAAGAAACAGTTCCTCGGCGACGGCGTCGTTACCGGCTCCGGTACTATTGACGGACGTTTGGTCTATGTCTTTGCACAGGATTTCACGGTCTTCGGCGGCTCGCTGTCGGAGACTATGTCGCAGAAAATCTGCAAGGTAATGGATATGGCGATGAAGATGGGCGCGCCCTGTATCGGCATCAACGATTCGGGCGGCGCGCGTATTCAGGAAGGCGTCAACGCGCTGGCGGGATATTCGGAGATTTTCCAGCGTAACATCCTCGCTTCGGGCGTTATTCCGCAGATTTCGGGTATCTTCGGTCCCTGTGCGGGTGGCGCGGTCTATTCGCCGGCGCTGACCGACTTTACGCTTATGACGGAAGGCACTTCGTATATGTTCCTTACAGGTCCTAAGGTAGTGAAATCGGTTACAGGCGAGGACGTTGACCAGGAGAACCTCGGCGGCGCAAGCATCCACTCAACGAAGTCGGGCGTTACGCACTTCACCGCCAAGACCGAAGAAGAAGGTCTGACGCTGATTCGCACCCTGCTGAGTTACATCCCGCAGAACAACCTCGAAGAAGCGCCGTTGGTACAGTGCAGCGACCCGATAGACCGCCTCGATGACGTGCTGAACGAGATTATCCCCGACAGCGCCAACCAGTCGTACGACATGTACGAGGTCATCACTACTATCGTGGATAACAACGAGTTCCTTGAAATTCAGAAAGATTATGCCAAAAACCTGATAATAGGCTTCGCGCGCTTCAACGGTCAGTCGGTCGGCGTGGTGGCTAATCAGCCGAAGTATTTGGCGGGGGTGCTTGACTGCAACTCGTCGCGTAAGGGCGCCCGCTTCGTCCGTTTCTGCGACGCTTTCAACATTCCTATCGTAACGCTGGTGGACGTGCCGGGCTTCCTGCCGGGTACGGGGCAGGAGTACAACGGCGTCATACTGCACGGCGCGAAGATGCTCTACGCTTACGGCGAGGCTACGGTGCCGAAAGTTACTGTTACGCTGCGCAAGTCCTACGGCGGTTCGCATATAGTGATGAGTTGCAAGCAGTTACGCGGCGACCTCAACTATGCCTGGCCTACTGCCGAAATCGCCGTCATGGGCGGTTCGGGCGCCGCAGAGGTGCTGTATGCCAAAGACCTGAAAGAAGCCGCCGACCCCGCCGCTGTGATGGCAGAGAAAGTGGCTGAATATGATAAACTGTTCGCAAATCCCTATAATGCAGCGAAATACGGATACATTGACGACGTCATCGAGCCTCGTAACACCCGCTTCCGTATCATCCGCGCCCTGCAACAGTTGGCGACTAAGAAACTCTCTAACCCCGCCAAAAAGCATGGCAATATTCCTTTATAATTGTTTGAATATGAAGAATATAAATGTTAAATACGCCGCATTAATCCTCGTCTTGCTGATAACCGCCCAAACCTCTCGCGCCCAGCAGGTTACCTCGATGCGCATCAACGAGGTGCTGGTCATCAACGTGGACAACTTCACCGACGATTACAGTCAGCGCCATGCATGGATAGAACTCTACAACACATCGGCGGGAACTGTCAATCTGGCAGGCTGTTACCTGACAAACGACCGTAACAACCCGACGAAATATCCTATTCCGAAGGGCGACGTGCTGACCAAAATCCCCCCTCGTCAGCATACCCTTTTCTGGGTTGACGGTAA
The DNA here is from genome assembly GCA_031272455.1 of Tannerella sp. GTDB lineage: Bacteria > Bacteroidota > Bacteroidia > Bacteroidales > Tannerellaceae > Tannerella. Next base: position 4,322 of record JAISTS010000083.1, on the reverse strand, counting down.
TCCCGACAGAGGTACTTTCCACGTCAGTTTCACTTTCAACGAAAGCGGCGAAAACTATCTTGCGCTCTACGACGCCGACGGCAAAACGCTTGTGGACGAGATAGTTATCCCTGCTGGACAGATGCCCGACGTCAGTTACGGACGCACCATCGATGGCGGACCAGACTGGGCTGTGCTTAAAAAGGTTACGCCTTCGACTAACAATCTGACGCTCGATAAAAACGAGAAGATAGAGAAGTTCAAAGAGCAGGACAGCGTCGGTATCGGCATGACGCTCACCGCAATGGCAGTCGTGTTCCTCGGCTTGTTGCTGCTCTTCGTATCGTTCAAATACATCGGCAAAACGGCTATCAAGATGAGCCACGCCCGCGCACGCAAAGCTGAAAGCCCCGACAACGGGCATCACAGCACCGAAGCGTTGCAATCGGGCGAGGTAATTGCCGCTATTTCAATGGCTTTGTACGAAGTAACGGAAGATGTTCACGACCTCGAGAACACCGTCCTTACCATCCACAAAGTAGCCCGCAACTATTCTCCGTGGAGTTCCAAAATCTACGGACTGCGTTCCCCATTAACCATTAATCATTAATAATTAATCACTTGTAAAAAGATGAAACAGTTTAAATATACAATTAACGGCAATCTTTATAACGTAACTGTCAGCAAGGTAGAAGATACGGTTGCGGAGGTTGAAGTGAACGGCACTCCATACAAGATTTCGATGGACAAGCCGGCGAAAAAGCATGTAGTAACCATCAAGCGCCCCGCCCAGACGAGCGCGCCGGCAGTGTCGAAACCCGCAGCCTCGTCCGGCGGCGCCAAGGCTGTCAAGACCCCGCTGCCGGGCGTCATTCTCTCTATTGACTGCAAGGTAGGCGACGTGGTCAAAAAAGGACAGAAACTCCTCGTCCTCGAAGCCATGAAGATGGAAAACGTCATACCCTCCGACCGCGACGGTACGGTAGCCGAAATAAAGGTAAACAAAGGCGATTCGGTACTCGAAGGCGCTGATTTGGTAATAATTAAATAATCTTCGTTATGCAGGAATTTATATCGTTTCTTGGGGATAACCTGAACTTATTCCTCACATATACAGGAGTTTATAATGCCACGCCGGGGCATTTCGTGATGATTTTCGTCGGTATCTTCTTTATCTTCCTCGCCATTCGCTACGAGTTCGAGCCTATGTTGCTGATACCTATCGGTTTCGGTATGCTTATCGGTAATATTCCCTTTAAGGATGCAGGTTTGCAGATAGGAATATACGAGGAAGGCTCGGTGCTGAACTACCTCTATCACGGGGTGCGGCAAGGCTGGTATCCGCCGCTCATCTTCCTCGGCATCGGCGCTATGACCGACTTCTCGGCGCTCATCTCCAACCCTAAACTGCTGCTGATAGGCGCCGCCGCACAGTTCGGCATCTTCGGCGCTTATATCGCCGCCATGCAACTGGGCTTCGAGCCTACGCAGGCTGGCGCTATCGGTATCATCGGAGGCGCAGACGGTCCGACGGCTATCTTCCTCTCGTCCAAACTCGCGCCTAACCTGATGGGGGCAATCGCAGTGTCGGCATACTCCTACATGGCGCTCGTGCCTATCATACAGCCGCCGTTCATGCGACTGCTGACAACGAAGAAAGAGCGCGTCATACGTATGAAGCCGCCGCGCGTAGTATCCTCTACCGAGAAAATCATCTTCCCGATAGTAGGCTTGCTGCTCACCTGCTTCCTCGTACCGTCCGGCTTGCCGCTGCTCGGTATGCTCTTCTTCGGCAACCTGCTGAAAGAGAGCGGAGTAACCCGCCGCTTGTGCGAAACCGCACGCGGTCCGCTCATCGACATCATCACTATCATGCTCGGCGTAACCGTAGGCGCATCGACGCAGGCAACGCAGTTCCTGACCTTCAACTCAATAAAGATTTTCGGTCTGGGCGCGTTCTCGTTCGTCATCGCCACCTGCGCAGGCGTGCTGTTCGTGAAGCTGTTTAACCTGTTCCTCAAACCCGATAATAAGATTAATCCCTTAATCGGAAATGCAGGAGTAAGTGCAGTGCCCGACAGCGCCCGAATATCGCAAGTCGTTGGCTTGGAGTATGATCCGGGCAACTATCTGCTGATGCACGCAATGGGACCGAATGTCGCAGGCGTAATCGGCTCGGCTGTTGCTGCGGGGGTATTGCTTGGGTTCTTGGGATAAAGTATCTTTGTGCGGCAATAATTCAACAATAGCAATGAAAAAAGCATTGACAAAGACGGAATACGTTTTTCCGCGACAGAAGAGTGTATATCACGGCAAAGTGCGTGATGTGTATAATATCAACGACGAGGAACTGGTGATGGTGGCAACCGACCGCATCTCGGCGTTCGACGTAGTGCTGCCCGAAGGCATACCCTACAAGGGGCAGATGCTCAATCAGCTGGCGGCTAAGTTCCTCGACGCTACGGCAGACATCTGCCCTAACTGGAAGACAGCCGTTCCCGATCCGATGGCGACGGTAGGTGTGCAGTGCACCGGTTTTCCCGTCGAGATGATCGTGCGCGGATACCTGTGCGGCAGCGCATGGCGGGCATACAAAAGCGGCGTCCGCGAGATATGCGGCGTCCCCATCCCCGACGGGATGAAGGAGAACGAGCCGTTCGCCACGCCGATCATCACGCCAACAACCAAGGCGGCGCAGGGACTGCACGACGAAGATATTTCGCGCGACGAGATATTGCGGCAAGGGCTTGTTTCCGAAGCAGACTATGCCACGCTGGAACGTTACACGCTCGCCCTCTTCCGGCGCGGAACGGAGATAGCGGCACAGCGCGGACTTATCCTCGTGGATACAAAATATGAGTTCGGGCATCGCGACGGTAAGATTTACCTCATCGACGAGATACATACGCCCGATTCATCGCGCTATTTCTATCGCGACGGCTACGAAGAACGTCTTGCCAAAGGCGAACCGCAGAAGCAGCTTTCGAAAGAATTTGTGCGCGAATGGCTGATGGAGAATGGCTTTCAGGGCAAAGCGGGGCAGACCGTCCCGGAGATGACGCCCGCCATCGTCGAGAGCATCAGCAACCGCTATATCGAACTCTACGAGCAGATCACAGGCGAAAAATTCGTCCGCACCGATACCGACGACCTTTTGGCGCGTATCGAACGGAATATCACATCATATTTGAGCCGATGAACGACGCGGCAACGGCTACCGAGAATGTCCTGCCTTACGGAGGGACGGAAAAGAAAGACGAGCAGGTGCGCCGTATGTTCGATACCATAGCAAGTCGCTACGACAGGCTCAATCATCTGCTTTCGCTGGGCTTCGACCGTATGTGGCGACGCAAAGCGATTGATATGCTGCGGCTGTATAATCCTCAGGAAATCCTTGACGTGGCATCGGGAACGGGCGATCTGGCTATCACGATGTGCCGACGTCTGCATCCGTGGATCATCACCTGCATTGATATTTCGCGCGAGATGATGGCAGTAGGCGCCGCAAAAGCGAAGCGGAAAGGTTTCGACAACTGCATCCGTTTTGAATATGCCGACTGTATGGCGCTACCTTACGCCGACAATACGTTTCATGCTGTAACAGTGGCGTTTGGCGTTCGCAATTTCGCGAATATCCGTAAGGGATTGGCGGAAATCTACCGGGTGCTGTGCGAGGGCGGACGTTTTATCCTGCTCGAACTGTCCACGCCGCAACATTTCCCCGCCAAACAGCTCTACAGCCTGTATTCGCGCACAGTCATACCGCTGATCAGCTCACTTTTCAGCCTCGAACGTGCGGCTTACCGCTACCTGCCCGCCTCTATCAGCCAAATGCCGCAGGGCGACGAGATGCTCGGCTTGATGGCGGAGCAGGGGTTCAGAGAATTACGGGCGCGACGTTTTACGATGGGCGTCTGCACAGTCTATTCGGGCGCCAAATAAAGCGTCAGCCATTCGTAGGGATTGCCAACATAATCCATAAAACGCAGGAAATCAGCGTTGCTGACAATCAGCGACGCGGTGTTGATGCAGGGGTGGAAACTCAGGCGTTCAGCTGTTTGCAGGTTACTGTCCAAGAAGACGTGGACGTGATGTTCGCTGTCGTTAATCAGCCCGAAAGGGGTAACCGAGCCGGGCGCAACGCCGAGATAGCGCATCAGCCGCTGCTCCGAAGCAAAACTCAATTTCCCCTGATGCAGCAGCCGTTCGATGCTGTGAATATCCATATCGCGGTCGCAGTCGAGGATGACCAAGTAATGCCGGTTGCCCTTGTGATTGCGGAAAAACAGGTTCTTGCAGTGCTTGGCGTCGTGCCCCGCCCAGTACTGTTTGGCAATCTCGAT
>JAISTS010000023.1 GCA_031272455.1 Tannerella sp. | reverse complement strand
CAAGCAGCGTAACAAGTATTGGCAAAAGTGCATTTAAAGGTTGTAGTAATCTGACATCCATCACGATTCCGGATAGTGTTACGGAAATAAATCAGGAGACTTTTTCAAGTTGCACCAGTTTGACATCAATCACTATTCCGGATAGTGTAACAAGTATTGGGTCTTTTGCATTTGCTGGTTGCAGCAGTCTGGCATCCATAACGATTCCGGATAGTGTAACGAGTATAGACTTGGGTGCTTTTGCTGGTTGCAGCAGTCTGGCATCCATAACGATTCCGGATAGTGTAACGAGTATAGACTTGGGTGCTTTTAAGCGTTGCAGCAGTCTAACATCCATAACGATTCCGAACAGCGTAAATAATATCGGGAACAGCACGTTTGAAGGTTGTGATAATCTCACTATTCATTGCAATAAAGACAGTTACACAGAGCAATATGCCAAAGAGAATAATATACCATACAAGATAATAGAAACGCCGGAAGTGCCAAATGTAGTTTCAAATGAAACTGTGGTAAACCCTGTCTCTGCCAAGTTGACTGACAAAAAACCGGAAAAGCCACCGCGACCATCCTTTTTCGCCCGATTATTCGGTCGCCGCTCAAAATGATATAAGAAATAACCAATTCACTAATTTAAATTAAAATAACTATGCAAGAAAACGATTTTAACCCTCGTATGACTGCCGGAGCAGGTTGTTGGGCTTGGATACCGGTGCTTTCGCTGTTGATTTGCCGGTTTGTGTTTGGGATGCCTAAAGATGCCAATAAGGTTGGGCTGGTTTCTTATCTGTGTGTTTTCATCTTTGGAAACATCTGGCTGATTGCCAGCGCTATGTACTGCCGACATCTGGGTATGGCGCTTCATTCATTGGTGTTTTGGATTGGCGAGATAATTTGGCTTGTGCTGACGATTTATGTGATTGCGTTGCTGTAGTGCAGCGACGACAGACGGCATTTTCCATTCCGATAGGAATGGTTCGCTCGGTAGAAATAGGACATTGCGCGTTATTCCTGCATCGCGAAGGGATGCATCCTTAGCCGGATGCACGTGGTGGGTGTATGTGCGTTTACGTTTTTTTCGGAACAAGTTTTGCGGTTTTGAATTGAAAAAATCATTATCTTTGAAGCCGATTTATCATTGCTATTCTAAAATACTAATTTTTAATTATCTGTATTATGAAACGATTTCTTATTTTTGTTTTTATCAGTTCGTTCCTGCCCTTTGTTTCGTCGATGAAGGCGCAGAATTACAACTGGTTTCGGGTATCGACATACATCACTGCTGAGGATGTGAACCGTATGACCGACGCCAAATGGTTAGACAGCGTGTGGACAGCAATCTCTACGCGCCTGAAAATCGACAAGGTATATATCGAGACGCACCGCGACGGGAAATATACCGGCGAGGCGGCTCTCGTCGCTGCCAAGAAGTTTTTCACCTCGAAGAAGGTTGCCTTTGGCGGCGGCATCACCTATACGCCCGAAAGTCATTCGGGACGCTGGGAGACGTTCTGCTACACGACCGACGCGGGGCGCAGCGAAGTGAAGAAAATTGCCGAATACACGGCGAAGCATTTCGACGAGATCCTGCTCGACGACTTTTTCTTTAACAGCTGCAAGTGCGAACACTGCACGGCGGCGAAAGGCAACCGGTCGTGGACCGAGTTTCGCATGGATCTGATGCGCGATGCGGCGCAGAATTTGGTTGTCGGAGCCGCCAAAGCCGTCAATCCCAAGGTGAAGGTGATCATCAAATATCCCAATTGGTACGAGCATTTTCCGGCGCTGGGGTTTGATCTGGGTCCCGAAACGAAGATTTTCGACGCCGTATGGTCGGGCACCGAGTCGCGCAACCCCGATGCCGACCAGCACTTGCAAGCCTACCTTAGCTACGAGATTATCCGCTATCTCGACAATGTATCGGGCGGACGCAACGGCGGCGGCTGGATAGATGCAGGCGGTATGACTTATGCCGACCGTTTTGCCGAGCAGGCGTGGATGACGCTCTTTGGCAAGACCACCGAATGTGTGCTGTTCAACTTCGGCTCGCTCACCCGTCCCATCAACGAGTCGCTGAAAGCTGCATGGCAGGGCACGGGCACCTCGTTTGAATGGAGCCTGATGGACGCCAAGCCCACCCTCGCATCCGTAGCGTCGGTGGCTTTCAAGGAAGTGGACAAGGTGTATAGCAAAATAGGTAAGCCCGTGGGTATCAAGTCGTACAAACCCGTCAATTCTGTGGGCGACGACAATCTGCAAAACTTCCTCGGCATGGCGGGCTTGCCGATTGAGATGACGCCCGAATTTCCTGACGATGCCGAAGTCGTGCTGCTGACCGAGCAGGCGGCTTACGACAAAGACCTCGTCGCCAAGATCAAGAAACAGCTCAAAGCGGGTAACGAAGTCATCATCACGTCGGGCTTGCTCAAAGTCATGCAAAAAGAGCTTGCCGACATCGTCGAACTGCGCATCGGCGACAACAAAGCGCTCGTCAAGGACTTCGGTCGCTTCGGCTCGTCGAAAGAAAAAATCCTTATCCCGCAGGTGCTCTACTACACCAACGATGCGTGGGAAGATATACCGGCAATCGACAAGGGCGTGCAGGGCTGGGCTTTCCTGCTTCAAGCGCGATATGAAGACGGTATGCTCTGGGTGCTGACTGTCCCCGACTCCTACGCCGACATCTACGAGCTGCCCGAAGGCGTACTTAACCGCATACGTGCGATAGCCGGCGCCGATGTCAATGTCCGGCTCGAAGGTCCTGCCAAAGTCAGCCTGTTCGCTTACGACAACAACACTTTTATCGTCGAGTCGTTCCTCGACGAGCCGATAAAGATAAAAGTGAAAGTCAACGACCCCGTCAAGCAGATCACCGACCTGATAAGCGGTGCAACGATCACTCCGGCAACGGAAAGCGGAATGGCGGCAAATCCCTTTATGCGGTTTATGAACCGAATATGGCTGCGCGATGTGAAAGAGACGAAAACGTTTGAAATAGAGATTAAGCCTCACAGTTTCAGGGCGTTCAAACAGAACTGACCGGCGGTCGTGATAGCGCCCCGCGAGGGGTGAGCCGGTTGCGCAAAACGATTTTTTTTACGCAATATGCGGCGGTCTGCCAAAAATTTACTAATTTTGCAATGCAGAACTAAGCAAACGATGGCGACACTGAAAGAAATTAAGCGGCGCATAGCGTCGGTGGTAAGCACTCGGAAGATAACGTCGGCGATGAAAATGGTCTCGTCGGCTAAGCTCCATAAGGCGCAGGGCGTTCTAAAAAACCTGTCGCCCTATTCATCTGCTTTGCAGCACATTATGGACTGTCTTGTTTCGGGCGAATACAAGTCGCCGCTGAGCGAAAGCCGGGCGGTGCGCAAGGCGGCGTTAATAGTTTTTGCTGCCGACAACGCCTTGTGCGGCACGTATAATGCCAATACCATCAAGGAATTGTTGAAAGCTGTCGAGGCTTATCAAGCACAAAACGTCGAGGTCGAGCTATATACCGTCGGCAAGAAGGTGAACGATTTTGCCGTAAAAACGGGAATGGCGGTAGCTCGCGACTACGAAAAACTGTCGGGACCGTCTGCTTATGCTCCTGTCGCCGAGTTGGTTGACGAGCTGATGGGGCAATATCTGAAAGGCGAGCTTGACCGTGTGGAAATGATTTTTCACCGTTTCAAGAGCACCGGGTCGCAACGGCTTGTATGCGAGACCTTTCTTCCGCTTACGCCGACACGGGATGAGAGCGCTTCAAAGTCTGTGGCTATCGACTATATACTTGAGCCGGATCGCGAGGCTTTGATGCAATCGCTTATCCCGCAGAGCCTCCGTCAGCAGCTTTATGCCGCCCTGCTTCACGCCAACGCTTCGGAGCACGCCATACGTATGATTGCCATGCAGACAGCGACCGACAACGCCGACGAGTTGATTGACGAGCTGACGGTTGCCTACAATAAATCGCGTCAGCAAGCTATCACAAGCGAGCTTCTCGATATCGTAGGAGGCACAGTAAACAGAGAATAAACAAAATTGAACACATAATGGAAATAAAGAAAAAACGTAAAACCGTTCCGCTGCATATTCAGATACTGCTCGGAATGGTATTGGGAATTATTGTTGGCATAATAGCCGTTGCCGTAAACGCGGGTCAGTTTATAACCGACTGGATTGTGCCGTGGGGTAAAGTATTTATCCGCCTGTTGCAGTTAATCGCTGTGCCACTGATTTTTATCACGCTTATCAAAGGCATTACAGGGCTTCAAGATATACGCAAGTTCTCGAAACTCGGCGGCAAGATGCTGATACTGTTTCTGATCTTCACTGCCATATCGGTGGCTTTCGGCATAACGCTTGCCATTACGATCAAACCCGGATCGCTTGTCAAGCAGGAGGTTGTGCTCGACCTGCAACAGCGTTATCAGGAAAATATAGCCGAGAAAACCGAGGTCGCAACTCAGAACATCGAGCAGGGACCGCTGAATTTCCTTAACGACGTCGTGCCCAACAATATTGTCAGCGCGATGAGCAGCAATTCCAATGTGCTGCAAGTCATCTTTTTTGCAGTGCTGTTTGCTATGTGTATCCTGCTTCTGCCTACGGAAAAGATGCGACCGATTACCGATTTCTTTGAGGCGCTCGAACGTGTTGTCCTGAAAATGGTCGATCTGGTTATCAAGACGGCGCCGGTTGGCGTAGTTGCTTTGATGGCGGGATTGGTTGTTGACTTCAAGGGCGACCTGAGTATGTTCGGCGCCTTGGGCGTTTATGCCTTGACGGTAATCGTTGGTTTACTGATAATTATGTATGTCGTTTTTCCGCTTGCCGTACATTTCTTTGTGCGCAATCTGAAAGTCGGCAAGTTCCTGCGGGCGATGTATCAGGTTCAGCTCTTTGCCTTTACGACGAGCAGCAGCGCCGCTACGCTTCCCGTAACGCGCAGAGCTACCGTCGAAGACCTTGAAGCCTCGGAAGAAGTAGCTGATTTTGTGCTCCCTATCGGCGTAACAATCAATATGGCAGGGACGGCGTGCTATCAGGCTGTCGCCGTTATTTTCATCGCTCAGGTGCTGGGGATGGAGATGAGTTTCGGACAGTTGTTGATAGTATTAGTGATGACCATCCTCTCGTCTATCGGCACGCCGGGAGTTCCGGGTGGCACGTATGTCATTCTCGCTATGGTGCTTACGTCCATTGGTATTCCGCCCGAAGGTCTGGCGCTGATAATTGGCATCGACCGTCCGCTCGATATGTTGCGTTCGAGCGTAAATGTTACCGGCGATGCTACTGTTGCCTGTATGGTGGATAAAAAATAACAATTCGCTCGCAAAGATTTTGCGGATAAAAAAAATCCCGTTACCTTTGCAGCCGCAATTGCGGAAATAGCTCAGTTGGTAGAGTTTTTTAGGATGATTGCGGAAATAGCTCAGTTGGTAGAGCACGACCTTGCCCCAAAAGTCGAGATGTAAAGCGACCTTGGCAAGACACGGCAAAGCAAACGGGCAGTGATGATCGCGGAAATAGCTCAGTTGGTAGAGCACGACCTTGCCAAGGTCGGGGTCGCGGGTTCGAGTCCCGTTTTCCGCTCACAAGCCGAAGCTCGAATGGTGGAATGGTAGACACGAAGGACTTAAAATCCTTTGGCCATAGCGGCTGTGCGGGTTCAAGTCCCGCTTCGAGTACCTTAATTAATATAGCCTTAATTGCGAGGTGGCGGCGGATTAGCGCTGCGTGGCGGGCGGCGCTGGTCGCCTTCGGGTGGAGGACCGCCCATAAACTCGCGCATAAATTTCAGTTCCGCCTGCTGGTACTTATACAGCTTCTCGGCGGAGATTATTGCTTTGAATTTTTCGTAATACTCTTTTTCGAGTTGTGCTTCGCGGAAGCCCGTTTCTATCTGGCAGTCAATAATTTTCAGATATGTCTCTTCGGTTGCCGTTTGCAGGTTCTTACGCAGTTCGCGGTTCAACTCGCGGCATTTACGCCCGATTTCAAACATTTTCTCTTTCAGTTCGTTTTCGAGCGGGATAAATTTCACTGCCTCTTCGGTGGTTAGTCCCACTTCGGCGGTGATATAGGCATTACGTTTGGTCATAAAGTCCTGACGGTCGAATTTTCGGCTGTTAGTGTCCTGAGCGCTAAGCGGGCTGAGCGTCATCAGCAGGCAGGCGACGACCGTGATTTTCAATAATTCTGTTTTCATCTCAATAGACATCAAAATTTTCAGCTACTAAATTAGTGTAATACGCATTTTGCAGATATTCAAAGTATTCCTCATCTTCGGCAGCAGCGTCGTCGCTATACTGCGAGATGGCATATTCGCTTGGGGGCGAGGTGTCGATGGCGCTGTTGCTCACATTGTTAAGCGCCTTGAAGAGGAATATCAGTCCTATGAAGACAGCAGCCAGATACAGGAACGGGCGTATCCGTTCATACATCGTTACGACTTTGGCTTGCTGTTTCTCTTGCGGGATATCCTGAGGTATCCTGCTCATAATAAGGTCGGTAAGCCCTTCCATATATCCTTCGGGGACGAGATAGGGGTTCCGGCTCTTCAATTGTTCGAGTTTTGTTTCATTCGCTTCCATGCTTTTTTCCTCCGTATATTTGACTTCAGTTATAAATAAAGGTTTAAAGGTCATCCGTTAAAAATGCTTCAATTTTTTTTGTCGCGTGATGATACGAGGCTTTAAGTGCGCCCACCGATGTGCCGAGTACGTCCGACATATCTTCGTATTTCATATCGTCAAAATATTTCATCGTGAACACAAGTCGCTGTTTTTCGGGCAGTTGATTGATGGCTTCCTGAAATTTCAGCTGCAGGTCGTCGCCGATATAGTAGTCGTCGCTCTTAAGTTTGTCGAGCAGGTAGGAGTCAATGTCGTCGAGCGAGACAAAATTGGCGGCGCGCTGTTTGTTCATAAACGTGATGTTTTCGTTGACAGCGATTTTGTACAGCCAGGTTGACACTTTCGCTTCGCCGCGAAACGAGTCGAGGTTGCTCCACGCTTTCAGGAAGGTATTTTGCACCACATCGTTAGTGTCGTCGTGCGTCATACCCATCTTGCGGATCATCCAATAGATCTTCTCGCCGTAGTCAGATACCACTTGCGTAAAAGCCTGTCGCCGCGTGTCAGCGTTGCTCAGCCGTGCTGTCAGTTCATCTTCCGTATAACGTTGCATCTTTCGTTTGCTTTTTTGAGCGCGTAAAGATAGGCAGTTTTTGTTAATTATGCATCAAGAAATGCCATCGTTAACAAAAATTAAACAATCCGAACCGAAAAATTCCCTACCTTTGCGCCCGTTTAATTTTAATTGAATTTATATGGATAAAAAAAGAATCAACGAATGTAGGGCTTTCCGTTTTAAACGATTTGTACGGAAAGCCTGGGGAACATTCAACAGTATGCACAAAATCGTAAATATCGGGGTTGTAACATTCTGTACGCTGACTTTTGCGCATGTCGCATCGGCGCAGTCGGTCGCAGCGGATCAGCAGCCCGCCAAAATCATCGAAGAAGAACTGGACGAGGTTACGGTTACGGCGTCGCGGATGGAACTGCCTGTTGCACAGACGCCAAAGCCGGTCATCGTCATCACACGCAAGCAGATCGAACAATCGCCTGCGCGAAGTATCGGCGAGCTGCTCGCATACTCCGCCAATGTCGATATTCTGCAACGCGGCGGGCGCGGCGTACAGACCGACGTCTCCATTCGGGGCGGCTCGTTCGACCAGACGGCAATCCTTATCAACGGTATCAACTTCTCCAACCCTCAAACGGGACATTACAGCCTCGACCTTCCCGTTAACCTCTCCGACATCGAACGTATCGAAATCGTTCAAGGTCCTTCGGCGCTGATTTACGGGGCAAGCGCATTCTCCGGAGGCATCAACATCATCACCAAAGACAGCATAGCGGAACGGATCATTGCCGACGTATCAGCCGGAATGTACAACCTGAAAGAAATCGAAGTGCGGGGCGCGGCAAAGAGCGGCATCGCAACGCACAGCCTGTCAGTCGGTTATAAGGCATCGGACGGATTCACCGGCGCTACGAATACCGACAAGTACGGCATAACGATCCTCGGCGGCTATGTCGATACGGCGATGAGCTATGCAGGCAATACGGCTTACGATATGTATAACCTGCTGTGGCAGAGCAATCTCGAATGGCGTTCGGGCGCGAAGCTCAGCCTGCTCTTCGGGTACAATAATAAAAGATACGGCGCCAACTCGTTTTATACTCCCGCCTGGCCCGACCAGTACGAACGCACCGGTTCGTTCAACTATGCTGTCAGGGGCAGCTTCGGCGACCGGCTGAAATTCATCCCCACGCTATACTGGAATCGTCATCTCGACCGGTTCGACCTGATTAAGGACGTCCCTTGGGAGCGCAACTTCCACCGCGGCGACACCTACGGCGCCACGATGGTGGTGCAATACACTTCGCCCCTCGGCGTAACGGGTGTTGTCGGCGAACTGCGCCGTGAAGACATCCTCAGCAGCAAGCTTGGTAAGCGTTTGAACCGTCCGCAGGGCAACTACCTTGCTTATGACGAACGGCTTAACACATCCGTTACGCTCGAACATACCCTGCGCCTCAGTCGCTGGCTGTTCTCTGCCGGAGTGCTGATGAATCACAACACGTTTCGCAACGGCGAATACGGCTTTTATCCATCTCTCAGCGCCTCGTACCGCCCTGTCGATGCTATCAAGATCGCCGCTTCGTGGAGCCGCTCGACACGTATGCCCACCTATACCGAACTCTACTACAACACCGCCACGCATCAGGCGAACGAAAATCTGTTGCCCGAACGCTCCGAGTCGCTCGACCTGAGCCTGCGCTACCGTAACAGCCGTATCGAAGTCGGCATAACAGGATTTATGCTGTGGGGACGCGATATGATCGACTGGATAAAGGTTAATGCCGACGACAAACCGACCTCGTCCAACATCACGAAAGTCGATACGCGCGGCATCGACGCCTCGCTGCGGCTGCTGCTTGGCAATCAGACCTCGCTGTCGGTCGCTTACACGCGAATGTCGCAGCAGTACGATGCCGGAGAGACCATCTCGGAGTCGGCAGCCGCCATCAACTATCTGCGCGACAAGCTGACGGTCGGCTTCAACCATCCCGTCGTCGGCGCCCTGACTGCAAACTGGCAGCTGCGTTTTCAAAAACGTATGGGCACTTACGAGGTATATGACAACTATGTCGCTACGGGACGCTACGCCGATTATCCCGCCTTTGCCACGCTCGACCTGAGGCTCGACTACCGCGTCGGAGGGTTGCTGTTTCACCTCAACGCGACTAACCTCACCGACACGAAATACTGCGACTGGGGCAATGTCCCGACGCCGCGATTCTGGCTTATGGGAGGCGTGGGGTACTCATTTTGAGCTTAAAACGCTGTAAGTAAGGCGCAAACCAAAATCGCATAAAGACGCAAAGAAAATTATAAATCTTTGCGTCTTTATTTTTTTGCTGTTACAGAGTGAGTTAAGGCTTTCGTGAAAAGCGAATAGATGTTAAATATAGTTAATATTACGATTTTTAGCAAAAATTATTTGCAAAAAGTGTACAAAGTGAAAAATAAGCCTTACATTTGTCGCGGTTTTGACAATGGTTTAGGTTTTAACATGTTTTTATAGTATAAAAGGTTTAATAATTAATTTTTTTATAGTTATGGTAAAAAGACTACTTTTTTTCGCATTAATGTCTTTGTCGTTTACGGGGGCGATTGCCCAGACTAACGTAAGCGGAAAGGTATTGGACGTCGCAGGCGACCCTGTCATCGGTGCTTCGGTGGTGGTGAAGGGCACTACAGACGGAATTATGACAGATGTTGACGGGAAATTCAATTTCTCGACATCTAAAACGCCTCCTCCTCCACTTATGCTGATTATCAGCTATGTGGGTTATAAGACTCAGGAGGTCGTTTACAGTGGCAGAGCAATCGAGATCGTCCTTCAGGAAGATGTTCAGGCTCTTGACGAAGTTGTAGTAACGGCGGGTGGTATCTTCCGCAGCCGTCGTGAACAGGGCTATGCCGCTACCCGCGTTACGGCGGACGAGCTGACAGCATCCAAGCCAACCAGCGTAGGCGCAGGTTTGGTCGGTAAAGTGGCAGGCTTGCAGATTAACGCTATTTCGAGCGGCGTCAACCCGACGTTTCGTCTCGAATTGCGCGGCAGCCGCTCGCTGCTTGGTAACAATACGGCATTGGTCGTGGTTGACAATGTCGTGGTCGATGGCGAAATTATCGCCAATCTCAATCCCGAAGATATCGACGATATTCAGATACTTAACGGCGCTTCGGCTGCCGCTCTCTACGGTTCTGAAGCATCTAACGGCGTGTTGCTGATTACCACCAAGAAAGGAAAAGCGGGCAAACCCGAAATCAAGGTGTCGCATACGCTGAACTTTGAGCAGGTGAACTTCTTCCCCGCTTTGCAGACACGCTTCGGGCAGGGAACAGAGCAGGACGGACAGCATTACGAAAAGATTGAAAACCAGCAGTTCGGTCCCGCTTTCGACGGCTCGATGCGCGAACTGGGCTATCCTCTTGAAGACGGCTCGCAGCAATATACGACCTACGACGTCAAAGAAGGCAACGGACGTAACGATTTCTGGCAGACAGGCGTACAGAACAAGACCGACCTCTCTATCAGCTTCGGTAACGAGAAAAACCAGTCGTTTATCTCAGGACAGTACCTTAGCGGTACATCCACGACGCCGAGCGACCAGTATAATCGTGTATCATTGCGTTTTAATAATTCAATGAAGCCGACCGAAAAACTTGACATCAGCTATACGGCAAGTTATACCGAAAATAATTACGACATCACGAGCGCTACCGGAACAATGTACAGCGCCCTGAACCAGATTTCGGCTAATATCCCCGTAACCGATTACAAAGACTGGGTGAACAATATCTGGGCGACGCCCGAAGGCTGGTACAACCCGTGGTATCGCAATCCATACTGGGTGGCTGACAACTATCGCCGCGACCAGAAAACCGCGTACCTGACCGGTCGCGTCGAAGCCAAATATCAGTTTACGCCTTGGTTCTACGCCCTCTATCGCGTAGGTCTGTCGAGCAAATACGACGAGAAGAAAGACCATACGCAGAAAACGACTTTGTCGGACTATTATCTGAAAGTGCAGACAAAAACCAATCTTGCAGGTAACGTAACCGATGAAATGAGCCGCTCCTCGAAACTTAATCAGGACATCCACCTCGGATTCAATCATAAGGTATGGGAAGACCAAATCTCACTGAATCTGATCCTTGGCGCTTCGAGTACGTACAATTCATACAAGTATTTATATACGTATGCCGGCGGTTTGGTTATCCCCGGTCTGTATAATATAAGCAACCGCTCGGTTGACCCCACAGTAACGGAAACGAACACTCAATCGCAGCTGTACGGTGTTTGGGCGGACTTCACTGCCGGATACAAGAACTATCTCTTCCTGCACGCTACGGCGCGTAACGACTGGACCTCGCTTTTAGCTAAAGAGCATCGCTCGTATTTCTATCCTTCGGTTGACCTCTCGTTTGTTCCTACAGACGCTATGCCTTCGCTGAAGGAAAATACAGTGCTCGATTTTCTGAAGCTGCGTGTCGCCCTGTCGAGAACAGGTAACGTAAATATCAAAGCATACGAATTATATCCGGTTTACAGCTCGGTAACAGGCTATTCGCTCGGAACGCAATTCAGCCAAAGCGAAAAATTGGTTGCCGACGGACTGAAGCCCGAAATCACGACAGGATGGGAAATCGGCGCCGATTACCGCCTGTTCGATGAACGCATAGACGGAGCGATAACCTACTATCAAACGAGTACGGTCGGTCAGGCTATCAATGCCACTATCGCCCGCTCGTCCGGCTATCAGAAATACTTGCTTAACGCAGGCGAAGTAAGCAACAAAGGTCTTGAGCTTACCTTGCACGTAACGCCTGTGCGCACGGCAGACTGGACAGTAACCGTCGGCGGTAACTATACCCACCGCACAAACAAGTTAGTCGATATGCCCGACGGAATGGAAAAAGTAGGTATCCGTACCGATTTCAGTGCGCTCGGAACGACCGAATATATTTACGCTATCGAAGGACAGGAACTCAATCAGATTGTTGCTGTTGACTACAAACGTGTCGAAGATGAGAAAAGTCCATATTACGGCAAAGTCATAGTTAACCCGACAACAGGTTATCCGTCAATGGCTTCGCAGTCGTATTCTTTGGGTAACACCAAGCCGCGCGACCTGCTGGGTTTAGACCTGAAACTGCGCTATAAGGATTTCACGCTTGCAACCCTGTTCGAGTATCGCGGCAACTATATCGCTTTGGCAAACTCGCTGGGTAGCGGTCTCGACTTCTCGGGCGCTTCGGCTCGCAGCGCTTACTACAACCGCGACCGTTTCGTGTTCCCCAACTCGGTTTACGAAGACCCCAACAACCCCGGACAGTATATCGAAAATACGAATATAACTATCGCCGACGGCGGTAGCGGATTCTGGTCGATGGGTTCGTACAACCGCAGTGTCATCGCCAACTATGTTTATAACGGCGATTACTGGAAATGGCGCGAAATATCGCTGACGTACAATCTTCCCCGCTCGATAATCAGCAAGTTGCCCGGCGTCGCAGGCGGATTTATAGCCTTGCAGGGACGCAATCTGCTGCTGCTCACGGCGAAGAGTAACGAATATACCGACCCCGACTACAGCCAGACAGGTTCGGCTGCAGACAACGAGCTTGGTATATCTTCGACATCGCAGTCGCCTCCAACACGTACTTTTGGAGCAACTATTTCATTAACATTCTAAATATTAACGATTATGAAAAAGAATAATATGATAAAAATATTGCCGGTCGTTCTTTTGAGCGCAATACTGTTTTCGTGCAACGACCGTTTGGATATTAACGAAAATCCTAACTCCCCGACAGGAAGCGTCGTAACGCCCAACCTCCAGATAACCGCTATCTACGCCCGTTTGGCAACAGATATCCATAATTACAACTGCTACGGTTCGCTTATGGTCGGTTATCAGTTCCCGGGCGATGGCGTTTCAGGCTTCGGAGACCTGTATTCCTACAACTTTCCAAGTTCGTCATATACGGCTCGCTGGAACGACAATTTTGCCCACCTCAGGGATATACAGGGCGTTATCAATGCTGCTGCCGAAGACCCGTATTATCAATACTTCGGCGCTGCCGCTCATCTGGCAAAAGTTATAACTTACCAGCTTTTGGTTGACGAATATGGCGATGTGCCCTACACCGAAGGCGTCAGGGGCGGCGAAAATATTACGCCGAAGTTCGACGACGACGCCGAAGTGTATAAGTATCTGATTAGCGAAATCGACGAAGCTATCTCACTGTTCAAATCGGGCACCGAGACAACTCTGAAATTTACGACTTCGACCGACGGTCTGTTCGGCGGCGACCTGACTAAATGGATACAGTTTGCCAACAACCTGAAGCTGCGCCTGCTTATCCGTGCAGCCGGCAGCGAGATTGACTCGTTTGTGCAGTCGAATTTCACTTTCTCGCCCGAAGGCTTCCTGTTAGAAACAGCCGGCTATAATCCGGGTTATAACGCTTCCAATCAGCAAAATCCCGTGTATAACGACTATCACAGCTCGGTATCAGGCTCAATTTCGGGTTATGCACACTATTACCTCCCGACGACATATTTGATGACCTTCTATCAGAAGAAATTTATCTGTGGCGACGAGGCGGTTGACGCTATCGAAGAGGTCGAAGGCAAACTGACCGACGACCGCCGCGGCTCGCTGACCTATCTCGGCTATCCCGATGTTCCTAACTATATGCTGGGCTTCCAGGGACCCGAACGTCCTTATACGCCCAATTATATCTGGATCGAAGGCATACTGAAAGGTCGCACTCAGGATTTTGGGATGTTCTACGATTTTGAGACATACTTCCTGCTTGCCGAAGCTGCCTTGATAGGGCACGAACTCAACGGCGACTGGAAAACCAACTTCAAGAAAGGTATGATAGCATCGTTCCATTATTTAGCAACGAATGTGGGCGGCAATCTGGTTGACGGAGCTGACCCCGAAGCCGATGTGGAAGAGTATATCAAGAATAACAGCGACAGCTACTTGGTCAATGCCGACAAGGCGACAACCAAGGAACAGCAGCTCGAAGCTATTATCACTCAGGCATATATCGCCTACAACATCATCAACGGACACGAAGCATGGAACAACTACCGTCGCACGGCATATCCGACTATCGACAATACCGGTCGCCGTCCGAACCTGACGTTCGCCTCCTATCTGTCTGACTCTCCGCGTCCCGACAGGCTTTCCGTCCGCTTGGTTTATCCGCAGGATGAATATGACTTGAACTACAACACACCGGATGTCGGCGACTCGTATTCAAACCCGATTTTCTGGGATAGAAACTGATTTTATTAACATTATAAAGAATAGAAATATGAAAAAGAGTATAATAAAATATTTAGGTCTGGCATTAGCCCTGTTCGGTATGTCTTCGTGCCTTCCGGATGAAGTTCGTTTCGAGGACGGTCTGGGCGACATCGTTGAGATATATAATCTCAGCTCCAACCGTTCTGGTCTGACGTATGCCTCGCGCGACCTGAAAGCCCTGCTTGCTTATCCGGGCGAATACGATTTTGAGATTACGAACACGAGTTTCAGCTTCCCGGTAGTGGTTAACTATACGGGCAACAACGGCGCTCCTTCGGATGTAACGGTTACTCTGGCAGTTGACGAAGGCATAGCCGACGTCGTTGGCAAGGAGTCGGGTCTGGCTTATGAAATACTGCCTGCCTCCGCCTACACCCTGCCCGGCACTACGATAGTGATCCCGAAAGGAACGAATCGTGTCAATTATCAGGTGTCGGTCAATGCCGCCTCCCTCACTAAGGGGCAACGCTATGTGTTCGGTATCAAGATTACCGGCGCAACCGCAGGCGTCATCAGCGGGAATTTTTCCTCAGGAGGATTCTATTTCCTCGTGCCTGAATAAAGAAAAGTCATTTGTCAATTAGATGATTGTAAGGAAGAGGCTGTCTGAACCCGTCGCGTTCAGGCGGTCTCTTTTTCTGTTTGCTTTGCCTCGTTCCAGATAGCCTCCATTTCGTCGAGGCTCATATCTTTTAGCGAGCGACCTTTCTTTATCGTTTGCGCTTCGAGATAGTTGAAACGGCGTATGAACTTGCGGTTTGTTCGTTCGAGGGCGTTGTCGGGATTGATTTTGTAGAGGCGGGCGGCGTTGATAAGGCTGAACAGCACGTCGCCGAACTCATCTTCCATACGGTCGGCATCCATGCGGTCTATCTCCGTACGCAGCTCGCTCAATTCCTCCGCTACCTTGTCCCAGACCTGTTCGCGCACTTCCCAGTCGAACCCGACGTTACGCGCCTTGTCCTGTATGCGGTAGGCTTTGATAAGCGAGGGTAGGGCGGCGGGTACGCCGTCGAGCACGGTTTTATTGCCGTCTTTCTCTTTGATTTTGAGCTGTTCCCACGTTTGCTCGACCTTGCGGCTGGTGTCGGCATCGCCGTCGCCGAAGACGTGCGGATGGCGGTAAATCAGCTTCTCGCGCAGGCTGTCGCAGACATCACGTATGTCGAAATCGCCCGTTTCTTCGCCGATTTTAGCGTAGAAGACGATGTGCAACAGCAAGTCGCCCAGCTCTTTGCGTATGGCGTTGCGGTCGCCGCTGATGATGGCGTCCGACAGCTCGTAAGTCTCTTCGACAGTGTTTGCCCGCAGGCTTTCGTTGGTCTGTTTGCGGTCCCACGGGCATTTGAGGCGCAACTCGTCCATCACGTCAAGCAATCGCCCGAAAGCCGCCATTTTTTCTTCTTTTGTCGTCATTATGAGAGGGTTATTAAACAAGTTCAAGCTGACATAATTGCTTACCGAAATCGTGAACGGATGTCCTGATTTTTGACACAGTTCGCGGCGTCGGTTTCTTTCTGCCTGTAACGTAATGGCTCAATTGCCCCTGGTTTAATCCGGTCAGTCGCGACAGCCCTGCTAACGACAGTATTTTTGAATAGGAAGCCAAAAACGAGGCAGTATCGTATTTGAAGTCGTATTCAAGTTCCGGGAATGGCTTGCCTTCACTGACATACAGTTCCTGCATCTCTTCTACACCGATTTTAAAATCTTCAATAGTGTCTGCAACCGTATTGCCTTCGCCCAGAATACCAAACGTGATTCTTTCGTCGCTGATATAGGCTGAATAGCGTCCGTTGCGGTTTTGTTCGATTATTACTGTAACTTTCATATTTTTGGCAAAGGTACGAAAATTAATACTTCCTACCAAAAGTTTTCGCAAAAAAATAAGTTTTTATCGAAAATTCCTCAGACCATTGGTCAGGAAGACGGCGTATTTGGCGGCGTCTTCGTCGTAGGCGTAGGGTGGGGCGAGGGAAGCTATAGGCTCATCCCGTTAAGTAACTGCTAATAAGTCGGCTGCGATGCGGTGCAAACCTGAGATTATCTTTTCACGCTGTTGGCGGCGCGGCTTTTTCAGTCCCGAACTGTAATGCGTCAGTTGTGCTGCGTTGATGCCCGAAGCCCGCGCAAGAGCCGTTTTAGTTACCGTGCCGTCAATGTATTTCAAGAGCGCATCAACATCGAACTCGTAAACTAACTCGTATTGTCCGGTCAGCAATTCCGGCATGGGTTTATTATTGCGCTTCAATAATTCAACATAATAACTCAAAACGGCAACAGCATCTTTCTTTGCCGCTTCGACCGTTTCGCCAAATCCGAAAATATTGTCAAATTCGCGGAACATCACGCCGTAACCGTCCTTGCCCGATTCTAAAATAACATGTATTTGGTTCATTTTGCTCATTTTACGTTCATAATTGCTTTTAAAATATGTTTACACGTTCCAACAGGAACCTCCTTTGCGCCGTGATATGGAATAACCAGCGTAATGCCATTTTTCTCATATTCCCGATGACTTGAACCGTCTTGGCTGACGAATTTCCATCCGTGCTTGAGAGCTATCCTGTTTAATTCGCTTGATTTCATATCTGTTTTTTGCGCCGCAAAGGTATATAATTATTTACTTTTCGCAAAAAGTTTTCGCAAAAAAATAAGTTTTTATCGAAAATTCCTCAGACCATTAGTCAGGAAGACGGCGTATTTGGCGGCGTCTTCGTCGTAGGCGTAGGGTGGGGCGAGGGGATATGCGTCGTGGTCGAGCAGGACATAGAAGGGTTGGGCGTTGGCGCCGAACTTGACACGCTGCAGATAGCTCCATTTGTCGCCGACGGTTTTCAGTGTGCGCCGTTTGCCGTTTTCGGTGATTGTAACGGGTGCGGGCAGGCGACTCTTATCGTCAACCATCAGTGTGATAAGCACATACTGCTCGTCGAGCAGTTGTTTCACGGCGGGGTCGGTCCATACTGCTGCTTCCATCTTACGGCAGTTAACGCAGCCGTAGCCCGAAAAATCTATCATCACAGGCTTACCGACCTTGACGGCATACGCCATCCCTGCTTCATAATCGTCGAACGCACTTTCTACATCATCTTTGTAGAGGTTGAAGTCCTGAGTGTTAAGCGGCGGGGCGAAGGCGCTGATAGCTTTGAGCGGCGCTCCCCACAAGCCGGGCAGCATATAGACGGCAAACGCTAATGAGATGATAGCGAGGAAGAGGCGTGTAACGGAGACATATTTAAGTTCGCTGTCGTGGCGGAAACGTATCTTGCCAAGCAGATAACAGCCGAGCAGCGTGAATATCACTATCCAGAGGACGAGAAACGCTTCGCGGTCGAGGATACGCCATCCGTAAGCCAGATCTGCAACAGACAGGAATTTGAGCGCCAGCGCCAGTTCGAGAAATCCGAGCACCACCTTGACGGAATTGAGCCATCCGCCCGATTTGGGCATCGTCTGCAGGAAATTGGGAAAGACGGCGAAGAAGGCGAACGGGATAGCCAGCGCAAGTGCGAAGCCTGCCATCCCGATAGCCGGACCGGCTACAGAGCCGCCTGTGGCAGCCTCGACAAGCAGAGTGCCGATGATGGGACCGGTGCACGAGAACGACACGAGCACCAGAGTGAACGCCATAAAAAAGATGCTCAGGATGCCCGATGTGGCGTCGGCGCGGGCGTCGGCTTTGTTTGTCCACGACGAGGGCAGCACCAGCTCGAAGGCGCCGAAGAACGACACGGCAAAGAGCACGAGCAGCAGGAAAAAGATGATATTGAACACCGCGTTGGTCGAGAGGTCGTTAAGAGCGCTGGCGCCAAAAGCAGCGGTAATTATCAGTCCCATAGCTACATAGATAACGATGATCGACAGTCCGTAGAGTGTTGCTTCGCCTACGGCTTTGCGGCGTTGTTTGTTGCGTTTGAGGAAGAAGCTGACCGTCATCGGTATCATAGGCCAGACGCAGGGCGTCAGCAGGGCGATAAATCCTCCGACAAAACCGGCGAGGAAGATATACCACCACGGCGAGTCGCTCGAAGCGCTCACTGTAGCTGTGTCGTCGCCAAAGGAGTGCAGCTCGTCGATGACCGGCGTCCACAGTTCGGGTTGGGTGGTAAGTATGCCCTGTTCGGCTGCTGCCGTTGCTTCGCTGCGTCGGCTGTCGGTTGTCGCGGGCGTGATTTCGGTAAACAAATCCGTCAGTTGCGTTTCGGCGGCGGCGCTGTCGATAGCTGTTGTGTCTTCGTCTGCGCTCTCGTTTTCGGGCGCAGTTGTCCTGGTCATCCTGATGTCGTTGCGACCGAAATTGAAGGGGATACGGTCGGGAGGCAGGCAGGTCTCGTCGTTGCAAGCCATAAATTCCACTTCGCCGCGCAGGGCAAAGGTGCGCAGGTCGGTAACGCGGATCAGCTGGGTAAACGTAACTTCGCCGCTATACCAGCGCAGGTCCATATCGAAAATGTCGTCGTGGATAGCTGTGGGTGCGACGGAGGCTTGCGGCTCGCCGAGAAATTCGACGCCGCGTTTGGTTTCGTAGGTGATGCTTGTCGGGATAGGTCCGCCTTTGGGCAGGTTCATATCATAGACATGCCAGCCGCGGTCGGCTTTTGCGGTGAAACGTATCTCTTTTTCGGCTGTCGGCGAGTCTATCAGACGGATAGTCCACTCAACAGGGTCAAGGATTTGCGCTTTAGCCATCACTGCTGCCGTCAGCACAAGACCGGTCAGGATGATTTTCTTTAGCCTCATCTTCAAAAATTAATGTTAATACCTGCCATAGCGTTAAATCCCTGCGTAGGATAGCCTGAGATATATTCCTGTTGTTTGAACAGCAGGTTGTTAAGCCGGATGTACGCGCCGAACATATCGTTGAACGCCCACGAGGCGCGGAAATTCAGGTCGTTGAGCGCGGGCATTTTCATTTCGGCGCCAAAAAGCTGAGTATAGCGGTTTGTGCCGAGATAATAGCCGAGGTCGAGCGCCAGCGGGGCAAGCGGTTTGACTGTCAGGGCGGCGTTCAGCTCTATTTGCGGCATCCCGTAAGGCTTAATATCGTCCGTTATATTCCATTGATTATAAACGCCTTTGAGCGAAAAATCAACTATGCTGCGATAAGAATAACGGACAGCAGCTCCGGCATGCAGTAGCGCCGCATCTTGCTGAATGGCAGTGTGGTAAGCCATAAAATCTCTCCGATATCCGATTTCGGCATAAGCCATGTCGGATCTATAACCGTAAGAAACGGGAATGAAGAATATGGCGTCTTTAGTACTTTTATATCCTGCGAAAACGTCGATTTGCGCTCCGGTAGCTATGGCGCTGCGAATACCGAGCGTGCCGTCAATCCATGTACGCGATGGGCGGAAATCGTTGCAAAGGTCGATATAGCGGTTCTGTTGCGACAGCTCGTGGGCATCGTTCAGCCGCGTTTCGCCAGTTGCGTTGGCATAAAACACGGTTTTTTCGGAGAGATTGGCTTCGAGATTGACGTTTGGCGTAACAAAAACCGTAGATGTATCGGCATTGAGCAGGATTATGTTGGCGCCGAGTTGGAAATTCCAGCTGTCGCCGCTCATACGGTAATACGGCGTGAATGTTGCCGACAGGTGGGAATGAGGCTCATAATCGAACTCGGCAAAATCAGGTACCGGATTGTTTTGCGGCGGCGTCTGGTAGCAATAATTGACGAGACCTGCAAGTCCGACGCGGCTGTTGTCGGTGGCGCCAAAAATATAACCGAAATCGAAATTGCCGGTGATATGATTTTCGCGTATGCCTGCGTTGAGGGTTGTCCAACCGTATTTCTGGTTAAAATTGTGATATTCGGCGTCTATGAGATACAGGAATTTGTCGTTGGCGATGCCGCTGATGCCTGCGTCGATATGGAATACTTTATTAACCTGATTGGCAGTCGTATCCTCGGAGTAGAAAGGCTGTTGGTAGAAATGGTATCCGTAGTAGTTAAAGGATGTATATCCGTAAGATGCGCCGAGTTTCAATCGCGTGTTTTCGCCGACGGCATAGTCGAACTTGAGAACGCCGAGGTTGTCGTTGAGCTTTGCCTTGCGGGTCGTTTCATATTGGGGGGAAACGAAAAAACTGTAATTTTCAACATCCAACGACGACACAAAGTCGTCATACTGCTCTGTAAATTTCACATCGCCATTAGTCGAATGGTGAGTGAAGTAGATGCCGAGTATGCCGCGTTCGTTGTCGATGAGATGATAGCCTGCGTCGCCGTCGAAATTCATATACATACCACCGCCGAAATGCAGGTAGCCGCGTTTTTTCGTGTGGGCGATATTGGTATGGATATTGCCCGAAGGCAGCGTCGTGATTTCTTTGTCAGGTTCGGCGGGCGTTGTGAAGGGCGAATAGTCGATCGGTCGTTTCGTTACGACGGGTTCTTTGACTTCGGGCAGGCGGTTCACCTTGTTGGCGTCCTGCACTGTCGGGTCATATTCGCGTTCGAGCGTCATTTCGCGCGTCAGCTGTTCCTGTTCGGTCTTGTTTTGGGCTTGCGCCGCCGCCGCGATTGTCAATAGCAGGGCAGCTGTCAATATGCTGTATTTCAATCTTTTCATTGTCAAAAATTATTGGAGTTTGTTCAATCGTTCGGTAATCATTCCGGCTATATCGTCCGAGCCTTTGTAGTTCTTTTGCAGGTTGAGCAGGTATTGCCGCGCCTGAAAATCGTCGCCTTTCTTGGAGTAAACATCCGACAGCAGGATAAAGCAGCGAGCTAACCAGTATTGGTGCGTCGTGCCTTTGCGGATATATTCGGTCAGCTCTTTTTCCGCTTTGTCGTAATCTTTTTTGTCGTAATGCGATTTTGCCAAAAGATAGTTCGCTTCGGCGCCATACACCGTGCGCGTGTCCTTGACGAGCGTAGTGAGGTCGGCTTCGGCTTTAGCTGTCTCGCCCTGAGCAAGATAGGCTTTGGCGCGGAGTGAGCGGGCTTCGGATGCTATTTCGGGTTTCAGGCGGGCGTTTTTCAGCAGCTCGTCTGCCGCTTTGATGACGTCGGCATTGCGTCCGGTCTGCTGTGCGCAGCGCATCATACCGAGCTTGGCGGCTTCGATATTGTCGGACGATTCGGCTATGGCGAGCAGGCGTTTGAAACTTTCGAGCGCGGCGGCATAGTCTTTTTGCAGATACTGTATCTCCGATGTGCGCGCGAGGGCTTCTTCGGTGAATTTTGTCGTTCCCTGCGAGAGCACTGTGGCGAAGCGTTGGCGGGCTTCGGTGTAGTCGTTGCTCTTGAATGCTATCTGTCCGAGATAATAGTTGGCGTCGAGGCTGAAAGCGCCGTTAGGGAACGAGGCTGTGTAGCTGCGGAGGCTGCGTTGTGCGCCTTCGTTGTCGCCGCGCAGGAACAGTCGCTCGGCTGCATAATAGGTCAGCGAGTCCTGTTCGCTCACCTCGAAGTTGACATTGCCACCGAGCGTACGGACGTAGGAGGCGTAACCGGCTACGTCGTTCATATCCACATATACGGCTTTGAGGTCTTGCAGGGCAACTTTCGTCTCTTCGCTGCCCGGATATTTGTCTATCACTTCCTTATAAGCCGAGATAGCTTTTTCGGGTTGATTGTTATTGAAGTAGAGCAGTCCGAGCTGCAATCCCGACTTGCGGGCGAGGCTGGTCTGCGGGTAATGGCTAATCAGCGTCTTGAAGGCTTCGGCTGCGTTGTCGTATTTTTCGAGCAGCACATACGAGCGTCCTTTTTCGTAGAGCGCATCGTCAACGTAGGGCGATTCGGGAAATTCGTTTATCAGGCGGTTGAGCATAGCGATTTTGCCCTGATAATCCTTTTGCAGCCCCATCACGATGGCTTTTTGGTAGAGGGCATAGCTGCCGGCGGAGGGTTGCAGCGACGCAGCTTTCGTGTAGCTTTCTTCGGCTACGGCATACTGGCGGTCGTAAAACAGGCAGTCGCCAATGCGGTTGTAAGCATCAGCCAGCGACAGCGCCTTAGTGTCTTTCTCCAGAACGGTGTATTGACGGAACGCCCGCAAAGCCTGAGTGTATGCGTTTTGCTTGAAATAGCTGTATCCTATATTATAGTATGCCAGCGGATAGGATTCGGAAGTGCGGTCGGTAGTCTTGTCGATAAATGACTGATAGTCGCGGGCTGCCTGCGCAAAATTATTGAGGCGATAGTACGACTCGGCACGCCAGAAATATGCGTTGCAGAAGGTCGCGTCGTCGTATCCTCCCATAGCTATTGCCTGATTGAAATAGTTGATGGCTTTCTCTGTTTCGCCATCTGTGAATGACTGATTGCCAAGCTGGAACAGCAGGTTTTGTTTTGCCGACAGTATCTTAGGGTCGGGCTGGTGTATCTTGCTGATCGAGGCGAGCGCCGATTCGTAGTTTTTTGTGCTCAGATAGACTTCAATCAGGTGGTCGTTTACCTTGTCGGCGTATTGAGAGTTGGGAAAATCGTTCAGGAAATCCTCGAAGATGGTAACCGATTCGCCGAAGCCCGAAAACGAGGTCTCGTGTATGAGCAGCGCATAGTTATACAGCGCCACTTCCTTGATCTGCATATCGTAATTCGAGGTCGCCGCCCACTCAAACGCCATACGCGCTTTGTCTTTGTCGTTGAGTTTCAGGTAGCTCTGACCGAGGTAGAGATAGGCGTTTTGCGCCAGTTCGTCTGGCTCGTCGATGGTTCGCGACAGCGCTTCGGCGGCTTTGCGATAGTCGCCCTGCCCGAAATAGCTCACTCCAAGCAGATAGAGGTCGCCGCGCAGGGGATTAGCCGTCGCATCAGCATATTTCTCGAAGGCTTCAGACGCTTTAGCCTGATCGCCCTGTTGATAGTAGGCGTTGCCCAATAGCCGGTAGATCTCGGCATTGTCTCTGCCTCCCGGGTAGGTCTTGAGCAGCTCTTCGCCGCTGCTTATTACCTTGGCATACTGACTGTTGATATAATAAATCTGGGTGATAAAATAGAGCGCCCGCTCGCTAAATTCTGGATAGTTGCGGATACGGATAAAGCCTGTCAGGGCGCTGTCGTATTTTTGTTCGGCATAATCAATGTAAGCAAGGAAATAAGCTGCCGACTGACGGTAAACGGTCGATTGCTGCAAGGATGTGAAATGGTAACGCGCGCCCGTCAAGTCGTTGGTTTGCAGCAGCGAAAAACCTGCGCGAAAAGCGTAATCGTCCTGTTGAACGGGCGAGAGAGCCATCTCGTCGGCGCTGCCAAACCAGCTTATCGCCTCGGCATAGTCGCCCTGCTCGAAATACGCCGAGCCAAGCAAAAAACATATCTCGTCGCGATGGCGGCTGTCGGGATAGCTTTCCAAAAACGCCTGCAAAGTCTCCGCGCTGTCGTCCTTGCCCTGTTCGTAAGCTATAAAAGCGAGCATATAATCGGCTTCCTGAATAAGCTCTGCATCAGAATATTGCTCCTTGTACGCTTCGAGCTTGTCAACACAGCCGGCATAGTTGCGCATCTCAAAGAAAGCCTTGCCTTCGTCGAAAAGCCTGCTCGGTAAGTCGTACGAATACGAACGCTGACCGACCGCTAAACAGCATCCCGCGCTTATACATAAAACCACAATTATCAGTTTCTTCATCGTTGTTATCATTATTACATCCTGCAAAGGTAAGCATTTTTGCGAAAAAACGGATAATAATACGAAAAAACGGATAATAATGTTTTTTTAACATATCGTTTTAACACAGTTCCGTCAAAATATTATAACTTTGCACAATTTTTTAGAGGTAAAATATATTTAATTGAAGATGAACGTTATAAATAAGACGATTGAATTAGGTGATGGAAGGACTATCACCATTGAGACAGGAAAATTGGCGAAACAGGCAGACGGATCCGCGATGGTGCGGATGGGAAATACCGTTTTATTGGCAACAGTGTGTGCAGCGAAAGATGCAGTTCCGGGCACGGATTTTATGCCGCTGCAAGTAGATTACAAAGAGAAATTTTCGGCTTTCGGGCGTTTCCCCGGCGGATTTACACGCCGCGAGGGTAAGGCTTCGGACTATGAGGTGCTGACTTCGCGCCTTGTTGACCGTGTGCTGCGTCCGCTCTTCCCCGACAACTATCACGCCGAGGTGTTTGTGAACATCATTTTGTTCTCGGCAGACGGCGAAGATATCCCCGATGCGCTGGCAGGCTTGGCGGCTTCGTCGGCGCTTGCCGTTTCGGATATCCCGTTCAACGGTCCGATTTCCGAAGTGCGCGTGGGGCGTGTCAATGGCGAGTTGATAGTCAATCCGACCTACAAACAGCTCGAAAGCGCCGACATAGATATAATGGTAGGCGCTACGATCGACAATATTATGATGGTCGAAGGCGAGATGTCGGAAGTGCAGGAGCACGAGATGCTCGAAGCCATCAAATTTGCCCACGAAGCTATCAAGGAGCACTGCCGCGTGCAGATGGAACTGACCGAAGCGGTGGGCAAAACAGTCAAACGCGAATATAATCACGAAGAGAACGACGAAGACCTCCGCAAGGATGTTCGCGACAAATGCTACGACAAGGCTTATGCAATAGCCGTTTCGGGCACCGACAAACACGCTCGCGCAGAGGCTTTTGAAGCTATCATTACCGAATATAAAACGGCGTTCACGGAGGAAGAACTCGAAACGAAAGCTCCGATGATCGACCGCTATTATCACGACGTCGAAAAAGAAGCTATGCGCCGCGCCATCCTCGACGAGGGCAAACGGCTCGACGGACGCAAGACAACAGATATCCGCCCGATATGGATAGAAACGGACTTTGTGCCCGGTCCTCACGGGGCGGCTGTCTTTACACGCGGCGAAACGCAGTCGCTGACAACCGTAACGCTCGGCACAAAATCGGACGAGAAAATCGTTGACGACGTGCTCGTTCACGGCAAGGAGCGTTTCCTGCTGCATTACAATTTCCCGCCGTTCTCGACGGGCGAGGCTAAGGCTCAACGCGCCGTAGGACGCCGCGAGATAGGACACGGCAATCTGGCGCATCGCGCACTGAAACGTATGTTGCCCGAAAACTATCCGTATGTCGTGCGCGTCATTTCCGACATACTTGAGTCGAACGGCTCATCGTCGATGGCGACCGTTTGCGCAGGCACATTGGCGCTGATGGATGCGGGCGTGCAAATCAAAAAACCCGTTTCGGGCATAGCGATGGGTCTGATTTCGGAAAATAAAGGCAAGAACTACGCCATACTGTCGGACATACTCGGCGACGAAGACCACCTCGGCGATATGGATTTCAAGGTTACAGGCACAAAAGACGGCATCACGGCTACGCAGATGGACATCAAAGTGGATGGTCTGTCGTACGAGATACTTGAGAACGCACTCGCGCAAGCCAAAGAAGGACGTCTGCATATACTCGGCAAAATCACCGATGCTATGCCGGAGCCGCGTCCCGACCTCAAACCCCACGCGCCGCGTATCGAGACCATCACTATCGGCAAAGAATTTATCGGCGCCATCATCGGTCCCGGCGGCAAAATCGTTCAGGGTATTCAGGAAAAGACCGGCGCCACGATTTCGATTGATGAGGTTGACGGCGTAGGCATAGTCGAAGTATCAGCTACCAACAAGGAATCTATCGACGCGGCAATGCGTGCTATCCGCCTTATCGTCGCCGTTCCCGAAGTAGGCGAGGTTTACGAAGGAAAAATAGCTTCCGTGATGCCCTACGGTGCGTTTGTTGAGTTTATGCCCGGCAAGGACGGACTGCTGCATATCTCCGAGATCGACTGGAAACGTCTCGAAACGGTCGAAGATGCAGGTTTGCAGGAAGGCGACACTATACTCGTCAAGCTGATGGACATCGACCCGAAGACAGGCAAATTCAAACTGTCGCGCCGCGCCCTGCTGCCCAAGCCCGACGGCTATCAGGATGAACGTCCGCAGCGCCGTCCCGCTCCCCAACACGGCGACCGCGACCGTGGAGACCGCCGAGGCGACTTCAAAAAACGCGACCGCGACAGATAAGCCCTCTCGCGCGTACATATTATATCTTGTATCGCTTTACCACAAAAATGGTATTGCGGGCGTCGGAAACCGCCCGTACCTTTGCAGTCGAAAATAAATAAAGACAAAGCGATATGAAGATAACAAAATTAATTCTGACCGCTGCGCTTTTCGGCGCAGCGGTGATTGCGGCGAGAGCCGAAGACAGCAAGGACGGCGAAGGCAACCGTCGTGTGATCTACATCGAAACAGCAAAATACACCTCTCCATTAGTTGAGAAGTGGATTGCCGAATACAACAAAACGAATCCGGGCGTCGAGGTTAAACGAGCAGCCAAAGATGCTGCTCAGGTTGACCTGCGTATTGTGGCGGATGCCGAAGCCGGCAATCATAGCGACGACGGGAAGGCTGTTGCCTACGTCGGACGGTCGGCGCTCCTGCCCGTTACTTCGGAAAATAATCCGCTCAATGAGCAAATCAGCAAACGTAAATTCGGCAAAAAAGAGTTGAAAAAGCTGTTTTTCAGCGAAGACGAGCTGGGTGGCGAAAACGAAAAGAAAGACGAATTTAATGAGCAGCTGACCGTCTATTCGGGTAACAGCTCGGCATCGGGAGCGCAGGCTTTTGCGTCGTATTTCGGCTTGTCGGCAGCCAATTATCGCGGCAAGAAGGTGCTGGGCGACGATATCTACCTTCTTCAGGCAATCAGCAAAGACCCGACGGGCGTAACAGTCAACAATCTGAGCTATCTCTACGACCTGAAAGAACGGAAGCTGAAAGACGGCATCGCGCTCATCCCGCTGAATGTCAGGAAAGAACAACTCGAAATAATACGTTCCGAAAATCTTGACGAGACAATCACGCTGCTCGAAAACGAGAAAGTCGAACTCGTCCCCGTCCTGCATATCGGGTTTGAATACGACGGACAGGGCGATGCCGAGCATTTCCTGCGCTGGATTATTACCGAAGGGCAGCAGTTCAACCACGAATACGGTTTTCTGCGAGCCGACGCCAAAACCCTCTCGCATCAGCAAAAACTTCTCGCCGGCAGAAGCGAATAAATTTGCGTAATAATATTATTGTACGTAACTTTGTCGTGTTATAACGCAACAATATTTTCTTGCTATGAAAAAAAGAGATTTCATCAAATCGGGTTTTTATGCTGTCGGCGGGATGAGCCTTCTGAGCGCCTCTGCCTGCAGCAACAGCGCCGTGCAGAAACCCTCGACGGCGACAAACGCAGCCTCGACAGCCGCTGCAAGTAAAATTAACAAACGCGAAAAAGTGCTCGCCGTACTCGATCGGTCGAAACCGAACAAGTATGTTCCGGCGGCGTTTTTCCTGCATTTCAAAGACAAGCTCGGACAGGGCGCCATCGACAGCCATATCCAGTATTTCCGCGCGACGAATATGGATTTTGTCAAGGTACAGTACGAGATAGCGCTGCCGCTGAACGAAGACATCAAATCGCCGAAAGACTGGGCGAAGATCCCCGTTTATACGAAAGAATTTTTTGAGCCTCAGCTCGAAGTCATCGGCGCTTTGGCAAAGGAATTGAAATCAGAGGCGCTGATTATCCCGACCGTCTATTCGCCTCTCTCGTTAGCGCAGCAGACTGTTGGCGCCGCCGCGCTCGAACATTCGCGCCAAGATCCCGACGCCGTAGCCGCTGGTTATCAGAATATCACCGAGAGCATAGTGAACTATATCACCGAAGCTGTCAACCGCGGCGCCGACGGTTTTTATATATCCACTCAGGGCGGCAATTCCAAAGGTTTCGGCGAGACGGAGCTGTTTGCCAAACTTGTAGTTCCCTACGACACAGCTATTTTGCAGGCGGCAAGCGACAAAGCCTTAGTCAATATCCTGCATAT
Organism: Tannerella sp.; assembly: GCA_031272455.1. Lineage (GTDB taxonomy): Bacteria > Bacteroidota > Bacteroidia > Bacteroidales > Tannerellaceae > Tannerella. The sequence continues at coordinate 43,182 of JAISTS010000023.1, read as the reverse complement.
CTGCGACTACGGCGAGAGCTATTATACCGATATCAGCCGCTTCACCTCGTTCACGGCAAGCATCATCAACGCTCCGAACCGTTATCTCGACGGCTCTTCGATAAAACTTAGCGATGTGCAGGCGACGTTCGACCGTCCCGTGATGGGCGGGTTAGACCGGCTGGGTATCATCGCAAAAGGCACACCCGAACAGGTCAAAGCCGAAGTTGACAGGGTATTGAGCGAAGCGCCGCAAAACTTCATACTTGGTGCCGACTGCACCGTGCCGGGCGACACCCCGCTGCAAAATCTGCGTACCGCCATTGATTATGCGCACGACTGGAGGCTGAATAATTAGCCGGTCGGGGTTGGCATTTCGGATTTTTTCACTACATTTGCGGCTCAAACCAAAATTAAATATGCACAATATGAGGAAAACATTTATTACGATGTTATGCATGGCGATGATTATGACTAATCTGTTCGCCCAGAAGAAAACGAAAAACAATCCGCTCGACAACGCGGCGATTGAGTATCTCGACCGCTCGTTCGGTACGTATGACAAATTGCAGAAAACCATCTGGAGCCATCCGGAGCTGGGTTTTCTTGAGACAAAAAGCAGCGCCGCCCTGCAAGAGCACCTGAAAGCAAACGGCTTCGCTGTCGATGCCGGTCTTGCCGGTATGCCCACTTCGTTTGTAGCCACTTACGGACAGGGCAGCCCCGTCATAGGCATACTTGCCGAGTTCGACGCCCTGCCCGGAATGTCGCAAGACACCGTGCCCTATCGCAAACCTGTGGTAGAGGGCGCCAACGGGCATGCCTGCGGGCATCAGCTCTTCGGCACAGGCTCGGTAGCGGGCGCTGTCGCCATACGGCAATGGCTCGAAGCCAATAAGCACGCGGGGACGATAAAAGTGTTCGGCACACCGGCTGAAGAAGGTGGTGCGGGCAAGGTCTATATGGTACGCGAGGGCTTGTTCAAAGGCGTTGACATCGTGCTCGACTGGCATCCTTCGAGCGCAAATGCTGTCAGCGTCGGTACAGGTACGGCTGTGATGATGATTGATTACACTTTTCACGGCGTTCCGGCGCACGCAGCTGGCACCCCCGACAAGGGACGCTCGGCTCTCGACGGCGTAGAAGCGATGAATTATATGGTCAATATGCTGCGCGAACACGTTCCCATCTCTTCGCGTATTCATTACACTATACCTAACGGCGGCGATGCTCCGAATATCGTGCCCGAATATGCCAAAGTGTCATACTATATCCGCAGTCCGAAACGCGAGATACTCAAAGACTTGGTCGAATGGGTAGGGCAGGCGGCTGACGGCGCTGCCAAAGGTACGCAGACGACGGTCGAGACGGAGATAGTAGGCGGGATGTATGAGCTGCTCAACAACCGCGTCCTGTCGGAAGTGGTGCAAAACAGCCTTGAGCTTGTCGGTGGAGTGAAATACGACGCCCGCGAGCGTATCTTTGCCGAAGCCATAGTCAAAGGTCTGAATGAACACGACAGCATACTCGAACGCGCAGCCACAGTGCGTCCGCTGGCTGAAGAGCGCCCCTCGACAGGCGGCGGCTCGACAGATGTCGGCGATGTCAGTTGGAACGTGCCTACGGTAAGTTTCGGTACGGCAGGGTTCGTCCCCGGTAGCGCCGGACATAGCTGGCAAAACGTGGCATCGGGCGGCTCGACTATCGGCACAAAAAGCCTTATCAACGCAGCTAAAGTGTTTTCGCTCACGGCAATAGAGCTGTTCACCAATCCCAAGTTAATAGAAAAAGCCAAAGCGGAATTTGAGACCAAGCGCGGCAAGGATTTCCATTACGAACCGCTGCTCGGCAATCGCGCACCGGCGCTGGATTATCGGGTGAAGAAATAAAAACGGGCTAACGGCGCGGTGTGGCAGGCAGTTTTGATGTTATCAGGGAAAATGTGTACCTTTGCAGCAAAACAATAAGCATTAATGTTAAAGATTAGCAATTTACACGCTGCGGTCAACGGCAAAGAGATATTGAAAGGCATCGATTTGACGGTGCATAAGGGCGAAGTACACGCCATTATGGGACCGAACGGCTCCGGCAAGAGTACACTGAGCAGTGTGCTTGTCGGCAATCCTGCTTTTGAGGTTACTGAGGGCGAGGTCTCGTTTCTCGGCAAAGACCTGCTGACGCTCTCGCCCGAAATGCGCAGCTGCGAAGGCATATTTCTGAGTTTTCAGTATCCCGTTGAGATACCGGGCGTCAGTATGGTGAATTTTATGCGTGCCGCCGTCAATGCACATCGCACTTATAATCAGCTGGCGCCGCTGTCGGCTGCCGATTTCCTGAAAATGATGCGCGAGAAACGTGCGATAGTCGAACTCGATAACAACCTGACCGGCAGAAGCGTGAACGAAGGTTTTTCGGGCGGCGAGAAAAAACGCAACGAGATATTCCAGATGGCTATGCTCAATCCGCGCCTTGCCATCCTCGACGAGACAGACAGCGGGCTGGATATCGACGCCCTGCGGATAGTCGCCAACGGTGTCAACCACTTGCGCTCGTCTGAAAATTCTATCATTGTAATAACTCATTATCAGCGACTTCTTGATTATATCAAGCCCGATATAGTGCACGTTCTTTACGAGGGACGGATAGTGATGACAGCAGGTCCCGAACTGGCGCTCGAACTCGAAGAAAAAGGATATGATTGGATTAAACCGGCTGAAAATTAAACGTTTATGAAGGCGGAACAGCAATATATTGACCTTTACACGAAAAACAAAGATATTATATGTACGCACGCGCACGCGATAATGAACGATTTGCGCGACGAAGCCTTCGGTCATTTCTGCGAAAAAGGTTTGCCCGACACTGATAATGAGCGTTATAAACACACTGATTTTCAGGCTGCTTTTATGCCCGATTACGGCGTCAATCTGCGTCGGCTGGCGTTTCCTCTCTCTCCGGTGGCAGTGTTCAGATGCGACGTGCCAAATATGAGTCCGTTTCACTATTTTGTTGTAAATGATATATTTAACGAGGCTGCATCGCCTGATACATCCTTACCTGAGGGCGTTTTTGCAGGCAGCCTGCGCAGGTTTATGGACAGATATCCCGACATCGCCCGCCGCTACTACGGCAAGGCGGCGCCGGTGAGCGACAATGCCATAAATGCGCTGAATACCACGTTTGTGCAGGACGGATTTGCGCTTTATGTACCGAAGGGCGTTCGCCTCGCCAAGCCTGTGCAGCTGATAAACGTGTTTAACAGCGCGACGCCGCTGATGGCAAACCGCCGTATTCTCGTCGTCGTCGAAGATGACGCCGAAGCCAGCCTGCTCGTCTGCGACCATAGCAGCGACGAAGTGGATTTCCTTGCAACACAGGTGGTTGAGGTCTTTGCGGGCGAACATTCGCATTTCGATTTCTACGACCTCGAAGAGAGCAGCATCCGAACGCGACGCTTTGCAACCTTCAATGTCCGACAAGCGACTGCCTCAAATGTCGTCGTTGGCGCTGTTACGCTGAATAACGGACTGACACGCAACGAGTTCGACATATCGCTTGACGGCAAAAACGCCGAGACGACACTCTGCGGAATGGCAATCCAAGACCGCCAGCAGTCGTTGGATACTTTCACGAAAATAAGCCACCTGAAGCCGTACTGCCGCAGTAATGAGCTGTTTAAGAATGTCCTGCACGACTCGGCTACGGGCGCGTTCCTCGGACTTATCCTCGTCGAAAAAGATGCCGTCAAGACGGAAGCCAGCCAGACGAACCGCAATCTTTGCACTACACGCGAAGCTAAAATGTTCAGCCAGCCGCAGTTGGAGATCTACGCCGACGACGTGAAATGCTCGCACGGGATGACAACAGGACAAATCGACGAGCAGGCGCTGTTCTATATGCGTTCGCGTGGAATAGCTGAAAATGAGGCGCGTACGATGCTCGGTATAGCATTTTTGTCTGAAGTAACAGCAAAGATACGGCTTGCGGCACTTCGCGACAGGCTGGCGCTGCTGATAGAAAAACGGTTTCGCGGCGAACTGGCGCGTTGCGCAGAATGTGCCGTATATACGCATAAAATGCCATAAAAAAATATTCTTGCTTCGCGATGTGCTATATTTAAAAAATATTACGTACATTTGCCTTTCGTGCAAATATGTGAAAGATGACATCAAACCCGATTGATACAGAGAAAATCAACAAGGCGTTTGCCGAATACCTTGCGCTGAAAGGGCTTCGTAAGACGACCGAACGCACTAAAATTGTCGAGTGCATCTGTCGGCTGCAAAGTCATTTCGATGTCGAGACGCTGCAAACCAAGCTCGAAGAAGATAACTTCCACGTCAGTACGGCGTCGATATACAACACTCTGGAGCTGCTGATGAACGCTTGTATCATAGTGCGCCATCAGTTTTCGACGCAACTGATTAAATATGAGTTGAAAAGCGCAGCCGCACATCATCATCACGTCGTATGCACACATTGCGGAGCAGTCCGTGAGGTAAAGAACGACAAGGTGATGCGCGTGATGAAAGACGTGAAAATCACGAAGTTCACTATGGAATACTGCTCGATGTATATCTACGGGATATGCTCGAAATGCAAATTCCGGCTTAAACATAATCATAAAACGAAAGAAAAATAATAATAAAGAACAAAAGAAATGAAAGCAGATGTTTTATTAGGATTACAGTGGGGCGACGAGGGCAAAGGCAAGGTCGTCGATGTGTTGACGCCGCGTTACGACGTTGTGGCGCGTTTTCAGGGCGGACCGAACGCAGGTCATACGCTCGCGTTCAATGGCGAGAAATATATCCTGCGCTCCATTCCCTCCGGCATTTTTCAGGGGGACAAAATCAATATCATCGGCAACGGCGTGGTGCTCGACCCGCTGCTGTTCAGGGAAGAATGTGAGGCGCTTGCCCGCAGCGGACACGACATCGCGAGCCGCCTGTTTATCTCCAAAAAAGCGCACCTGATACTGCCGACGCATCGCATCCTCGACGCCGCCTACGAAGCGGCAAAAGGCAGCGGCAAAATAGGCACGACGGGCAAAGGCATCGGACCGGCTTATACCGACAAGGTGAGCCGTAACGGACTGCGCGTGGGCGACCTGTTTAACGACTTCGACAGCAAATATGCCGAAGCGAAAAGCCGCCACGAGACTATCCTGCGCGGACTGAACTACGATTTCGACATAGCGACGCTCGAACAGCAATGGTTCGAAGCGCTCGACTACCTCATAGGCTTCAATATCATCGACAGCGAACATAAAATCAACCGCCTGCTCGACGAAGGCAAATCCATACTCGCCGAAGGCGCTCAGGGCACTATGCTCGACGTCGATTTCGGCTCGTATCCCTTCGTAACGTCGTCGAACACCGTCTGCGCGGGCTGCTGCACCGGTCTCGGCATCGCTCCACGTCGTATCGGCGAAGTCTATGGCATTTTCAAAGCCTACTGTACGCGCGTGGGCAGCGGACCGTTTCCGACCGAGCTGACCGACGCCACAGGCGATATGATGTGCGAACGCGGACAGGAATTTGGCTCCGTAACCGGACGCCGCCGCCGCTGCGGATGGATCGACCTCGTCGCACTGCGCTATGCCGTTATGATCAACGGCGTTACACAGTTGATAATGATGAAAAGCGACGTGCTCGACCCGTTAGACACAATCAAAGCCTGCGTGGCATACAGCGTCAACGGCAAAGAAATCAGCGACTTCCCCTTTGAAGTAGCCGAAATGGAAATCCAACCGATATATGCCGAACTGCCCGGCTGGCAAACAGATATGACCGCCATCACCAGCGAAGACGAATTTCCCGAAGAATTTAACGCCTACCTCACCTTCCTCGAAACGGAACTTGGGGTGCCCGTAAAAATCGTATCCGTCGGACCCGACAGGGAACAGACGGTCTTGCGGTATGAAGAGTAGATATATGACAGTCCAAAAAAACGTGGCACACTTTTTGCAGTGAATAAACCGTAATTTTAAACGGAAAACGAAATGATAACATCGACAAACGCCTTGTACTGGGTAATTTTTATCGGAGTGGCTATCTTGAGTTGGATAGTATCCTACCGCCTGAAAGCCAAGTTTGAGAAGTATTCAAAGATCCCGCTGCCTAACGGAATGTCGGGCTGCGACGTGGCAAAGAAGATGCTTGCCGACAACGGCATCTACGACGTCAGCGTTACCTGCGTGCCGGGGACGCTGACCGACCATTATAACCCCGCCAACCATACGGTCAACTTGAGCGAAGCTGTGTATAGCAGCCGCAGTGTGGCAGCCGCAGCCGTTGCCGCGCACGAGTGCGGACATGCCGTGCAGCACGCCCACGCCTACGCGCCGCTGAAAATGCGCTCGGCGTTAGTGCCCGTCGTGCAGTTCTCGTCAAACATCGTGCAGTGGGTGCTGCTCGGCGGAATGTTACTGCTGCGCTCGTTCCCGCAGTTGCTGCTGATCGGGATAGCGCTGTTTGCATGCACCACGCTGTTCAGCTTTATCACCCTGCCGGTCGAGATCAACGCCAGCCGTCGCGCCCTCGCATGGCTGAGCAACGCCGGCATCACGAATATCGAAACGCACGACAAAGCCGAAGACGCCCTGCGCTCAGCCGCCTATACTTACGTCGTGGCTGCACTCGGCTCACTGGCTACGCTGCTCTATTACGTGATGATATTCCTTGGGGGGAGGCGAAACTGACAGGGAATAATTCGGCGATTAGGGCGAAATAGCAATTAACGAAATCAAATCCTATTTTTTAAGCCGTTCCGCTTTGGCAATGCGGTCGGTCAGCAGCGAGACGTACTGTTGTTGGCGGGCGCGGGTGGTGGTGTCATTTACGTTGACTGACAGCCGGTTAGCTTCGTTAGCCCATTCGAGCGCTTTGGGGATGTTGTCGGTCAACTCGTTACACAGGGCGAGGTTGGAGGCGAGGCGGGCGCGGACTTTTGGTTTCGTGGTTTCGTTGTAGAGCGACAGCCACACGGCGGCTGCCGATTTCCAGCTACCTCGTTGCATAAACGCTGTGCCTTCCTGCCAGCGCGAGGCAAACGATGTGTAGTACCAGCGCGGTGTCTCCACCCAGTGCGACACGTAATCGGTGTATTCCGTCTCGGCAAGGCTCTCAACAGCATAATAGAAGGCGTAGCGCACATTTTCGGCTGAGGTGCTGTATAGTACCGGCAAGCCGGTAAGCAGCGAATGTATCGTCGTATTTATATTGTTTACATTAAATGGCGTATCCTGTCCGGGCAGATACATTCGCAACACACCTTTCAGGTTGACATCGAGAAACAGACCGTTCTCGACCCATTCGTATTCGCCATCGTTCATATTGAATTTATAATACGCTTGCTCGGCGGTGTAAGTCAGGAAGTCGAGCGAGATGATCGCATCAACTCCCTGCTCTTCACACAGTTGTCGAACTTCATCCGGCGTCAGATGCACATCGAATGTGTCTGCGGCAAAAACGTCTCTTGCGGCGGTGCGCCTGATACTGCTGTCGAGCAGCAGGATATCGGCGAATGATGAATTGTCGGCGATGAGCCATCCCAGCGAACTGCATAAAACCGTTGATGCGCTGTCAATTGAAACCACAAGAGTGTCGTCTTGCAGCTTACCGGCGGTCATTATTTTGCCGGTTATCGTTAACGGTTGCGCGGCTGGCGCATTATCGACGATAAGCAGTCGTTCGATACCGGCGGGAAATTCGATTGTCGCCGGTTCGAGGATTTCTATCGGCATATAATACACTGTGCTGCAAGCTGTAAGCAAGCCCGCTAACACAAATCCGAATATACGCCTCATCACTTTCATCATCAAACAATTACTACCGGATTATTTAATTTTTAATTAGAATTCAGCTGTCCATCACCGCCTTGAAATACCCGATAGACTCGGCAATTCCGAGGAATGGATCTTTCATATCTTTCTCATATTCAAGGCTGCACATACCTGTATAGTTCACTTCGCGCATAGCTTTGACGAGGGCAGGGAAGTCGATTTTGCCGCGTCCGATTTCGATACCGACACCTGCTTTTGACGAGTCGGTAACGTCTTTGATGTGCATATCGAACACGCGCGAGATGTATTTTTTCAGGTCGGCTACGGGGTCGCATGCGTTGCGCAGGTCGTGTCCGATGTCGAGGCACATTCCTATACGCGGGTCGAGGGTCTTGGTATGTTCCCACACGTCGGTTGCATCGGGATATTTGTCCGGTATATCGGGTCCGTGCAGATGGATGGCGTAGTGGAAGTCGTATTCCTTGACTTTCTTGTCAACGTAAGGCAGCAATTCGTGGAGGGGCACTCCGACTATCAGCTTGACGCCCACACGTTTGGCATACTCGAAAGCGCGGTCAACTTCGGCTTCGGTGTTCATATAAATCGGACCGACGGCATATCCCGTTACGTCATATTCGGCGCATTTGGCGTGAAACTCCTTGATTGTTGCTTCGTCTGCGTTTAACGGCAGATGGAAATCTTTGATACACAGGTAGTGCATATCAAGGCGTTTCAGTGTCTTGAGCGTTGTTTCGAGGTCGAAGTTCACAAAAGTGAAGCCTGCCATTCCCAGTTTAAAGGGGTTGACGGCTTTAGGCGCTTTCGGTTTCGGCGGGTCCATAACTGCCGCTCCGGCTTGTCCGAGCAGCGGCGCCGCGCCCAACATTACGGCGCCGGCTAAGCTTTTCTTAAAAAATGTTCTTCTGTTCTGCATGATAAAAATGTATTAATGAAAGTATAAAATTAGTCATATTCTTCGGAAATGCTATCATTTTAAATGTTAAAAATACTTATTTTTTCAGATTTGCGAGATTTTGTCGCAGGGCGGCGATTTTCGATTCGGCGTCGGCTTGCTTTTTACGCTCGACAGCGACGATTTCGGGCTTGGCGTTGGCGACAAATTTCTCGTTGCCGAGTTTGCGCATTACCGATTCGAGGAAGCCTTCCTGATACTTCAGTTCTTTTTCGAGTTTTTCTATCTCTTCTTCGATATCTATCTGATTGCCAACCGGTACGGAATATTCGACAGCGCCTACCATAAAGGTGGCTTCGCTTTGTGCGCCTTCGGATGGAGTAGAGCTTGCTTCGGAACGGATTTCCGACAGGTTGCAGAGCTTGATTATCACCGAGTTGTAGGCGTCGTTATGCTCACCCGACACGATGCTCAGAGCCAGCGGTGCGCTATTGGGGATATTTTTTTCGAGACGGATGGTGCGGATGCCTGCGATGATTTGCTTAACGACCTCAAAATCAGACAGTATTTGTGCATCGGCGCTTTTAGGCTCATCTATTTGAGTTTGGGTTGTCATAATGCTTTCGCCCTCGCTGCGTTCGTCGAGCAGATGCCATACTTCTTCGGTGATAAACGGCATAAAGGGGTGCAGGAGCAGCATCAGCCGTTCAAAAAAGTTAATCGTCGAGAGATAAGTCAGACGGTCGAGAGGTTGACGGTATGCAGGTTTGACAATTTCGAGATACCACGACGAAAATTCATCCCAGAAGAGGTTGTAAACATTCATCAGGGCTTCCGAGATGCGGTATTTATCCATATTATCGTCCGTTTCGGCTATAGCGGCTGTCAGGCGGGCGTCGAACCATTCGATAGCCTTACGTGCGGTTTCGGGTTGGGGTATGTCGGCAATTTCCCAGCCTTTCAGCAGGCGCAGGGCATTCCAGATTTTGTTGTTGAAGTTGCGTCCCTGTTCGCACAGTGCCTCGTCGAAGCGCAGATCGTTGCCGGCGGGCGACGAGAGCAGCATCCCCATTCTCACGCCGTCGGCGCCATATTTGTTCATCAGCTCAATCGGGTCGGGCGAGTTGCCGAGCGATTTCGACATTTTGCGTCCCAGCTTATCGCGCACGATGCCGGTGAAGTAAACGTTGTAGAAGCAGGGCAGCTTGCGATACTCGAAACCGGAAATTATCATTCGCGCCACCCAGAAAAAGATGATTTCGGGCGCAGTAACGAGGTCATTAGTCGGATAGTAGTAGTTAATATCCTTATTGTCAGGATGATTGATGCCATCGAACACGGAAATGGGCCATAGCCACGACGAAAACCATGTGTCGAGAACGTCGTCGTCCTGGCGCAGATCGTCAGCGGACAGGGGATAATTGACGGCTGACAATGCTTTCTGATAGGCTTCTTCGCGGGTTTCTGCCACGACAAAACCGCCTTGAGGCATATACCAAGCCGGAATCTGATGTCCCCACCAGAGTTGGCGGCTGATGCACCAGTCCTTGATATTGCTCATCCAGTGGCGGTACATATTTTTGAATTTGGAGGGATGGAAGCGGATTGTGTCGTCTTCGACGGCTTCGAGCGCAGGTTTTGCCAGTTCTTCCATTTTGAGGAACCACTGCATCGACAGTTTCGGCTCGATGGGCGCGTTTGTGCGTTCGGAAAAGCCCACTTTATTTTGATACGGCTCGACTTTTTCCATCAAACCGCTGTCGATAAGCTCTTTTTCTATCTCTTCGCGAACGGCGAAACGGTCTTTGCCTTCGTAATGGAGACCGTATTTATTCAGCGTACCGTCGTCGTTAAAGATGTCGATAGCTTCAAGGCTGTATTTCTCGCCGAGCATATAGTCGTTGACATCGTGCGCGGGCGTAACTTTCAGACAGCCCGTACCAAACTCAATATCAACGTATTCGTCTTCGATAATCGGCACTTCGCGATTGGCTATCGGGACGATGACACGTTTGCCTTTAAGCCATGCATTTTTAGGGTCATTGGGATTGATACACACCGCCGTATCGCCAAAAATCGTTTCAGGACGGGTGGTAGCGACGACGCAATACTCCTCCCCAGCCCTCCCCGCAGGGGAGGATGCAGTTTCCTTCTCTTGTGGAGAGTGGTTAGGGGCGAGGCGATATCGCAAATAATACAGTTTACCCTGTTGCTCGCGGTAGTTCACTTCCTCGTCCGAGAGGGCTGTTTTGGCGGCAGGGTCCCAGTTTACCATTCGCACTCCTCTGTATATCAATCCTTTATTATATAAATCTATAAACACCTTGATGACGCTGTCGGAGCGTTGACGGTCCATCGTGAAGCAGGTGCGTTCCCAGTCGCACGAGGCGCCGAGTTTTTTCAGCTGTTCGAGGATGATGCCGCCGTGCTTGCGCGTCCATTCCCAGGCATGTTCGAGAAACTGTTCGCGTGTCAGGTCAGATTTTTTTATGCCTTCGTCGGCAAGTTTGGCTACAACTTTTGCTTCGGTAGCGATAGAAGCGTGGTCGGTACCGGGCACCCAGCAGGCATTTTTTCCTTTCATACGGGCGCGGCGCACGAGTATGTCCTGAATCGTGTTGTTGAGCATGTGCCCCATGTGAAGCACGCCCGTAACATTAGGAGGCGGGATCACTATCGTAAAAGGCTCGCGCTCATCAGGTTCCGAGTGAAAAAACTTGTTCTCCAACCAGTAGCTGTACCATTTGTCTTCGACCTTGGCGGGGTCGTATTTACTGTCAATTTCCATACATTAATAATAATAGTTTCTAATGCGGATATCGGCTTCGACATCCTTTTTTTCTTAAAAATGATGGTGCAAAAGTAGCAAATTTAATTGAGATTGGAGTTTTTTTGTAACTTTGCCGCCGTTTTCAAACAGGAAAGTAAAAACTATGCAGAACAATTTAGTGATTGTAGAGTCGCCCGCGAAGGCTAAAACGATTGAGAAGTTTTTAGGGAAAGACTATAAAGTGATGTCGAGTTACGGTCATATCAGAGACCTGAAACCCAAGGAGTTCAGTGTTGACGTAGAGCACGGATACATGCCCGAATACGTCATCCCGACGGATAAGCGCAAGCTTGTCGCGGACTTGAAAAAAGCCGCAGGTGAGGCGAAGTCGATTTTGCTCGCGTCTGATGAAGACCGCGAGGGTGAAGCCATTGCGTGGCATCTGTCGGAGACGCTTGAGCTTGACAAAAAGAATGCGAAACGCATTGTGTTTCACGAGATTACAAAGAATGCCATTCTCAATGCGCTGGAGACGCCCCGCGATATTGATATTAATCTTGTCAATGCGCAGCAGGCGCGACGGGTGTTAGACCGCATCGTAGGGTTTGAGGTGTCGCCGATTTTATGGCGCAAGGTCAAGCCGGCGCTGTCGGCAGGTCGCGTACAGTCGGTTGCCGTCAAGCTGCTTGTTGAGCGCGAACGCGAGATACAGCAGTTCAGCTCCGACGCATTCTTCAGGGTTACAGCCAATTTCATCCTTCCCGATGGCGAAACGATTCTCAAAGCCGAGCTGAACCGTCGTCTCAAAGACGAGGCTGAGGCGCAGGCGCTGCTCGAAAAATGCACTTCATCGCATTTCGCTATTGAAGATATAACGAAAAAGCCAGTCAAGAAAATGCCTTCACCGCCATTCACGACCTCAACACTGCAGCAGGAGGCAGCCCGAAAGCTCGGTTTCTCGGTCTCGCAAACGATGATGGTAGCGCAGCATCTGTACGAATCGGGATATATCACCTATATGCGTACCGACTCGGTCAATCTGAGCAATTTGGCTTTGGGGGCTGCAAAGCAGTCGATCACAGCTACTTACGGCGAAAACTACTATAAGTTTCGCAAATATCAGACCAAGAGCAAGGGCGCTCAGGAGGCTCACGAAGCTATCAGACCGACTAATATGGACGCGCAGCAAATCAGCGGCAGCGTGGCGGATAAAAGGCTTTACGACCTGATTTACAAGCGCACAATAGCCTGTCAGATGGCTGACGCCGAGCTGGAACAGACCAATATCACCATTACGGCTGATAATTTGCAGGAAAAATTTGTTGCCACAGGCGAAGTCATCAAGTTCGACGGTTTTCTGCACGTTTATATCGAAAGCACTGATGATGAAACAGATAAAGAGCAGGAAAACGGACTTTTGCCGGCGGTCAATGTAAATGATAAGCTGACTACACGCGAAATCATTGCTACCGAGCGCTTTACGCAGCGTCCGCCGCGCTATACCGAAGCGAGCCTTGTACGGCGTCTCGAAGAGCTGGGGATAGGTCGTCCTTCGACGTATGCGCCTACAATTCAGACCATTCAAAACAGAGAATACGTCTTTCGCGGCGACAAACCCGGCGAAGAGCGTATTTATTCGATACTGACGCTGAAAAAAGGTAATATCACAGCCGAACAAAAGAAAGATGTCGTCGGCGTCGATCGTAACAAGCTGTTGCCCACAGATATAGGCATCGTGGTCAATGATTTTCTGGAAGAATATTTTCCCGACATAATGGATTATAATTTCACTGCCAACGTTGAGAAAGAATTTGACTCAATAGCCGAGGGCGAACTCAACTGGACAGCGGCGCTCGACAAGTTTTACAAGCTGTTTCATCCTGCCGTAACTGCCGCGTCGGCTGTTAAGACCGAGCACAAAGTAGGTGAACGCCAGATAGGTAAAGACCCGAAAACAGGCGAGCCGGTGTATGTCAAAATAGGTCGCTACGGTCCGATTGCACAGATTGGCGATTCAAAAAGCAATAAAGGAGTGAAACCCCGTTTTGCATCGCTGCTGAAAGGACAGTCAATCGAAACCATCACGCTCGAAGAGGCGCTCAAACTGTTTGAACTGCCGCGTGTTGTCGGCGAATACGAAGGCGAAGAGGTAAGTGCGGGCATCGGCAGATACGGTCCGTTTATAAAGCATACAAGTCAGTATATATCCATTCCCAAGACGCTCAATCCGTTGACAATCAATCTTGAAGAATCTATCAAACTGATTGAGGATAAACGCAATAAAGAGGAGAAGCGCAACATCAAAGTGTTTGCCAACGAAGGAATTGAGGTGTTGAACGGTCGCTACGGGGCGTACATAAAATATGCCAATAAGAATTATCGTATCCCCAAAAACACTGTTCCTGAGGAACTTACAGTTGAGGAATGTAAAAAGATAATCGAAACGACGGTCGAGAAACCTGCCGGAACAGGCAGATTCAGACGGGCGGCAAAGAAAAAGTAAACGGACGGTTATAGCCCTTTTGCCATCTCAATAATCCATTCGTGAGCGTTCGGAACGGTCGCGCCGTTGTCGTTATACACGCCGATCAGGTATTGCCCTTTTATCAGAACGGGTATGTTGCCGTTGTATTTATCCTTGATAATGAACATATTATCCTTGACAAAATCGGTTTTGGGCTGTCCGCTGAACTTGAAATATGCTGCCAGTGTTTCGCCGACGCCTTCCGCTGTTTTGCCGTCGAGGACAAACAGTTGAAATTCAGTATCTTCGGGTTTGTATTTAGCGACATAAACGGATTTCAAAAACTCGTGCCCGATGTAGCCTTTCGTGATATAATAATCCGACCACGCGATTTTGCCTTTGACTGGAAAGAGTTGTGTAACAGCCGGATATGCTGCTTTGGCGTCGATTTTTTCAGATAGCGCCTTTCCGACCGACCGAAGCGTTGCTGCCACATCGTCGTCGCTGTTCGTCCACATTTTCACATAGATAGAGCCTGCGAAAAAGAACAGGTTAGTGGCATCGCCCTGAGCTTCGCCGCCGAAGTCGAAATGCTCCATCTCGTCCGAGCGCTCGGATGCGTACATACCGAAAGCGTCTTCGGGCGTGGCATGGCGATATGCCTGAATGGTGATGTAATCGTCGCCTTTCTTATACTCTAACGACGTCATTTCCACGAAGTTGTTTTCGAGAAAAAGCGGCGCGGCGCCGTCGATGCGGTCGTACAGATTCTCGGAATCGAACACTTCGGTCTCATCTGCGAGCGTCCATCCGGCTATTTCGGGGAGATACGAGCGCAACTGTTCAGGCGTTTGCGAAAAGAGCATATTCACTGAAATCAACGCTGCAAGAGCGATGACTGATTTTCTTATATTCCTCATTATGATAAATTTACGAGTTTAACATAACAGCGCATCCGGCACATTCATAACGGGCGTAACCGCAGCTATTTTGCGGGCGACATCGAAGCCTGATGGGCATTTCACCTTACAGTCGTTGCCGCACGACGAGCACGGATTGGCGGGTAGATTGAGCGAGAGCAGCGTTTCTTTCGATAGCGTCGCATTCTTATAACCGTAAGCGTACATATAAGCATGCATCAGGTCGGGAATGGGCAATTTTTCGACGCATTGTGTGCCGCAGGTGCCGCAGTGCTGGCAGAACAGCATCTCTTGCGACTTTAACATCGCGAGGTAATTCTTCTCTGCTTCAGTCAGTTGCGGGTCTTTCACGGCTGCCAGACATTCGTCCAGCT
The DNA here is from genome assembly GCA_031272455.1 of Tannerella sp. Taxonomy (GTDB): domain Bacteria; phylum Bacteroidota; class Bacteroidia; order Bacteroidales; family Tannerellaceae; genus Tannerella. The sequence goes on along the minus strand of JAISTS010000023.1, from coordinate 27,976 downwards.
CATCGAAATTGCTGAAGCCCGGAATGATGGTCGTGATATTTTTGTTTTGCCAAGCCCATTTGAGGCAGGCGCGGGCGTTGACTTTTTTCTTGCCATCGGCATCTTCAACTCCACCCGTCATCGTCTTCATCGCGACGAATCCAACGCCGGCTTTAACGCCACGTTCGATAGCTTCTTCCGTCTCTTTCAGGTTGTTAAGTTTGAAATTGTAGGACAGGAGGATGACATCGTAAACGCCGGTTTGCACGCCTGCGTCGATCAGTTCGGGTTTCAGGGCGTGTGTCGAGAAGCCGATATTTTTGATTTTGCCGTCGGCTTTGAATTTTTTCAGCAGATTGATAACGCGCTCATTTGTAATCTGTTCAACGTTTTCGAGTGCGTGAGTGTAGAAAATTTCCACATGGTCGGTCTGTAAACGTTGCAGGCTAAGGTCGAGCAGCGCGGTGAAATCCTGTTCAAAGCTGTCTTTCAGCGGATAATCGAACTTGCCTTTCGTGGCGAGTTGATAGGAGTCGCGCGGTTTATCCTTAAAGAAATTGCCGAGCATCGTCTCGTTGCGTCCCTGCTGGTAGCCGTGAGCTGTGTCGAAAAATGTTATACCCGCGTTGTATGCCGCTCTGACGACGTTAGGGTTGTCGGCACGCATCACACCCATGCTCAAGATGGGCAGTTCGAGACCGGTACGTCCTAAGGTGCGGGTCGGATAAACAGGTTTAGTATCCTGTAATGGGTTGATTTTCAACGCAGACGCAGTTGCGTCGGGGAGGAAAATTGCGCCTGCTCCGGCTGTTGCCGTCAAGCGAAAGAAATTACGTCTGTTAAATTTTTTTGCTTCCATTGTCGAATCTGATTTAATTTATAATTGAATTAAAAAACCTAATGAGCGACAAAGATATGAAAAAAGGTTTTAATTAATCAAATTTTTATAAATTTTTCACATTCTTTGCGGCACTTCTATTCCGAGCAAGCCCATTGCTGAGCGGATAACTTTCGCTGTATCAGCCGATAAGACAAGTCGGAGTTGACGGATGTCGCTATCGGGTTCGTTCAGTATCGAGTAGTCGTGATAGAAGCGGTTAAATTCCTTGACCAGTTCGTAAACGTAATTTGCTATGCAGGCGGGGCTGTATTCGTCGCCGGCTTCTTTTACTATATCAGGATAAGTGGAAAGAAGCTGAATTAGATTTTCCTCGTCAGGTGTAACGGTCGTGTTGTCAGCTAATTGAGTGGAAATGGCAAGTCCTTGTTCTTCGGCTTTTCGCAGCACTGAGCATATTCGCGCGTGGGTATATTGGATGAACGAGCCGGTGTTGCCGTTGAAGTCGATCGACTCTTTCGGGTTGAAAGTCATATTCTTACGCGGGTCAACTTTCAGGATAAAATATTTCAGCGAGCCAAGCCCGATCATTCTTATAATTTCGTCTGCTTCAGCCTGTTGCAGCCCGTCGAGCTTACCCAGCTCTGCAGAAATTTCGCGGGCGGCGGCGTTCATCTCGTCCATCAGATCGTCTGCGTCAACGACTGTCCCTTCGCGGCTTTTCATCTTACCTTCAGGCAGTTCCACCATTCCGTAAGAAAAATGCACCAGACCTTTGCCAAACTCAAAACCGAGCTTATCAAGCAGCAACGACAGCACTTTGAAATGGTATTCCTGCTCATTACCAACAACATAAATCATACGGTTGATGGGATAATCGTCGAAACGCATTTTTGCCGTCCCGATGTCCTGCGTCATATAGACCGAGGTGCCGTCGGAACGGAGCAGTACTTTTTCGTCGAGACCGTCGGCAGTCAGGTCAGCCCAAACGGAGCCGTCGTCGCGCCTATAGAAAATGCCGCGTTCAAGCCCTTCGAGCACCGTTTTTTTGCCTTCGAGATAGGTCTGCGATTCGTAATAGATGCGATCGAAACTGACACCCAGACGTTTATAAGTCTCGTCGAAGCCCTCATAAACCCAGCTGTTCATCATCGTCCAAAGCGCGACAACTGCCTCATCGCCGGATTCCCAAGCACGCAGCAACGCCCTCGCTTCTTCCATCAGAGTGGAGCGCGTCTCGGCTTCTTCGTGTGTAAAGCCCTGTTTTTCAAGCGCTCGCAGCTCTGCCTTGTATTTTTGGTCGAACAGCACATAGAAATCGCCTACAAGATGGTCGCCTTTTTTGCCTGTCGAAGCTGGCGTCGCACCCTCGCCCCATTTTTGCCATGCCAGCATCGACTTGCAGATATGTATGCCGCGGTCGTTGACGATATTGGTTTTCACGACCCTAAAGCCATTGGCTTGCAGTATGTTAGACAGGCTGTATCCGAGCAGGTTATTGCGGATATGACCAAGATGCAGCGGTTTGTTGGTGTTCGGCGACGAGTATTCAACCATCACGAGCGGGGCGTCGTCAGCCGCTTGCCGTATGCCAAAATCAGGATCTGCGTTTATCTCATTCAGCGTCGCCAACCAGCAATTTGAGGCAATTGTCAGGTTGAGAAAGCCTTTGACCACATTAAATTCAGATATAATATCGTCATTTTCAGTAAGATAATTGCCAATATCCTGCGCAGTCTGTTCCGGCGATTTACGCGAAATGCGCAGAAACGGAAAAACCACCAGCGTCAGATGACCGGTAAATTCTTTTTTGGTTTTTTGCAACTGCACCTGATTATCAGGTATATCTGCTCCGTAAAGCGTTTTTATGCCACTGATGACAGCAGCCGTAAGTCTTTGTTCGATTGTCATTTATTATACTTTTGCGGCACAAAAATAAAAAAAAAATTCCTGATACGGGTAAGTTTTTTTGTAAATTGCTGTTTCTGTCAAAAAAATTGCGTAAATTTGTTAGCGATTGGAAAAACGGATGTTCTGTTAATGATTTAAAAATGAGCAATGTTATGGAAAAAATTATCATTTATCAGGTCTTCCCGCGCATATTCGGTAACCGCAGGAAGTCGCCGCGCACATACGGCAGTCTTGCTGAGAACGGCTCCGGCAAGTTTTCGGCATTCACTCCGCGCGTACTTAATCAAATCAGGCAAAACGGCTATACACATATCTGGTACACAGGCGTTTTGGAACATTCCACCCGTACGGATTATTCGGCTTACGGCATAGTCAAAGACCATAACGCAGTCGTCAAGGGCAAAGCCGGTTCGCCTTATGCCATCAAGGATTATTATGACATTGACCCCGATTTGGCTGACAATGTTTACGACCGGATGAAGGAATTTGAAGTGCTCATCAGTCGGACGCACGATGCCGGATTGAAAGTGATTATCGACTTCATTCCCAATCATGTAGCCCGTCAATATCATTCCGATGCCAAGCCCTTGACTGTGAGCGACCTCGGACAAAACGACAATGTATTCAAGCATTTCGATCGCGATAACAATTTCTATTATCTTCCCGGTCAAGGACTTACGCTGCATTTTGGCGCCAAACAGGAAGATTTTGAGTACAGTGAATTTCCGGCGAAAGCTACGGGCAACGACTGCTTCAGCCCGTTTCCGGGGCAAAACGACTGGTACGAAACCATCAAACTCAACTATGGCGTCGATTATATGCACGGCAGGAAAACGCATTTCGTCCCGACGCCTAACACATGGTATAAGATGCTGGATATTATGAACTTCTGGGCGGACAAGGGTATAGACGGCTTTCGCTGCGATATGGCGGAGATGGTGCCTGTAGAGTTCTGGCAGTGGGCTGTGCCGCGCGTCAAAGAGCGCAACGCGGTCTGTTTCATTGCCGAAGTGTATAATCCGGCGTTGTACAGGGACTATATCCATCGCGGACATTTCGACTATCTGTATGATAAAGTGGGACTTTACGATATTTTGCGCGGGGTGATTTGCGGACATAAATGGGCGTCCGACATCACGCACTGCCTGCAATCGACCGCAGATATTCGAGGCAATATGGTTGCTTTCCTCGAAAATCATGACGAACAGCGCATTGCATCGGATTTTTTTGCCGGATACGCCGAAGCCGGTCTGCCCGGGATGTTCGTCGCGGCGACTACGGGCACAAATCCCGTGATGGTCTGGTCGGGTCAGGAGCTTGGCGAGGTGGGTATGGACGAGGAAGGATTCAGCGGATTAGACGGTCGGACGTCGATTTTCGATTATTGGAGCCTGCGCAGCCTGCAAAACTGGCTCAACGACGAGAGTTTCGACGGCAGTCTGCTGACAGAGGCGCAAAAATCGCTGTATAATTCATATAATCAGCTGCTTAACATAGCCGGAAAAGAGCCTGCCATCTGCAAGGGCGCGTTCTATGACCTGATGAGCGCCAATGCACATAACCCGTTCTTTAACAAGCAGTTCAATTATGCGTTTCTGCGTAAATACGGCAAAGATGCGCTGCTCATAGCGGTCAATTTTGAGCGAAAAGACGCCACTGTACGCATCAATATCCCTGAAAATGCTTTCAAGGTGCTGAATATCAACGATAACGAAGCGGCAACGCTTACCGATTTATTTACCGGCAAGCAGATGGTCGGCACTCTCACTTCGGCATGCCCGTTTGAGATGTCGATTCCGGCGCACTATGGACGCATTTTACGCTTCAGATACGAAACGGAAATCAAGGCGGATGCGCACAAAACCGACGACGACAGGGTTTATTTTTCGAGCAATTTCCTGTAACGCAGCAGAGCCTCAACGAAATAGTAATCGGCATAAGCCAAGGGCGTATCAACGTCAGAATTGCCCGGCACCGAGCCGTTGCTGTGCATCAGAATAAAATCGCCGTTTTCGCCAGTTTTTGCGGTGAAAGCAGGTGAAGCGAGTGTACGCAGCTGAATTTCAGCAACTTTAAGATATTCCTTCGACAGTTCGGCGTCAACATATCCGCTCAGTTCGATCAGCGCCGAGCAAATTATAGCGCCTGCCGACGCCTCGCGATACGTGTCAGGTATGTCGGGCGCGTTGAAATCCCAGTAAGGAACGTAATCGGCGGGCATATTCGGATGATGAAGCAGGAAGCCGGCGATGTTTTTTGCCTGTTCGAGATAAGCCGGGTCTTGCGTCTCGCGGTACATCATCGTAAATCCGTACAAGCCCCAAGCCTGTCCACGCGCCCATGACGACTCGTCGGCATAGCCCTGAGCTGTCTGCTTGGCATGCGGCAAGCCGGTAATCGTATCGAACGACACGACGTGATAAGTGCTGTAATCGGGACGAAAATGTTCCTTTATTGTCCTGTCAGCGTGGCTGATACAGATGTCGCGGAAACGCTTGTCGCCCGAAGCGCGTGCCGCCCAAAATAGAAATTCGAGGTTCATCATATTGTCGATGATAACGGGATATTGCCATTTTGCACTTTTTCCCCACGACTGGATGACGCCGAGATGTTCGCGGTAACGTGTTGACAATGAAGCTGCTCCGGTAAGCATAATATTACGATAAGCAGTGTCGCCGGTGATCCTGTATCCGTTTCCGAAGCTGCAGTAGAGCATAAATCCGAGGTCGTGCGTCGAGGTGTTGTTCTTTTCAGGCTCGATACGGGCAGTGTAAAGTCGCGCATAATCAAGCAGTTCCCGCTTCGGGTCGTATTCATAGAGATACCAAAGCAGTCCGGGAAAGAAGCCGCTAACCCACGAGCCGGAGTTTATTGTCGTGAATTGACCGTTCAGAAACGCTCCGGGCAGTTTCCCGTCGTCGTCGGCAAGTTTGGCTGCCATAAGCAAGGCTTGCTGTTCGGCATTGGCAAGCGCTCCGTCTATCACTTCGCCGAGAGGCTGCTCTTTCGTTTGCGTACATCCCGCAAAAAAAGCGATTGCGAAAATAATGAATGTTAATCTACTGTATGTCATATCATTAAGTATTAAAAAATTGCGATTTACGAAGTATTTATTCAATATTCGGGCGTAAAAATACGTATTTTTTCGGCAAGTAATGCCATCCGTTAAAAATATGTTTAGTAATTTTGCGGCGACAAAAAATTTTATCCTAATGAGCGCAAGTACTCCTTATTTAGTTTTTGCGGGCAACAAGACACGTTATCTTGCCGAAAAGATATGCAACAAACTGGAATGTCCTTTGGGACAGATGATTATTGAACGTTTTGCCGACGGCGAATTTTCGGTTTCGTACGAAGAATCGATTCGCGGCAGGGACGTTTATCTCGTACAGTCAACGTTTCCTAATTCCGACAATCTGATGGAACTTTTGCTGATGATTGACGCTGCCAAACGCGCTTCAGCGCACTCAATCATTGCCGTAGTGCCGTATTTCGGATGGGCGCGGCAGGACAGGAAAGACAAGCCGCGCGTGTCCATAGGAGCCAAGCTGATTGCCGATCTGCTAAGTGTGGCGGGCATTAGCAGGCTGATTACTATGGACTTGCATGCCGACCAGATACAGGGATTTTTCGACGTGCCGGTTGACCATCTTTATGCCTCGTCGGTCTTCCTTGAGTTTATCAAATCGAAGTTGCCGCTCGACAATCTTGTGATGGCGACGCCCGATGTAGGCGGCTCAAAACGCGCCAGCAGCTATGCCAAACATCTTGAAATTCCGATGGTTATATGTCATAAGACGCGACAAAAAGCCAATGAGGTGGCGGATATGCGAATTATCGGCGATGTACAAGGTAAGGATGTCCTGCTCGTTGACGACATCGTTGACACGGCAGGCACGATAACGAAAGCTGCCGACCTGATGATGCAAAACGGGGCGAAATCCGTTCGCGCGATGGCAAGCCACGCCGTGATGTCGGATCCGGCAAGCGAACTTGTCAAAAAATCGGGATTGACGGAGATAATCTTCACGGATTCAATACCTTACAACAAGAAATGCAGCAAGGTAACCATACTGTCGGTAGCCGATATGTTTGCCGAAGCTATCCGCCGCGCAGCGCACGACGAGTCGATAAGTTCCTTATATACAATTAAATAATTGTTCCGCTGCCGATGCAAAGCCTACTGTCGCGGTCATAAACGACGGCGAACTGTCCGGCTGCTATGCCCTGAATCTTATTCTCGCTCTCGATGCGGTAGCAATCGCCGTGCTTGGTCAGCTGTCCGCGTGTGAAATCCGGCGTATGGCGGATTTTGAAGGTGATATCCACAGCATCGCTAAAGTCGCCCCACGGGTCGTCGGTAATGAAGTGCATATTGCTGATATTAACCGTTTTGCCGTACTGCGCTTCGGGGTCGTAGCCGTTGGAAACGTAAATCACGTTTTCGGGTATGTCCTTTTTGACAACGAACCAGGGACCGCCGCTCATTCCCAGACCTTTACGCTGACCTATGGTATGAAACCAGTAGCCGTTGTGCGTCCCGACGACTTTGCCGGTTTCGAGTTCGACAATTTGTCCCGTTTTACGCCCTAAATATCTCTCAATAAAGTCGTTATAATTGATTTTGCCGAGAAAGCATATCCCCTGACTGTCTTTGCGTTTGGCGCTGGGCAGATTTTGTGCGGCAGCGATGGCGCGAACTTCGCTTTTCATAAGACCGCCAATGGGAAACATCAACTTCGACACCTGTATATCAGTTATTTGCGCAAGAAAGTCCGTCTGGTCTTTAACCGCATCTTTTGCTGTCGAGAGCCATGTCTTGCCGTCAATCACTGTCGTCGTGGCATAATGTCCGGTAGCGGTCTTGTCGAAATCCTTCCCCCAACGCTCCTCAAAACATCCGAATTTGATGTAACGGTTGCACATCACGTCGGGGTTGGGCGTCAGTCCGAGTCTGACCGATTCTATCGTGTAGCTGACCACTTTATCCCAATATTCATCGTGCAGCGAAACGATTTCAAAACGGCAACCATACTTCTTCGCGATGAGCGTAGTCATCTCGATATCCTCTTCCGAAGGGCAGCTGACATAGCCATCCGCCTCTTCCATCCCGATACGAATATAGAACAGCACAGGCTCAACCCCCTGTTCCTTAAGCAGATGTACGACAACCGAGCTGTCAACGCCTCCCGATACCAATGCTGCAATTTCCATTTGCGACGATCTTTATTTAACTGCAAAGTTATAAAAAAAAGTTAAGTTTCAATCAAATACGAATAACTTTTGCAGTATTTTCATAACTTTGCGCTATGGATATAAATAACAGTTTGTTTTCATTTATCAAAGAGCATCAGAACGCCGATGTGGTTCAGTTGTTGCTTGCTGCAAACCGCTATCCCGACGTAGATGTCCGTTTTGCGGCAACGCAAATTGCTGCACGTCAGCATATTAAAGATAAATTGCCGCTTTGGTACGATAACGACAGGCTGCTGTTTCCGTCGCTGTTGGCTGTCGAGCAGTGTTCGTCGGAACTGACTGCTCTATACAAATCTGACTTGCTGGACGGCGAAAAGTTTATTTGCGACTTGACGGGCGGCTTGGGCGTTGATACCTATTTTTTCTCGCAACGCACTGACAATGTGCTGTATGTCGAGAACGACAAACCTTGTTTCAATACGGCGATGTACAACTTCGGCATTTTGCAGGCGACGAATATCGAAGGTCATTGCGGGTGCGCATACTCGTTTATCAAGCAGATGCCCAAAACGAATATGCTGTATATCGACCCTTCGCGGCGCTCGAATTACCGTAAACGCCTGTTTTCCTTGAAGGATTGCTGTCCGAATATCACTGTCTTGCTGCCTCAAATGTTGCTGTTGGCGCCGAAAATTATTGCCAAGCTGTCGCCTATGCTCGACCTGAAACATACACTTGAATTGCTACCCGAAACGGCTGAAATTCACGTTATTGCCGTCAAAAACGAATGTAAGGAACTGCTTTTTGTCATTAAACGTGGCGCGGCGCCCGATAATCCGACGATTTACTGCGTTAATTTTATTTCGGAAATGGACAGACAGGTGTTCGTTTTTGGCATAAACGATGAACGACAGGCTCAGTGCGAGGTTAACAGCCGGATTTTAAGCTATATATACGAGCCTAATGTTGCAATACTGAAAGCGGGTGGGTTCAAGTTGATAGCTCAACAATATGGTGTAGCTAAACTGCATATAAACAGTCATTTATATACGTCAGACGAAATTCTGCCTGCGTTTCCCGGGCGTATTTTCCGCGTCGAAAGAGTTTACCGGTTCAACACCGCTACCTGTCGCCAGATACGAAAAGATATTCCGAAAGCCAATCTGACGGCAAGAAATTTTCCGCTGACTGTCAATGATTTGCGACATCGAATCAGCGTTTTGGAGGGCGGCGACGACTATATTTTTGCGACGACTACCGATGCCGACGGCAAGATTTTGATACATTGCCGAAAAATCTGATACAGACCTTATTTCCTGAGCGACAGGCAATTGTCTGCAAAAACAAACTGCTCGTCGTGTTCGATCAGGAAACGCAGGGCGGTGATGTTTTTTTCTTTTTCGAGCGGCAGCGTTTCCGACAGTTTACGGATGTTTACGGCGTTGTCAGTCAATAGCTTAAGTAATTCTTCACGTACTAAATTATATTCCCATTGCTTTAAGCCTTGCTTGAGGTTGTTGAGGCAGACGTCGCAGATTTTGCAGTCGCGAGCGTCTTTCTCTCCGAAATATCTGAGCAACAGACGTGTACGGCAATGATGCTGTTCGGTGATATACTCGATAACTTTGTTTATCCGCTTTTCTTCGCGCTCTTTTCGTTCCTGATACGCATAATTCGGAATGTAAACATCTTTTGTTTCTTCGCGATGCCGTGTAAACGTAATTTGCGGCTTGTCCGACTGCGGGATGTAGTTGACGATGCCAAGCCTCGACAAACGGCATAACCGTTCGTAAACCTCTGTTGGGGTGGTCTTTGCACGCATGGCAATCAGAGCTTCGTCAATAAACGCATATTCGGCAAAAACACCTGTGCATGAGCGGAGTATTGCCTGTATAATATCCTCTGTAACAGCTTCTTGACGAGCCACATTGTACAGTTCGTCGCGAGTAACCGAAAAAATTATGCGCGAAGAGTTGTCCGGATCTTCAACATATTCGATATAGCCTGCCAGTTCGAGGATTTTTAGCGCGTGATGCGTTTGTATCTGCGGCAGTTTATACACGCTGCAAAATTCGGGCAGTGAGAAGTAATGCGTTGTAAAATAGCCAAATCCGACAGCTATCTGGTAAAAAAAGCACAGGTTTTCGTAAACGCGGGCGATGAACTGCAGGTCGGGATATTCGTCAGACAGGCGTTTTTTGAGTTTGCCTTTTTCCGAAGGGGCACAGAGGGCTACGGCGAATGATTTTTTTCCGTCGCGACCGGCTCGTCCCGCTTCCTGAAAATATTCTTCGAGCGACGAAGGTATATCATAATGTACGACAAGGCGGACGTCGGGCTTGTCAATTCCCATTCCGAAGGCGTTGGTGGCTACAATGACGCGGCAGGAGCCGTCTTTCCATTCGTTTTGGCGCTTCGTTTTTGTCTCGCGCGACAAGCCTGCGTGGAAATAGTGCGCTGTGATGCCGTTTTGTTGCAGCATAGATGCCAATTCCTGTGTCCGCTGCCGGTTACGAGTGTAAACGATAGCTGTTCCGGGCACTCTATTAAGCAGATAGACAAGTGTTTGTTCCTTATCTTCTGTGTTGCGAACAACATACGACAGGTTTTCGCGGGCGAAACTTTTTTTGAAGACATTTTTCTTGCGGAAGAGCAATTTGTCCTGAATATCGTCAACAACATCGGGCGTGGCGGTTGCCGTCAGCGCCAGCACAGGCACGTTGGGCAGATAGTCGCGCACCGATGCGATATTCATATACGAAGGACGAAAATCGTAGCCCCACTGAGAGATACAATGGCTCTCGTCAACGACCAGCATACTGACATTCATCGCCTGTAATCGGCTTATAAACAGATCGGTAGCCAGTCTCTCCGGCGAGATGTACAGGAATTTGTAATCGCCGTAGATGCAGTTGTCGAGCTGAGTGATGATTTCTTCGCGCGACATACCGGAATAGACCGTCGTAGCCTTTATGTGTCTGGCTTTGAGGTTGTCAACCTGATCTTTCATCAGCGAAATAAGCGGCGTTACGACAAGGCAAATGCCCGGCATCATCATCGCCGGCACCTGAAATGTGATGGACTTGCCACCTCCGGTAGGCATCAGTCCGAGTGTGTCGTTGCCTGCGTAAACGGAGCGGATTATATCTTCCTGCAACGGACGAAATGCCGGGTAGCCCCAGTGTTCTTTCAGCGTTTTGAGAAATAATCCCGGTTCCATAATTTTGGCATAAGCGTTATTGCTCAGCAGGACGTATATCCTTGACCATCAGCTGAATAGTCGTATTGCCATTGTAGGTGTTTTCCTCAACCGAATAGCAGATATCGAAAGGTTTGCCTTCTTTGATGAAGCTGCTGTGTTCGTGCATTCCGAAAGCTATCCCGTGTATCGGACCGCCGTTTTTTGAGTCGATAATCTCAAGTTTCAGATGTTCAGAATCTTTCCCGACAAGTTTGCTTGTACCGTAATCGTGCACATTTCGCGTGCAGAAGATAGGTTTTTCGTTTTCGGGTCCTAAGGGGTCGAGCATCTTCAGTTCGTTCATAAACCGCTGGTTAATATCCTTAAGGTCAATGATATTATCAATATCTAGCTGCGGCGTCATCTGTTCGGAATTGATTTCTTCGTCGGCAATTTGCTTGAAACGGTTTGTGAAGGCTTCGAGATTTTCTTCGCGAAGCGACAAGCCGGCTGCGTAGGTATGTCCGCCAAAGTTTTCGAGCAGGTCGCGGCACGATTCTATGGCTTTGTAGATGTCGAAACCGGCGATCGAACGCGCCGAGCCGGTAATCAGCTCCGACGATTTGGTCAGCACCACCGAGGGGCGATAGTATTTTTCCGTCAGTCGCGATGCCACAATGCCGATTACTCCTTTGTGCCAGCCGGGATTATATACGACGATACCTTTCTGATTTTCAATATCTTTAATCTCGTCGATAATAGCATTTGCTTCGTCGGTAATCCGTTTGTCGAGGTCGCGCCGGTCTTCGTTGTACTGGTTGATGTTTTCGCTTTTTTCGCGGGCAACCTGTACATCGCGCGCCAGCAGCAGGTCAACGGCTTCGCGCCCTTTCATCATTCGTCCCGAAGCATTGATGCGCGGTCCGATTTTAAACACTATGTCGCTGATATTTATCTCTTTACCCGACAGCCCGCAAACGTTGATGATGCCTTTCATTCCGATGCTCGGATTGATATTCAGCTGTTGCAGTCCGTAGTAGGCAAGAATGCGGTTTTCGCCCGTTATCGGCACAATGTCCGAAGCGATACTCACGGCAGTCAGCTCCAGCAGCGGCTCCAGTTTCGAGAACGGGATGTCGTTGCTTTTGGCGAATGCCTGCATAAATTTAAACCCTACGCCGCATCCCGACAGGTGCTCGTAAGGATACTCAGAATCAGCGCGTTTGGCGTCGAGCACAGCCACCGCAGCCGGCAACTCATCGTCGGGCATGTGGTGGTCGCAGATAATGAAATCTATGCCTTTCTCATTGGCATAGTCCACTTTGTTCATCGCCTTGATGCCGCAATCGAGCGCAATAATCAGCGAAAAGCCGTTTTCTTCGGCATAATCTATTCCCTTAAACGAAATCCCGTAACCTTCGTCGTAACGGTCGGGAATGTAATAATCAAGCAACGACGAATAGGGACGCAGGAACTTGTAAACCAACGATACGGCTGTCGTACCGTCAACATCATAATCCCCATAAATCAGAATTTTCTCCTTGTTGCCTAATGCTTTGTTCAGCCGCTTGACCGCCTTGTGCATATCGGGCATCAGGAACGGGTCGTGCAGGTTTCTCAAATTAGGTTTGAAAAACTTACGCGCTGCGTCGGCAGTTGTAATTCCGCGCTGTACGAGCAGCAAGCCTATTATCGGGTTTATCCGCATCTCGGCTGCCAACGTCGAGGCATTCAGCAAATCGTTTTCTGTATGGGGTCGAATACTCCATTTGTTTGTCATTATATATTGTTTTTACTTTTCTTCAGCGGTAAAAAATCAGCGGCAAATCGGGACAAAACCGACTGCTGCGATTTGAACTTGTAAAGGTACGTAAATAAAACGAAACGAACAGCGATTTTAGCATAAAAATTTACACTAAAAATATAATTTTCACATAAAAGCAGATTTATTTGGATTTTTTAAAAATCGCAGTTTGCCGTAAAAATGCGCTTTCAGGACATCAGAAACGATGTTATCAGCATATAAATCAACATTCCGATGATGTCGTTGGTGATGGTGATAAACGGACCGGTGGCGAGCGCGGGGTCGATATGGAATTTGTTCAGCAACATCGGCACTACGGTTCCGAACATACTGGCAAACAGCACGACCGAAAACAGGCTTGCCGACACCGAGAGGGTGATATTCTGGTCGCCAAGCGTGAAAAAATTGTACAGAAAAACTATCAGGCTGATAATCGAAGCGTTGATCAGCGATACGACGGCTTCCTTGGCAACTTGGCGTATTATGTGATTGGATTTCAATGAGTTGTTGGCGAGACCCTGAACTACGATTGCCGACGACTGGATGCCGACATTTCCGCCCGTTCCGCCTATCAAGGGGATGAATAGCGCCATTTTGGGGTTGTTGGCAAAGCCGATTTCGTAGCCGCGCAGTATCATCGAGTTGCTCAAGCCGCCCAACATCCCTATCAGCAGCCATGGCAAACGGGCTATTGTCTGTACGAACACCTTGTCCGACGACTCGACGTCCTGCGAGATACCCGAAGCCAGCTGATAGTCGCGTTCGTGCTGTTCCTGTATTTCGTCCATCACGTCATCTACGGTGATATGCCCCACAAGCCGCCCGATGCTGTCAACGACGGGCAGCGAAACGAGGTCGTATTTCGTTATCGACTCGACTACTTCTTCTATGCTGTCGCTGTCGTGCACCACAAACGGGTCTTTCTGCATCACGTGTTTAATCTTTGATACAGAAGGGTTTGTGATGAGTTTTTGAAGCGGCAACATCCCGCGCAGCCTCTCGTCGTCGTCAACCACATAAACGTTGTAGATTTCGTCCATATCTTCAGCCTGCTTGCGCATCTCTTCGATACACTGCGGCATACTCCAGTTTTCGTTGACGACAATCATCTCCGTACCCATCAGACCGCCGGCTGTGTCTTCGTCATATTTCAGCAGGTCAACGATGTCGCCCGCCTGCTCAACGTCTTCGATATGCGACAGGATTTCTTCCTGAGTGTCTTCGTCGAGTTCGCGCATCAGGTCAACGGCGTCGTCGGTATCCATCTCTTCGACGAAACGCTTGGCAATCTGTTCGGTAGGTATCTCTTTCAGCAGTTTGCGCCGCTCGTCTTCTTCGAGTTCCATCAACACATCGGCAGCTTTTTCGCCGTCCATCAGCATATAGAGATAGGTGGCTTCGCGCAGGTCAAGCTCGCCGTAAAGTTCGGCAATATCGGCGGGATGCAGCTCGTCGAGCAGCGCACGCGCCTGTGCGTCATCTTTTTCGTTGATGATGCGCTCCAGATTGTCTATGTATTCTTTCGTAAATTCGACCATAATAATTTGTTTTTTAGGCTTATACGATATTTCCACCAAGGAAATCCTGCGCGATAAGCGTGAGTTCGATAAATTGTTCAACCGACAGCTGTTCGGGTCGTTTGTCAAAAACGGGCATAGCGTAATCGGGAAAATCGCCGCCAAGCACGGGCTTGATGGAGTTGCGCAAGGTTTTACGCCTTTGGTTAAAAGTCGTTTTAACTATTTGGCGATAGAGCTGTTCGTTGCAGCCCAGCGAGTTGCGTTCGTTGCGCGTCAGACGGACGACGGCGCTTTCGACTTTGGGCGGTGGCTCAAAAACTTCGCGCCCGACGGTAAACATATATTCGACAGTGTACCAGGGCTGAATCAATGCGCTGATGACGCCATAAGTACGGCCGCCTGCAGGCGCCGCAAGCCGTTCCGCCACTTCTTTTTGCACCATTCCGGCGCAACAAACGACCTGTTCCTTGTATTCGAGCGCCTTGAAAAATATCTGAGTGGAGATGTAATAGGGATAATTGCCTATAACACAGAATTTTGAATCGTAGAGACGGCGCAGGTCAAGCTGCAGAAAATCGCCGTAAATAATACGCTCGTCGGGCAGCGGAAAATTGCGGCGCAGGAAGTCGATAGCTTCGGTATCTAACTCAATTACAGACAGATCGTAGCGTTCTTCAATCAGAAAACGTGTGAGCGCACCCGTACCCGGTCCCACCTCCAGCACAGGCAGGTCGCGATATGCCGCAATCGTCTGCGCGATACTGCGAGCAACTTCCGCGTCTTTCAGAAAATGTTGCCCCAGCGCCTTTTTCGCCCGTATGGTCCTCATCCGTTTTCAAAGTTTTTGCTGCTGATTGAATAATTATGCGTATATTTGCGCCACAAAGATACGAAATAATTTTGTTAGTGCAGATATATATAAATGAATTTTAAGCAATTCCTCAGGAAAACTATTCGCATAGTGCTGCCCCTCGCCTTGGGTTGCATTTTGTTGTGGTACTTGTATCGCGACCAAAATCTGTCTGAAATGATGACAGTTATCAAAACCGGCGTCCGCTACGACATACTGTGCGGGTCGCTGCTTTTCGGGCTGTTCGCCAACGCCGTCAGAGGTTTCCGCTGGGCGCTTCTGATCGACTCGCTCGGCAAAAAAGTTCGCTGGCTCAACTGCGTACTCGCCGTTTACGGCAATTATGCCATCAATATGGCTCTTCCGCGCGTAGGCGAGATTTGGCGGTGCGGAATTATCTCGAAATATGAGAAAGTGCCGTTTGCCAAACTGCTTGGCACTCTGTTTATTGACCGCGTGATGGACACGCTTGTCGTAGGGCTGCTGACGCTCTGCACGGCGCTGTTCAATATCGCCTTTTTCAAACGCTATTTTGCCGACCATCCTGAATTTCTCGACGGGATAAACAGGCTCTTGACCTCGGTCTGGATTTATGTGGCAATCGCCGTGCTTGTCGTTGTTATATGGCTGATATTTACTAAATTAAGCCATCTTCCTTTCGTGGCGAAAATCAAAGAAGTGCTGCTGAACGTCTGGGAAGGGATAAAAAGCCTGTGGAAAATGAAGCATAAACCGCGTTTTATCCTGCAAACGCTGCTGATTTGGGCAGCCTATTTCCTGTATTTCTACGTTACTTTTTATGCGTTTGATTTTACGCGAGATCTGGGAATGCGTATAGCGCTTATAGCGTTCACAATGAGCAGTATAGCCGTCGCTATCCCGATTCAGGGCGGCATCGGAGTATGGCATTTTGCCGTCATCAGTACCCTGGTGATTTTCGGAGTTCACGAGAGCGACGCATCGGCTTTCGCGCTGATTGTCTATACGATACAGTCCGTCCTTTGCCTTGTCATAGTCGGAATTTTGAGCATTTTCGCCCTCTCGATTATCAACCGCAAAGAATAAAAAACGCAACTATTCGTTATTTGGAATGATTATAAATATTGAAACTAAAAACTACTAAAATGTCAACGGAAATTAAAACATTAAGTCCTGAACCTGTATGGGGCTATTTTTACGAGCTGACACAGGTGCCCCGCCCAACTCATTCGATGGGGCGGATAACGCAGTATATGATTGATTTCGGTCATCGCATTGGATTGGAAACTCTGAGCGATAAAGTGGGTAACGTGCTGATACGCAAGCCGGCAACTCCGGGTTTTGAGCGCCGTAAGACCGTCGTTTTGCAGGCTCATCTCGATATGGTGCCACAGAACAATGTGCCTCACGATTTCGAGAACGACCCGATAGATGCTTATATCGACGGCGAATGGGTGAAAGCCCGCCAGACAACACTCGGAGCCGACAACGGCATCGGAGTGGCGCTGATAATGGCTGTCCTCGCAGATAAATCGCTGAAACACGGCGCATTGGAAGCGCTTTTCACCACCGACGAAGAAGACGGAATGGTTGGCGCTTTCGGACTGAAACCCGATTTTTTGAAGGGGCGCATACTGCTGAATTGCGACTCGGAAGAGGAAGGCGAACTGTTTGTCGGATGTGCGGGCGGAACAGATATGAATATTTCGTTCAGCTATAAAGAAAGCGCCCCATCGATTGATGGCGATGTAGCGGTGAAAATCAGCATCAGCGGATTGAAAGGCGGACATTCGGGGATCGACATCAACCTTGGACGTGCAAATGCCAATAAGCTGATTTGCAGATTTTTGAAAGAAGCCGTGCAAGAGCTTGGCGTCCGACTGGCGCATATCGACGGCGGAACGCTGCGCAACGCTATCCCGCGCGAAGCTGTGGCTGTCGTTACCCTGCCACCCGACAATGTCGAAGCGCTATGGGAATTAGTCGCTGATTATCAGGATATTTTCACCAAAGAATTTTCAGGAATCGAGACGGGAATAGTGTTCAAAGCCGAGATGGCGGAGATGCCGCAATCGCTTATCCCTGAGGAAGTTCAAGATGACCTGATTAATGCCGTCGAAGGCTGTCCTAACGGCGTGATAAGTCTGCTGAACGATTTTGCCGACACGGTTGAGACCTCGTCCAATCTTGCCACTATCAAAGCCGGACAAAACGAGATAGAAATCAAAATCCTTGCCCGAAGCTCGTCCGACAGCCGTAAAGACTGGATTTGTTCGTCGCTCGAAAGCGTCTTTTCGCTTGCCGGAGCCAAAGTGGAGCAGGGGAGCGGTTATGGCGGCTGGCAACCCGACATCAACTCGCCGATACTGAACACTATGCGCTCAACCTATCGCACGCTATACGGTAAAACGCCGTCGATCAAAGTGATACACGCCGGTCTCGAATGTGGCATCATACAGCAGGCTTATCCCGATATGGATATGATTTCGTTCGGTCCCGACCTGAAACATCCCCATTCGCCCGACGAAGCAGTGAAAATCGAGTCGGTAGGCAAAGTCTGGAAATTTCTGACTGCTACGCTCGAAAATATTGATTAACAGATTGGTGTGAAAAAGCAGAAACAGCCAAAAACGGTCGAAACAGATACTTGCATCCATATCAAGGGGGCGCGCGTCAACAATCTGAAAAACGTTGACGTGGATATCCCTCGCGACCAATTTATTGTGATTACCGGACTGTCGGGCAGCGGCAAATCGTCGCTCGCCTTCGACACGCTTTATGCCGAAGGACAGCGTCGCTACGTCGAAAGTCTGTCGTCGTATGCCCGCCAGTTTCTCGGACGAATGAGCAAACCCGAATGTGATTATATCACCGGCATCCCGCCCGCCATAGCTATCGAGCAGAAAGTCAGCGTCCGCAATCCGCGCTCGACCGTCGGTACCTCGACCGAAATACATGATTATCTGCGCCTTTTCTACGCCCGTGTCGGCAAGACGATCTCGCCGATTTCGGGTCAGGAAGTCAAAAAACATCAGGTCAGCGACGTGATAAAAACGGTTTTCAGCTATCCTGAAGGGACGCGCTTCGCCATTTATGCGCCGGTCGTGCTGCCGAAAGGTCGAACGATGAAAGAACAGCTGCAAATCCTTATGAAAGAGGGATATACGAGGCTCGAAGTCGGCGGCGAAGTTGTGCGTATCAGCGATGCCCTGAATGACAAAGACTTGCTGAAGCAAACGGAAATTGAGCTGTTGATCGACCGCCACACCGTTTCTGACGATAAACTGCTGAAAAACAGGATTGCCGATTCGGTCGAAACAGCATTTTACGAAGGACACGACACTTGCCGTTTGAGGGTGCATCTGCCCGATGAAACTGCAGTTTTTGAGTTCTCGAAACGGTTTGAAGCCGACGGTATCGTGTTTGAAGAGCCTTCAGATCTGATGTTTAACTTCAACAATCCCGTCGGCGCCTGCCCTAAGTGCGAAGGCTACGGAAAAGTGCTCGGAATAGACGAAAATCTTGTCATCCCCGACAAAAGCCTGTCGGTTTACGAGGGCGCCGTCGTCTGCTGGAAAGGCGAAACGATGAGCGAATGGCTGCGCGAATTTATCAATAAATCAGCGAAATACGATTTTCCCGTTCATCGTGCATATTACAATCTGACGGATGAAGAGAAAGACTTTTTGTGGCACGGAGCGAGTGGCGTGCCCTGCATCGACGACTTTTTTAAATTTGTCGAAGACAACGTTTACAAGATACAGTATCGCGTGATGCTGGCGCGTTACAGGGGCAAAACGACCTGTCCGATGTGCCGTGGAAGCCGCCTGAAAAAGGAAGCCTCGTATGTAAAAGTTGGCGGTAAGACGATATCCGAACTTGCGTCGATGCCGATTGCTACCCTGAAAACGTTTTTTGATGACTTGCAACTCAATGAAACAGACGCAGTTGTGGCAAAACGACTGCTGACCGAGATACGGACGCGACTGCAATTTATGCTCGACGTCGGACTGGGCTATCTGACGCTAAATCGCTTATCGTCAACGCTTTCGGGTGGCGAAAGTCAGCGCATCAGGCTGGCTTCGTCGTTAGGCAGCAGCCTTGTAGGTTCGCTGTATATCCTCGACGAGCCGAGTATCGGTCTCCATCCGCGTGATACAGACCGACTCATACACGTCTTGCGTAATCTTAAAGAGCTGGGTAACACGGTAGTAGTTGTCGAGCACGACGAAGAAATAATCCGCGCTTCCGATTATATCATCGACGTCGGACCGCAAGCCGGACGTCTTGGCGGCGAAATAATTTATCAGGGTAAAACGGATGAGTTGGGTGCGTCAACAGACAGCTATACAGTGAATTATCTGACCGGAAAAGAAAGCATCCCGTTGCCGCCGTTCTATCGAAAATGGAACGAATACATTGAAATAAAAGGCGCACGCAAGAATAATTTGAAGGGTGTAAATGTCAAATTCCCGCTCCACGTGATGACTGTGGTAACAGGCGTAAGTGGCTCAGGCAAAAGCACTTTGGTGCGCGACATACTTTACGGCGGACTGCGGCGACTGCTTGATAACGCTTCGCACGCTGTCGAATGTGATGCCATAACAGGCGACATCAAAAGGCTTCATTATGTGGAATTTATCGACCAAAATTCTATTGGCAAAAGTTCGCGCTCGAATCCGGTAACTTATATCGGCGCTTACGATGATATCCGCCAACTGTTTGGCAATCAGCCTTTAGCCAAGCAAATGGGCTATACTTCGGCATATTTTTCATTCAATAAGGAGGGCGGCAGATGCGAAGAATGTAAGGGCGAAGGGCATATAACGGTAGAGATGCAGTTTATGGCAGATATCACGCTCGAATGTGATATGTGTCATGGCAAGCGGTTTAATCCTGATATTCTGGAAGTTGAGTTTCAGGGCACGAATATTTACGATGTGCTGGAAATGACTGTTGACCAAGCAATTGAGTTCTTCGGCGCCAGCTCCGACTCCACAGCCCGCAAGATAGTAAGAAAGCTCACTCCTTTGCAGGACGTCGGACTTGGATACATCAAATTAGGTCAAACCTCATCAACGTTGTCGGGCGGTGAAAATCAGCGCGTTAAGTTGGCATCTTACCTCGGAATGGAAAAGCAGGAATCGACGATGTTCATTTTCGACGAGCCGACGACAGGGCTGCATTTCCACGACATCAAAACCTTGCTCGGCGCCTTTAACGCACTGATAGCCAAAGGGCATACGATAGTCATTATCGAACATCATCCCGAAGTTATCAAGTCGGCTGATTATGTGATTGATTTGGGTCCCGAAGGCGGCATCGAAGGCGGTTTTGTCGTCTGTGCCGGAACGCCTGCCGAAATCGCTGCCTGCGAAAACTCCTATACGGGCAAATATCTCAAAGACAAAATGTTACAAGCGAAATAATTGTTTCAATCGGTTTCTTCGTCGTAATGCTGAAACAGGAAATCATTATACGGAAAACGCTGAACATGAATAGCTTTAGCTTTTTCGTACAGCAGGGCTTTCAGCGGCTCGATGTTCGTATGTTCTTTGGCGGAAATAAAGACACAACCATCGGGTAACTTGCTCATCCACGTGTCTTTAAGCTCCGGCAACGATATGTTTTCGCGCGTACTTGGCGTCAGGTCGTCCTCGTCTTTCTGAACAAAGGTGAAAGCGTCTGTCTTGTTGAAAACGACGATAACAGGCTTGTCCCTGCAACCGATTTCGACAAGCGTTTTATCCACCACAACCATCTGTTCCTCAAACGTCGGATGCGAAATATCGACCACGTGCAGCAGCAAGTCGGCTTCGCGCACCTCGTCGAGCGTCGATTTGAACGACTCTACCAGCTCGGTCGGCAGTTTGCGTATAAATCCCACAGTATCAGACAATAAAAATGGCAAATTGTCAATAATCACCTTACGCACCGTCGTGTCGAGCGTGGCAAACAGTTTGTTTTCGGCAAAGACCTCCGTTTTGCTCAGCAGCGTCATAAGCGTTGATTTACCGACGTTTGTGTATCCCACCAGCGCCACCCTGACTAATTTGCCACGGTTTTTGCGTTGCGACGATTTCTGACGGTCAATCTCTTCGAGGTCGCGTTTCAGCTTCGCTATCTTGTCCTGAATGATGCGTTTATCCGTCTCTAACTGCGTCTCGCCCGGTCCGCGCATCATAGCGCTGCCGCCGCGTTGCCGTTCGAGGTGTGTCCACAGGCGCGTCAGACGGGGCAGCATATAGCGATACTGCGCAAGTTCGACCTGAGTACGCGCATGAGCCGTCTGTGCGCGACGGGCGAATATGTCGAGAATCAGACTTGTACGGTCGAGAATATGGACTTTAAGCTCCTTCTCGATATTGCGTAACTGCTTGGGCGACAGCTCGTCGTCGAATATCGCAATGCCGATCTCGTGCTCCTCCACATATTCGCCGATTTGTTGCAGTTTACCGCTGCCGACAAACGTAACAGAGTGGGGCATAGCTAAGCGTTGACTGAACTTTTTGACAGGCTTAATTCCCGCTGTTTCAGCCAAAAACGCTAACTCGTCAAGGTATTCCTCGACCTGCCGCTCGTTCTGTTCGGGAGTGATAAGTCCGACCAGCACGGCTTTTTCGGTTTTTTCCTCAGTTATTATAAAATCTTTCAAATCTGAACATTTTTCGCTGCAAAATTACGGTAATTATTCAAGAAAATTATATCTTTACGCCCGTAAATTTTGTTATTATTGAAAATATGAAAAGCAGTAATATTTTTAATCACACCGCATTATGCCTTTCAGGGATGATTTGCGCGGTGATTTTCCTTGCTTGCGCCGATAAAACAGCGCGCAGCGACGTTTCGTTTCCCGAAGTGGAAACAGGTTTTCGACATATCCCCGACAGCATCCGACTTGGCGTTTACTGGTACTGGGTTTCCGACAATATCTCGGCTGAATCGGTCGAACGCGACCTCGAAGCTATGAAGTCGGCAGGCATCGGTCGGGCTTTCATTGGCAATGTCGGTATCGACGGCGTGCCTTACGGCGATGTCAAAATTTTTACGGATGAATGGTGGAATGCCGTCCACGCAGCGCTGAGAAAGGCTTCGGAACTCGGCATCGAAATCGGAATGTTCAACAGTCCGGGCTGGAGCCAGTCCGGCGGACCATGGATCAAACCCGAAGAAAGTATGCGCTATCTCGCCTCTGCCGATGTGCAGGTTGAGGGTGGTAAACATCTGAAAATCAACCTTCCGAAAGCAAGAGAAGACGCTCAATCCGTGCGCGTTATAGCATATCCCGTTCCGACGCCCGATGAGCCTGTCGTACAGCAGAGCGCAAAAATCAGCAAAACAGAAGGACAGACAGCTTCGGTAGAAATCAGCTCCGGCAGTCCATTTGTCGCGCGTACATTAATATTTAAAGCGATGCAGCCGATAAAGACCGAAGCCGAACTGTTTGTCAAAGAGGGCGATAGCTACCGTTCGCTGAAAAAAATCAGCATCGACCGCAGCAACGTGGCTCTCCATGTCGGTTTCGACCCGCTGGCGCCCGTCGTCATCGCTCTGCCCGAAACATCAGCCTCGACTTTCCGTTTCGATATGGCGAAAGAAGGCGGCGGCGAGGCGGAAATAATGATTTCGTCTGTCCCGATGGTCGAACGCTATGCCGAAAAAACGCTTGCAAAGATGTTTCAGACGCCATTGCCGATGTGGGACGAATATCTTTGGGACGAGCAACCCGAAGCCCCCGCCTCGTATGCCATTGATTATACGAAAGTTATAGATCTGACGGCAAACGTGTCGCCCGACGGCGTTCTCGAATGGGATGCGCCCGACGGCGAATGGATTATTTCAAACACGGCGATGCTGCCGACCGGCGTTACCAACAGTCCCGCATCGCCCGAAGCGACCGGTCCCGAAGTGGATAAAATGAACAGCAGGCACGTGGAAACGCATTTCGACGCTTATATTGGCGAGATGCTGCGACGTATTCCCGCCGCCGACCGCATGAGCTTCAAAATTCTCGTCGAAGACAGCTACGAGACCGGCGGTCAGAACTGGACAGATAGCCTGATAGAAAAATTCAGCGCCGAATATGGCTACAGTCCCATGCCTTATCTGCCTGTCTTACAGGGAAAAGTAGTGGGTAGTCGCGATATTTCCGACCGTTTTCTTTGGGATTTGCGCAGGTTTATAGCCGACCGCGTGTCCTACGATTATGTAGCCGGACTGCGCGAAATCAGCCATCAGCACGGATTGACCACTTGGCTCGAAAATTACGGTCACTGGGGCTTCCCCGGCGAATTTCTGCAATATGGAGGACAGTCGGACGAAATCAGCGGCGAGTTCTGGAGCGAAGGCTCGCTTGGCGATATCGAAAACCGTGCCGCCTCGTCGTGCGGACATATCTACGGCAAACGTAAAATATGGGCGGAGTCGTGCACCAGCGGCGGTCCCGTCTTTAGCCGCTATCCCGCCGTGATGAAACAGCGCGTTGACCGTTTCTTTACCGAAGGCATCAACAGCAGCCTGCTCCACGTTTACATTCATCAACCGTTTGAAGACAGGGATCCGGGCGTAACGGCTTGGTTTGGCAACGAATTTAACCGCAAAAACACGTGGTTCAGTCAGATGAACGTGTTCAGCGACTACCTTCGACGTTGCAATTTTATGCTGCAACAGGGGCTGTACGTCGCCGACGCAGCATATTTCATCGGCGAAGATGCTCCGAAAATGACCGGCGTATGCGACCCCGAACTGCCCGCAGGCTATTCTTTCGACTATATCAACGCCGAAGTGCTGATGACGCGAGCCACAGTCAAAAACGGCAAACTGACGCTGCCCGACGGTATGCAATACAGCCTTCTCGTGCTGCCCAAACTCGAAACGATGCGCCCCGAACTGCTCCGCAAAATACGCGATTTGGTCAACGACGGACTGGCAATTTTAGGTCCTGCACCACAACGCTCACCAAGTCTTACGGGCTATCCTGCCGCCGACGACGAAGTGAAAACTATCGCCAACGAACTCTGGGGCGACGCCCGTAAGAATCTGAAAGGCAAGGTCTTCGCCGACGGTACAACGATGCGCGATGCCTTCGATGCGCTCGGCGTCCGTCCCGACTTCACCGTCGCCGACAGCCCGATACTGTTTATCCACCGCCAACTGAACGACGGCGACATCTATTTCGTCTCGAACCAGAGCGACCGCACTGTTGCGTTCGCACCCGAATTTCGTACAACAGGCAAAGCGCCCGAACTGTGGAACCCGCTGACAACCGAAATACGTTATCTTCCCGATTTCACGCAAACGAACACATCGACCATCGTACCGCTTGAATTACAGCCGTTTGAAAGCGCTTTCGTCATCTTCAGGCAAAGCGGCAAACCGATTTCCTACTCCTTGGATAATTTCCCCGAAAAAGACTTGATTTGCAACGTCAACAATCCTTGGGAAGTGTCGTTTGAAAGCGGCAAACGCGGACCAAACGAGAAAATCATAATGACCGACCTGCAAGACTGGGCGTCGTTCACCGACGAGAGCATACGCTATTTTTCGGGAACGGCAATTTACAAAACCTCGTTCGACGTCGGCGAAATCCCCTCCAATAAGCAGGTGTATATCGACCTCGGACAGGTGATGGTGATGGCAAAAGTCAAGCTCAACGGGCACGACCTCGGCGGAGTGTGGACGGCGCCGCGCCGCGTCAATGCCACAGCGTTTTTGCAGCAGGGCGAAAATACCCTCGAAGTCGAAGTCGTAAACAACTGGATGAACCGGCTTATCGGCGACGCCAAACTGCCTGTCAGTGAGCGCCGTACATGGGCAAGCGTCAATCCTTGGAAAGCTAACTCGCAACTGCAACCGTCGGGACTGCTCGGACCGGTTACCGTTTTTGCCGTTACCGAAGATATAATCAAAGGTAAATGACCGCGACGACGACACAACGAATCCTGCTTCACTGCTGCTGCGCTCCGTGTTCGGGCGCCGTAGTCGAATGGATGATGGCTAACGGATTGAAGCCCACGCTGTTTTATTTCAATCCCAACATCTATCCAAGCAGCGAATACGAACGCCGCAAAGCAGAAAGCAAACGCTACGCCGAAGCGCTCGACCTTGACTTTGTCGATTGCGATTACGACCACGACAGCTGGTTAGAACAGGTCAAAGGCTTTGAAAATGAGCCGGAACGCGGCAGACGATGCTCGTTATGTTTCAGGATGCGACTTGCCGAAGCAGCCCGCTATGCCCACGCCAACGGTTTTGACGTCTTCGCAACGACACTTGCCTCGTCGCGATGGAAAGACCTGCTGCAAATCGACGCCGCAGGCTATCACGCCGCCTCACTTCACCCCGGAATGCGGTTTTATACGCGCAACTGGCGCCGAGGCGGACTGACACAGCGACGCAATGAACTCATACGGCAGTATGACTTCTACAATCAGACCTATTGCGGCTGCGAATTTAGTATGCGAAAATAAATCATTACCTTTGTCGCGATGGACGAGATTTTTTTTCCTGCCGAATGGCATCCGCAAAGCGCCGTACAACTGACATGGCTTCACGAAGCGACAGACTGGGCGCCGACGATGGACGAAGCGCTGCCGTGTTTTGTCAACATAGCCCGCGCTGTGATGCGACACGAAAAAGCGTTGATAGTCTGCGCCGACGAACAAACAGTACGCGCCCAGCTCGGCACAATCGACGAGAGCCGCGTCATCTTTCGCGAAATACGGTCGAATGACACTTGGGCACGCGATCACGGCGGTATAACGGTGTTTTGCAACGGCAAACCGGTGGTTTACGACTTCGTTTTCAATGGCTGGGGAATGAAATTTCCTGCCTGCCACGACAACCTGATAACGCGACAACTTTTTGACAGTCATACATTTGCATCCGACGTCGAACGCTGCGACCTCACGCCTTTCGTGCTCGAAGGCGGCAGCATAGAAACCGACGGCTGCGGTACGCTGATGACCACCGAGCGCTGTATCTTCGCGCCCAACCGTAATTCGCATCTCGATGAAGTGCTAATGAACAATGCGCTGATGTGCTTTTTTGGTACCAAACGCATAATCTGGCTCGAAAACGGCTGTCTCGAAGGCGACGACACCGACGGGCATGTCGATATGCTGGCGCGTTTTTGCGACGAGCGCACAATAGCCTACGTCAGCTGTGACGACACCGACGACACGCATTTTCACAGTTTGCAAGCGCTGGAAAATGAGCTTAAATCGCTGAAAACCTTCGACCGAAAGCCCTATCGCCTCGTCCCGCTACCTATGGCTGATGCTATAATAGAGAACTGCGAACGCCTGCCTGCGTCTTATGCCAACTTCCTGATTATCAACGGCGCTGTCCTCGTTCCAACCTACGGCAGCTCCAAAGATGCGACAGCTCAAAAAACGCTTGCTGAAGTATTCCCCGACAGGGAAATCATCGGTATCGACTGCCGAGCGCTTATCCGTCAGCACGGCTCGCTGCACTGCCTGACGATGCAATATCCCGAAGGCATAATCACATAAAAACGAACGACAATGAAAACAGGACTTATCCAACAGCAAAACACGCCCGACGCCGAAAACAATATCGCGCGGCTATGCGAAAAAATCCGTGAATGTGCCCGCAGCGGCGCAGAGCTTGTCGTGCTTCAAGAACTGCACAACACGCTGTATTTCTGTCAGATAGAAAACACTTCGATGTTCGACCTCGCCGAGACAATTCCCGGACGCTCGACCGAAATTTTCGGCAAGACAGCACGCGAAGCCGGCGTCGTGCTCGTTCTCTCGCTGTTCGAGAAACGCGCCGCAGGACTGTACCACAACACCGCCACGGTCATCGAGCGCGACGGAACGATAGCCGGACGCTACCGCAAGATGCACATCCCCGACGACCCCGCGTACTACGAAAAATTCTATTTCACCCCCGGCGACACGGGCTTCCGACCCATCGCAACATCCGTCGGCAAGCTCGGCGTGATGGTATGCTGGGACCAGTGGTATCCCGAAGCGGCGCGACTGATGGCTCTGCAAGGTGCCGACATACTGATCTACCCCACGGCTATAGGCTGGGATGCCGGCGACACACCCGACGAAAAGCAACGCCAGCGCGACGCATGGCTGACCGTGCAGCGCGGACACGCCATAGCCAACGGACTGCCGCTCGTAGCCGTCAACCGTACGGGATTAGAGCCTGACCCTTCGTCGCAAACCGCCGGAATAGAGTTTTGGGGCAGCAGTTTTGCCGTCGGCGCTCAGGGCGAGATGCTATGCGAGCTGCCCGCCGACAGTGAAGCCGTCGCCACAGTCGATATCGACTTGACACGCAGCGAACAGGTGCGCCGCTGGTGGCCCTTCCTGCGCGACCGCCGAATTGACGCCTTCGACGGATTGACGCAACGTTTTATATCCGAGTGAGTTATCCCCTTTTTTTACGGCAAAAAAAAATGAGTTACAGGCATTGCTGCCTGCAACTCATCCATCCATTAAAAAATTAAAAGTATGAATTACATCATTCCACCCATACCTCCGCCCATCGGGGGACCGGCGGGAGCAGGATGTTCTTCTTTCTTCTCGGCTACGACACATTCCGTTGTCAGGAACATTCCTGCGATGGATGCGGCGTTTTCGAGGGCTACGCGGGCAACCTTGGCGGGATCGATGACGCCTGCCTTGACAAGGTTCTCATACTTGTCGGTGCGTGCGTTGTAACCGAAGTCGGCTTTGCCTTC